>NZ_CP137559.1:3495000-3801778 GCF_019249725.2 Segatella hominis
TATCTGGCAGGGGATTTACCGAGCCAGCTCCTTACGGCATGGTGAAGGTGAACCGTGGCTTCCTGAAGATGGGCTTGGAAAAGCAAGACTCTCTTTGGGGTGGAAAAACGCCTGTGAAGGAAATCTCTGTGGATGGTTTCTGGATGGACGATACTGAAATTACCAACTCTGAATATAAGCAATTTGTTGCTTACGTGAGAGATTCTATCTTGCGTACCCGTCTTGCTGACCCTTCTTATGGAGGCGATGAAACTTATATGATTACGGAAGATAAGAATGGTGAACCTGTGCCTCCGCGTGTCAACTGGAAGAAGAATCTTCCTAAGAAACCTAATGAGGATGAACTGCGTGCCATTGAGAGTCTTTATACGACCAATCCTGTGACGGGAGAAAAGTTGATAGACTGGAGTCAGCTCAACTATAAGTATGAAATCTATGATTATACTGCCGCTGCCTTGCGTCGCAACCGTCTCAATGCTTCTGAGCGTAACCTCAATACGGACATCGAGGTGGATCCGAACGAGGTGGTCATGATTTCCAAGGATACGGCCTATGTGGATGACGAGGGAAGAATCGTGAGACAGACCATCAACCGACAGTTGAGTGGACCTTGGGATTTTCTCAATACCTATATCGTGAATGTTTATCCGGATACGACTTGTTGGGTGAATGACTTCAAGAATTCTGATAATGAGACTTATCTCAGAAGTTATTTCAGCAATCCTGCCTATAATGATTATCCTGTGGTAGGCGTTACTTGGGAACAGGCGAATGCATTCTGTGCCTGGCGTACGGACTATTTATTGAAAGGCTTGGGTCCTGAGGCACGTTTCATACAGAGATATCGTCTGCCTACTGAGGCAGAGTGGGAGTATGCAGCCCGCGGTAAGGAGCAGAATGAATTCCCTTGGGAAAACAAGGATGTAAAGAATGGGGATGGATGTTTCTATGCCAATTTCAAGCCAGACCGTGGTAATTATACCAAGGACGGAAACCTGATAACAAGCCGGGTGGGCATCTATTCTCCTAATTCTAACGGACTGTATGATATGGCAGGTAATGTGGCTGAATGGACCAGTACGATTTATACGGAAGCGGGTGTTGATGCCATGAACGATCTGAATCCAACGCTTGTTTATAATGCAGCCAAGGAGGATCCTTACCGCTTGAAGAAGAAAAGCGTGAGGGGTGGATCTTGGAAGGATCCAGAGTCTTTCATACGTTCGGCATGGCGCTCTTGGGAATATCAGAACCAGCCTCGTTCGTATATCGGATTCAGATGTGTGAGAAGTCTCGCAACAACATCAAGTGCAAAACAGAAACCTACAAAATCAAAGAATAGGAGATAATAAAAATGGGCGATTACAGTAAGTTTAATATCGTTTACCGTCTGCAAAAGTGGATGGATAGCGTGCCTGGACAAACATTCCTGAACTATGCATATAGTTGGGGTGCATCTATCGTTATCTTGGGTACACTCTTTAAGTTGACTCACTTGCCGGGAGCCAATCTGATGTTGTTCTTGGGTATGGGTACTGAGGTATTGGTATTCTTCCTGTCAGCTTTCGACCGTCCTTTTGATAAGACTGCCGATGGTCGTGATATTCCTACACATATTACTGAAGAATATCTGGAGACGGGCAAGGTCACTTATGATACAAATAATTCTGTAGCTGGTTCTCAACCGGTTTCGGGTTCTCATCCTGTTTCCGGAGATGCTGTGGTTGTGGGACAGCCGATAGTCTTTGCTTCTGGTGCTACTGCTTCTCAGGGCATTGCTTCTGCAGCAACTTCTGAAGGCACAGCTTCATCTCCTGTTTCTGCAGCAGCTTCTTCTGTCTCTGCATCATCTTCAGATGATAAGGATGCCGATGTTGCTGTTCAGCAGCCTCAGTCAGCAGCCGTTCAGCAGCCTGTAGCTGGTTCTACTGCATGGGTTGGTGGTCAGCAGCAGATAACTCCAGAAATGGAGGAAGCACAGAATAACTATGTGGAAGAGTTGAAGAAGCTGGTAGAAACTCTCGAAAAGGTAAATGAACAGAGCAGCCGCCTGACCCGTGATAGCGAGGAAATGGAAAATCTGAACCGTACGCTTACCGGTATCAGCAAGGTATATGAGATGCAGCTGAAGGGTGCCAGTCAGCAGATTGGTACTATCGACCAGATCAATGAGCAGAGCAGAAAGATGGCTCAGCAGATAGAGCAGCTCAACAAGATTTATACTCGCATGATCGAGGCAATGACTGTCAATATGAGAGCTGCTGCCCCACATGTAAGTGAAGAGTAAAGCATTCAATCGAATTTATCAGTTATAAATAAATGGCAATAAAGAAAAGACCCGTTTCACCGCGCCAGAAGATGATCAACTTGATGTATGTCGTCCTCATGGCCATGCTTGCATTGAACATCTCTACTGAGGTGCTCAACGGATTCTCTATTGTGGAGGAGAGCTTGAACCGTACCACGGCCAATTCTTCTGCAGAGAATGCTGCGCTCTATGGGGATTTCAGCAATCAGATGAAGAAGAATCCTGCCAAGGTGAGAGAATGGTTTGAGAAGGCTACTCAGGTGAAGGAAATGAGTGACTCGCTCTACAACTTCGCACAGCAGTTGAAGGAAGCCATCGTCAGAGAGGCTGATGGAAAGAATGGCGATGTGAAAAACATCGAGAACAAGGATAATCTGGAAGCTGCGGGCATCGTGATGCTGGCTCCTGGTACGGGGAAAGGCAAGAAACTCTATGATGCCATCAACCGTTATCGTGAGCGTATCCTCACCATGGTGACTGACGAGCATCAGAAGAAGATCATTCAGAGCAACCTCGCTACAGTTGTGCCAAAGAAATCAACGACTTTGGGCAAAAACTGGCAGGAATATATGTTTGAGAATATGCCTGTGGCTGCTGCTATCACTTTGCTTTCCAAACTGCAGAGTGATGTGCGCTATGCTGAAGGAGAGGTGCTCCATACCCTCGTTTCTAATATAGATATGAAGGATATTCGCGTCAACAAACTTGATGCCTTCGTGATTCCGGAGAAGACTACGCTTTATCCTGGCGAGCGCTTCAATGCCAACATTGTGATGGCGGCTGTGGATACTACCCAGCAACCGGAAATCTATGTGAATGGTATGCGCGTGAATACGGCTCATGGACAGTATTCCTTTACTGCTGGAGGCGTAGGCGAACACCAGTTCAGCGGATATATTCTGATGCACAATGCCAAGGGAGATGTCTTGCGACGCAATTTCCTGCAGAAGTACAGTGTGATTCCGGCTCCTAATACTGCTACTGTGGCAGCCGACATGATGAATGTGCTCTATGCCGGTTTCCACAATCCAATCAGTATCAGCGTCCCGGGAGTTCCTGCCAATGCGATTTCTGCCAGCATGAGTGGCGGTTCCTTCATCTCCAAGGGAAATGGACATTTCGTGGCAGTTCCATTTGCTGTAGGCAAGGATGTGACGATTACAGTTACGGCTCGTGACAAGGGACAGACCCGTACGATGCCACCGTTTGTTTTCCATGTCAGAAAACTTCCAGACCCAACTGCTTATCTGGCTTTGGGTACCAACAGATATAGAGGCGGTGCTCTGTCAAAGGCTTCTCTGATGGGAGCAACAGGCATTCATGCCGCGATTGATGACGGATTGCTCGATATTCCGTTCAAGGTGCTGAGTTTCGAGACTGTATTCTTCGACAATATGGGAAATGCGGTTCCTCTTGCTTCAGCAGGTGCCAATTTCTCAGAGCGTCAGCGCGAGGAATTCCGTCGCTTGTCCAGAAACCGCCGTTTCTACATTTCTCATATCAAGGCAGTTGGTCCTGATGGCATTACCCGCAATCTCTCCGCTGCAATGGAAGTGATTGTGAGGTAAGAGAGTCTGGAATAGGAAAAAGGCGAATCTGGACAGGAGATTCATTCTGGGCGGGATGGAAACTTGCCAGAATGCATAACATAATGATCAAAGTAAATAAAATCAATGTGATGAAAAAGATATTTATGCTTTTGATGCTTGCAGGTGTTACGCTGGGAATCAGCGCTCAACCTGAAGCGCACCGCCAGGCACAGCAGAAGGCTCAGCAGAAGTCGAATGCCAACAACATGACGACCCGTGCACAAATCATGTTTCCTACTACTGCTTCTATGGATGAGGATGTGGTATGGAGACGTGACATCTATCGCGAGTTGAATCTCAACGATGATGCCAATGCGCCTTTGTATTATCCTGTGGAACCATTGGGCAACCAGGTGAACCTGTTCACCTATATGTTTAAGTTGATACTCTCCGGTCGCATCAAGGCTTACCAGTATAAGTTGGACGGCAACGAGAGTTTCAGTGATGCAGACTTGGTGAAGCCAAAGGCATTCCTGGATAATTACCACATTTATTATGAGAAGGATGCAAACGGAAGAATGCGTCTTGACAATAGTGATATTCCTTCCCGCGAAGTGAAATCTTACTATGTCAAGGAATCTTCTTATTTTGACCAGCGTACTTCCACCTTCCATACTCAGGTGTTGGCACTCTGTCCTATCATGACCCGTGAGGATGATTTCGGAGATGGTGGCAATAAATATCCTTTATTCTGGGTGAAGTACAGCGACCTGGCTCCTTACTTATCTAAACAGCAGATTATGACCAGTAATCTGAACAATGCTGCGACGATGAGTGTGGATGATTACTTTGTCAGAAATCAGTATAAAGGAAAGATTTACAAAACCAATAATATGTTGGGCAAGACTTTGGCTCAATACTGTCCTTCTGATTCGGCTATGAGCAAGGAGCAGAAGAGGATTGAGGCAGAATTGGCTGCCTTCGAGAAGAATATCTGGGGCGATCAGGCGAGAAAGGATTCTCTGGATAGTATTTCCAATGCCGGTAAGAAGGATGCAAAGACTGTCAAGAAGAACCGCAGAAGTTCTTCTAAGTCTTCAGGTTCTTCTTCGAGTGTAAGAAGCCGTCGCCAGCGCAGTTCTGGTTCTTCTACCTCCAGTGCAGCCCGCGTTTCTGTCAGAAGAGAGCGCCATTAATTGGATTGTTCTGATTGTTGGAAATAATTATGATTGGAAATATCAATTGATGAAATAACAATGATTGGAATAACTATGATTGGAGTAACAATCGTTGGAATTATGTGATTTGAAAAACAATTATTAGAAATAAAAAAAGAGAAATAGGTATGAAAAAAGTATTGACTTTTATGGTGTTGTTGGCATCATTGCTGTTCGTGCAGCAGGCTAACGCACAGGTTAAGTTTGGTTTGAAAGGTGGTTTGAACGTTACCAATATGTCTTTCAGCAAAGATGTATTCGATGCTTCTAATAAGACCGGTTTCTTTGTAGGGCCTATGGTGAAGATCACCTTGCCAGTAGTTGGCTTGAGTTTTGATGCAGCTGCTCTCTATGATCAGAAAGAGGCTGACGTGAAGTATCAGGGAATTGATAATTCATATTCCAAGGAGAATGTGAAGCAGAAGTCTCTCAACATTCCTGTGAATGTACGCTATGGTTGGGGATTGAGCAGCGTGGCAAATATCTTCCTCTTTGCGGGTCCTCAGTGGGGAATCAACGTAGGTGATAAGAATTTCAAGTGGAATACTGGTAGCAGTTATTCTTTGAAGAAGTCTAATTTCAGCGTCAATGTGGGTGCTGGTGTTACTTTGTTGAGCCACGTACAGCTTTCTGCTAACTACAATATTGCTTGTGGAAAGACAGCAGATGCCTCTGTCGAAAAGGTGGGCGAAACAGTTTTGCATAGCGATAGAAGCCGCAACAATTCTTGGCAGATTGCGCTTGGCTACTGGTTCTAAAAATCGGGACCAGTTCAGTTTGGCTTTCTTAAAATATATAAAAGCAGATATCCTTTATTGGGTATCTGCTTTTTTATTGTTATCTTTGCACAACGATATAATTCTCAAGATGACTTTTCAGTATGAAATACGTAGATGTGATACTTCCTTTGCCGCTTCCAGGCTTGTTTACCTATTCTGTTCCTGAAGGAATGGAAGGGAGGGTTGTGTTTGGCAAGCGCCTGCTCGTACCCCTGGGAAGGAGCAAGAAGTATATCGGTATGGCGGTGAAAATGCATGATGAGAAGCCTGCTTTTGAGGTGAAACCGATAGAGCAGGTGCTGGATGAAAACCCTGTGCTTCTGGAAAGGCAATACCGGCTCTGGTCGTGGATTAGCGATTATTACATGTCTCCATTGGGTGATGTCTATAATGCTGCTTTCCCGGCTGGACTGAAATCTACAGAGAAGTTTAAACCCAAAATGGAGCAATATGTCGGTTTGTCGAGTGCTTATCGCAATCCTCAGACGCTCCGTGTGGCGCTTCAGATGATGGGGCGGGCCGTCAAGCAAATGAAGGCTTTTACCACCTTCCTCCAACTGTCTCATTGGGATATTCTTCTCGAAAACGAGGTAGATGAAAACGGACTGTTGCGGGAGGAATTCTATGAATTGAGAAATATGCAGTCTCCTGATATTCCTTCTTTAAATGGAAGCCAGCCTTCTGATGTTTCTTCTTCAAATGGAAACCAATCACCTGATATCCCTTCTTTTATAGAAAAAGTAACGAAGGAGGAACTGATGAACGAGAGTCATTCCACCTCTGCCATTATCAAAAGTCTGATAGATAAGGGATTTCTTTTTACATATGAGATAGAAGTAGGGCGTCTGAATACATCTGGCGAATCTCATTTCGAGTTGATCAAACCGCTCTCGATGCCCCAGCAGGATGCTTATAACCAGATTCTGATGCAGATGATGAAGAAGAATGTGGTGCTCTTGCATGGCGTGACTTCCAGCGGTAAGACGGAGGTCTATATCCACCTCATCAAACAGGCGCTCGATGAGCATAAGCAGGTACTTTATCTCTTGCCAGAAATTGCGCTTACTGTGCAGATTATGGAACGTCTTCACCGGGTTTTTGGAGACCGACTTGGTATCTATCACTCGAAATATAGCGATGCAGAGCGTGTGGAAATCTGGCAGAAACAGATGTCTGATCATCCTTATGATGTCATCTTAGGAGCCAGAAGTGCAGTCTTCCTGCCTTTTCAGAAACTCGGACTTGTGATAGTGGATGAGGAGCATGAAACCAGTTTTAAGCAGCAGGACCCGGCTCCTCGCTATCATGCCCGCAGCGCAGCCATCGTTTTGGCAAGTATGTATCCCGAAGCCAAAGTGCTCTTGGGTACGGCTACTCCTTCGATGGAAAGTTATTACAATGCCCAGCAGGGAAAGTATGGTCTGGTGGAGATGAAAACGCGATATAAAGACATCCAACTGCCGGAAATACAGGTGGTGGATGTGAAGGATTTACGCCATCGCAAGATCATGAAAGGGGCATATTCGCCACAACTCTTGGCAGCGGTAAGAGAGGCCTTGCAGCGTGGCGAACAGGCTATTCTCTTTCAGAACAGGCGCGGTTTTGCACCGATGATTGAGTGTAAGGTCTGTGGATGGGTGCCGAAATGCAAAAACTGTGATGTGTCGCTCACATTGCATAAGAATATCAATCTGCTTACCTGCCATTATTGTGGCTACACGTATCCCGTTCCTACGGAATGTCCTAACTGTGGAAGTACCGAACTGACGGGGCGTGGTATCGGAACAGAGAAGGTGGAAGACCAGTTGACTGAAATCTTCCCTGAGGCGCGTATTGCCCGTATGGATCTTGATACGACCCGCACCCGTAATGCCTATGAACGCCTGATAGAGGATTTTTCTTCGGGAAAGACCAACCTACTTATCGGTACGCAGATGATTTCCAAGGGACTGGATTTTGACAAGGTGAGCGTTGTGGGTATTCTCAATGCCGACTCGATGCTCAATTATCCTGACTTCCGGGCCTACGAACATGCCTTTATGATGATGGCGCAGGTGAGTGGAAGGGCTGGCAGAAAGGGCAAGCGAGGACTGGTGATCCTCCAGACGAAATCTCCGGAGTTACCGGTTATCTCGCAGGTGGTTCACAACGATTATGCCACTTTTTACCGCGACTTGCTGGAAGAACGTAAAGCCTTTCATTATCCGCCTTTCTATCATCTCATCAATGTCTATCTGAAGCACAAGCATGAGAAAGTCTGTCAGCAGGCAAGTATGGAGCTGGGACAGACCTTGCGAGGATGGTTTGGGGAGAGAATCTTAGGACCTGACAAGCCTGCAGTGGCTCGTGTGAAGACAATGAATATCCGTAAGATAGTGCTTAAACTGGAGAACGGCATTGATCAGAAGAAGGTGAGGGAATACCTGAAGTATGCCCAGACGATGATGCTGAAGGACCCAAGGTATGGGGCTTTGCAAATATACTATGATGTGGATCCGCAATAATCAGACAGATGATTGCGGATACAAAATAAAAAAAAAGGCTATCCCAATCGAAGGAAGGGGATAGCCTTTTTTGCATGTTTGTAGTTATGAACTGATCTATTATGTTAAGGAAACATAAGTCTAATTCTACTTTTTTCAACCTCGTCTTTAGAAATTGATGTCGAGACCTACCGCAAACACGTTGTTGTTACGGGTATAATCAGAGGTGTAGTCTTTTCCTGTTTGCTTTACTGTCTCTGAGGTTTTCTTGTGCTGATAGAATGTGTGGAAGTAAGCCACGTTCAAATCCATTTTCTTGTTGATGTGGTAAACACCACCTACTGCTACTGAGTTGGAACTTGTGACGAACGACTTGTCGTCCATGTAGTCTTCTGTCAAGCCGTAGTTTGTGTTTTGCCAGCCTGTACTAAGTGTAACTTTTTTGTCAAGGTCATACTCAATGCCGGCATTATATTCCAATGTACCACGCTTTAGTTTCTTATGACGATCTACTCGGTTTGCTTCACCATCTTTGTCTGTCCAAGAGTAAGAAGATGTTGCGTTTTTATCGTCGAACCAATGGAAGCCCACGTTGATGCGAAGAGCATCAATTGGACTGTATCCTGCACCGATGGTTAAGAGTGAAGGGATATCGCCAGCCACTTTCTTGTTTTGGTCTTCATCATATTCAGCGATCAACTCATTGATGCTGTTTTTAGCTTCTGCAATGGCAGGGGCAACTTGTGCCAATGCTGCTGCAGGAACACCATATTGCAAGAGGTTAGGACCAACATCGTTAAGTTTGCCAACAGGACTGATGACTGTGCCTTGGTTCTTTAAACGGAGGCGAGTCTTAAATTCATATTTTGCAGAGAAATTCCAGCGTCCAGTCTTATAATCGATGCCGATGATTGGAGTGAAACCAATACCACTTTGGTTAGTGTTCAATTCTATGTCAGAACTCTTAGGGTCGTTTTTGTCTACAATGGTTGACAAAGGAAGAAGTTTACCTTCATTCCCGACGAATGTGATATTTTCTACGTATCCGTAATAATTGCATGTCGCATACACTCCACGTACGCCGAGAGCTACAGCCAAATGCTCATTTACTTTGTATGCTGCGCCAAGAGACAGGCCAAAGTAGTATTGGCGGCCATGCATATAGCTATCGTATGAGTACATATAACCGCCCATCTGTTTTGTTACAGGGTTCGGAATGTTTGGATTGGTTGGCAAGATGTGACCCATATATGGAGCAAGTGCGTTGCCAAGTAGGCCGATGTTTGCCACGACTTTCTCGAAAGAGCCAAGACCATCATCAAAAGTACACTTACCACCACCGCCAGTGAGGGCGAAATTAGCCTGCCAAGACCATTTGCCCTTGTTGTAAGCATACTGGAAAGATGGGATAACTGGGGCAAATGCCTTACCCTTGAAGGTACGAGGAGTCTTTGGATTCTTTGCATTATAATTAAACAATGCATAGTCATTTTCAATGTTACGTGTTTGATAAGCCAACTGCCAGTTGATGGCAAGATGGTGACCGTCACCCATGAATACAACGCCTGCTGGGTTGTAATAAACACCATCAATACCGATAGAAGCCTCACGGCTCATCATTCTATTGAATGCTACATGTTGGTTTGTATTAGTGAGCAAACCACCTGCAAAAGTAGGTGCTGCACTTGCCATCGCAATGGCAACACAAACTAATTTTAGTTTCTTCATTTTAATAAATTTAAATAAAAACGTCCGCAAAGGTAAGAAGAATGTTCTATTTCGCTACTACTTTTATTTCTTATTTAAAGTATATTAACGATAAAATCCCGATTTACTGCACAGAATAAATGATATGTGCAATAAATCGGGATTTATTTATGCTCTATAATCACCAGTTATTTATTCAGATGCGGATACGAAATTCGCGTATGATAAATGGATTTCAGACGTTCTGTGAGCACCACTTTGGCCAGGGCGATGTCGCGGAAGGTGATAGGACATTCCTTGAAGAAACCTTCAGCCACCTGACCGTCGATGAGCTTGTTGATGAGCGTGCTGATGCTTTCCTCGGTATATTCGTTGAGCGAGCGGGAGGCTGCTTCCACCGTGTCGGCCATCATCAGAATAGCCTGCTCACGGGTGAATGGATTCGGACCTGGATACTGGAAAAGCTCCTTGTTTACATTTTCATCTGGATGGGCATTACAATAATTAATATAGAAATACTTGGTAAGCCCGGTGCCATGATGGGTGGAGATGAAATCCTTGATGATGCCAGGAAGGTTGGCCTTTTCTGCCATTTTCAAGCCTTCGGTCACGTGGCTGATGATGATCTGTGCACTCTCCAGATCGGTAAGCTGGTCGTGCGGATTGACGCCAGCCTGATTTTCGGTGAAGAATACAGGATTGCTCATCTTGCCGATGTCATGATATAATGCACCCGTACGCACGAGCAGACTGTTGGCATGGATGCGGTTGGCGATTTCGGCAGCCAGATTTCCCACGGTGATGGAGTGCTGGAAGGTGCCTGGAGCTATCTCGCTCAGGTTGCGTAGCAGTCCCTTGTTGGTATTCGAAAGTTCAAACAATGTGACATTCGAGATAAATCCGAACAGCTTTTCTATCAGATACATCAGCGGATAGGAGAGTAGCAGGAAGATGCCGTTGATGGTGAAATGGGTGTACATGCTGGTGTCGATATTGAATACCTCGTTGTCCTGCATCAGCTGCAGTGCCAGATATACCACTCCGCTTGCCACCGTCACCAGCAGGGCTGTGATGAATATCTGCGAGCGCTTGCTCAGTTCACGGAGCGAATAGATGGCCACCAGTCCGGAAGCCAGCTGCACGATGATGAATTCATACTGGTATTTTACAGCCGCCGCACATATCAGAATCATCGTGACATGGGTGATGAATGCCGTGCGGGAATCCATAAATACTCTTACGAAGATAGGCACCATGGCAAACGGGATGATATACACAGAGAAGAAATTGTGCTTCATCATCAGCGATACCAGGATAGGGAAGAGCGTGATCATCGCATAGAGCATCGTGATGCTGCGCGGTTTTTCGAAATAGTCTTTGCGGAAGAGCGAGAGGTATGACGTAAACATCATGACGAGAATGAATACGAAGAGCACCTGTCCGATGATGGTGGTGGTAATTTCCTCCTCAGTGGACGTGCGCCGCTTCATTTCCTTGTCGAAGGATGTGAGCACGCGGAAGGTGTAGTCGCTGATCACCTCGCCTCTGTCCACGATTTTCTGTCCGCTCATCACCATTCCGCTTGCCAATGGAATGCTGCTCAGCAGGTCGTTTTTCTCGGTTTCGCTTTTCTCTTTTTCGTAGATGATGTTGGCCTCTATATAGTTGTTGAGGTTGCAGCGGGAGAGCAGCGGTCGCTGGGCAGCCAATTTTTCGTTGGCAAAGAGATGCTCATAGGCGGCTATCGTAGAGTAGAACGACTTGATAGGCACGCTTTTCACGTTCTTTCCGCTGATGATTCGGATGGTGCTGGTAGAATCCTTGAAGATGCGGTTGTACTCCGTGGTGTTGATGATGCCCATCTGATAGGCATTGTGCAGTTCGTTGGCTATGAGTCCCACAAAATCATTAGGCAGACCGGGTATTCCCTTCTGGAAATCGTGGAGAAATCGGTTCACCTGCACGTTTTCCACCGTTGGATTCAGGCCATAGTAGGGCTGGAACTGGTTCATCATCGAATCCTGTTCGTGCTTGATAGCTTCATCGGTTTTGTAGATTGGAAAGTCGAACTTGGCGATGACAGAGCCGTACATCCATGGTTTTCCTACATCGTATCGGTACTGGCGACCCTCGTTGCGAGGCAGAAACCAAACGATGACAGCCACGGTCATGCAGACCAGTATGGCCTTAGTCACCAGGTTGCGCCAATAGTTTTCTTCCGGATTGTTGAATATACTCATATTTTTTTGTTTTTGTTTTTCTTGTTGGATTGGTGGGAAAGTCTCTTCACTTTTGAATATTTATGGATAAAAAGGAGCATTTCTTTGAATAAAAATGCCGATTTGCCCCATATTTCCCTTTTCATGTGCGAAAATACGAAAAAAAACTATTATAATCGCAAAAAAAGATGTAAATTTGCAGAAAATTTTGAAAATAGCTATAAAATAAGACATGGCAGATAGAAAAGTAAGAGTGCGTTTTGCCCCAAGTCCTACGGGTGCATTGCACATTGGTGGTGTTCGTACCGCCCTCTATAATTATTTGTTTGCTCGCCAGCATGGTGGTGAACTTGTGTTCCGTATCGAGGATACTGACTCTCATCGTTTCGTACCAGGTGCCGAGGAATATATCCTGGAGTCATTCAAGTGGCTCGGCATCAAGTTTGATGAGGGAGTGAGCTTCGGTGGTGAGCATGGTCCTTACCGTCAGAGCGAGCGTCGTGACATTTATAAGAAATATGTACAGCAGCTTCTCGACAATGGCAAGGCTTACATCGCTTTTGATACTCCAGAGGAACTGGAGGCCAAGCGTGCTGAAATCCAGAATTTCCAGTATGATGCCCACACCCGTATGCAGATGCGCAATTCTCTCACCCTTTCTCAGGAAGAGGTGGACCAGCTCATCGCAGACGGCAAGCAATATACCGTACGTTTCAAGATAGAACCAGGAGAGGAAATCCACGTCAACGATATGATTCGTGGCGATGTGAAGGTGATGAGCGATATCCTCGACGACAAGGTGCTCTACAAGAGTGCCGACGAGCTTCCTACTTACCACCTGGCCAATATCGTGGACGATCATCTGATGGAAATCTCTCATGTGATCCGCGGCGAGGAGTGGTTGCCAAGTGCACCATTGCATGTACTTCTCTACAAGGCTTTCGGCTGGGAGGATACCATGCCTCGCTTTGCCCATCTTCCATTGCTTCTCAAGCCAGAGGGTAAGGGTAAGTTGAGCAAGCGTGATGGCGACCGTCTCGGTTTCCCTGTATTCCCATTGGAGTGGCACGATCCTAAGACCGGCGAGGTTTCTTCTGGTTATCGTGAGAGCGGTTATTTCCCAGAGGCAGTAGTCAATTTCCTTGCATTGCTGGGCTGGAATCCTGGCACAGAGCAGGAAATCTTCTCTCTCGACGAGCTGGTGAAGGCTTTCGATATCTCCCGCTGCTCTAAGGCAGGAGCCAAGTTTGACTTCAAGAAGGGCATCTGGTTCAACCATGAGTACATCCTCATGAAGAGCGATGATGAGATAGCCAATCTCTTTGCGCCTATCGTGGCTAATAACGGTGTGGAGGAGACAATGGACCGCGTGAAGCAGGTGGTACACATGATGAAGGATCGCGTGAACTTCGTATATGAGTTGTGGCCATTGTGCTCATTCTTCTTCATTCCTCCTACAGAGTATGATGCCAAGACAGCCAAGAAGCGCTGGAAGGAGTATTCTGCTCAGCAGATGACCGAACTGGCTGAAGTGTTGGAGGGCATCGAGGATTTCTCTATCGAGGGTCAGGAGCCTGTTGTGATGAAATGGGTAGAGGATAAGGGCTATAAGCTCGGTGATGTGATGAATGCTTTCCGTCTCACGCTCGTAGGCGAGGGTAAGGGTCCAGGTATGTTTGATATCTCAGCCTTCCTCGGCAAGGAGGAGACTCTGAAGCGTCTCCGCAGAGCCATTGAGGTTCTCGGATAAGGCATCGCAGTCAGCATATTTTATCTCTTTCTGTGGAAAATTTCTGCTTTTGTGTGGGAATTTTCCTCAGAGAGAATTCAATTTATATTTAGATATTTATAGATACTAACCGAAAAAAAAGAAAAACATGATCTATAATGTCGTCATTTATTTCGTGCTTTGGGGAATCGCCATCGCCAGCCTTTTCAATGAGAAGGTGCGCAAGATGTGGCGAGGTGAGCGCGATGCCTTCAGAATTCTGAGGGAAAATGTGGATCCTACTGAAAGGTATATCTGGTTTCATGCCGCATCACTTGGCGAGTTTGAACAGGGTCGTCCTTTGATGGAGCGCATCCGCAGAGATTATCCCCAGTATAAGATTCTGCTTACCTTCTATTCGCCTTCCGGATATGAGGTGCGCAAGAATTATGAGGGCGCTGACATCATCTGCTATATGCCGGTGGATACCCGCCTGAATGCCATCCGTTTTCTTCGCCTGGTGCGTCCTGTGATGGCCTTCTTCATCAAGTATGAATTCTGGTCTAATTTCCTCCATATTCTCAAGTACCGCAACATTCCTACATACAGTGTGAGCAGTATCTTCCGTGAGGATCAGGTCTTCTTCAAGTGGTATGGCAGGAGCTATGCGAATGTCTTGAAGTGCTTCACCCGCTTCTTTGTGCAGAATGAGGAGAGCAAGCGATTGCTCGCCGGCATCGGTATTACGGATGTGGATGTGGTGGGAGATACCCGCTTCGACCGTGTGCTGCAGATCAAGGAAGCTGCCAAGCATCTGCCTATCTGCGAGGCGTTCAGAAAGGGAGTTTCTGCTGATGGGTATTCTTCTGATGGTCTTTTGACAGAATCCCCTGCCGGTAAGTCTGCATCCGTTCCTTCTCAGGATTACAAAGTATTTGTAGCAGGCAGTTCTTGGCCTCCTGATGAGGAAATCTTCATCCGCTTCTTCAATGAACATAAGGATTGGCGCTTGCTGATAGCTCCTCATGTCATAGCCGAGGAACATCTGAAACTGATTCTTTCTCTGCTGAAGGATAAGAAGGTAGTGCGCTATACTCAGACTACTCCTGAGGAAGCTGCTGGGGCTGATGTGCTGATTATCGACTGCTTCGGACTGCTGAGCAGCATGTACCATTATGGTGATGTGGCTTATATCGGAGGTGGTTTCGGAGTTGGTATCCATAATACCCTGGAGGCTGCCGTATGGAATATGCCGGTTATTTTCGGTCCTAACAATAAGAAATTCCAGGAAGCTCAGGGCTTGCTGAAGTCGGGTGGCGGATTCGAAATCAACAATTTTGAGGACTTTGCTGTCTTGATGAAGTCGATGATGAATGACGAAGCTTTCCTGAAGTCTGCGGGAGAAAAGGCAGGAGAATTCGTAGCGAGCCTGTCTGGCGCTACAGATAAGGTTCTTTCTAAGGTGCAGCTTTAAGTATAGTCAGTATAGGAAGATTTTCTTTTCGCAAAGAAGTAAGCCCCCTTTCTCAGGGAGAATATAATTTTATGAAAGCAGTACTTTTGTATTTATGGTGCAAAAGTATTGCTTTTTTTGTAACCAGCAAATTTTAGTGTGCATAAACTTGCGATTTTAAGCAGAAGTGATAAATTTCTACCTTCTGAAGTGATAAATGACGGTTTTCAGATGCGGTAAATGACAGCAAAATGAGGATATGTTTTGTAAGTCATAGTTTTATGACTTACAAAACATAGTTTTATAGCAGAGAACTCGTCTGGCGCATTTTTTTTATATCTACAAAATCAGTAATCAAAAGGGGATATTGTATTCAGTAAAATGAGACTGAAATATCTTTTCTTACTTTATGATGCGGTAATAATCCTCTTTGCGAGGCTTCACGGTATGCGGATGAGCAGATGCATAGCCTAATGCCAAGGCTCCAACTCCTATCAAACCTTCAGGAAGCTTCCATTCCTTCAACAGATTTTTGCCCTCCTCGGAAGCAAACATGGCATCCTCGCGATTGATCCAGCAAGAAGAAAGACCGATAGAGTGGGCTGCCAACATCATATTGCCGAGGATGAGACTGCCGTCCTTGATGGCGTTCGCATTGCTCTCTGGAGCCAAAACGATGACGATGGTTGGTGCTCCATAGTAAGGATCACTCTCTACACCCATCACCTTAGCATTCATCTTGCGAAGCTGGGCGCAGGTCTCCGGATTCTGTACTGCGATGATGAATGGTTCCTGAGTGCCATGACCGGTGGCAGCCCATGTGCCTGCCTCCAATACGGTTTTCAGTTCCTCATCTGTGATCTGATCAGCCTTGTATCTACGGATACTTCTTCTCTCCTTAATGGCTTTCAAAACTTCATTTTCCATTGTCTTTCAGTTTTATATTTTAATTGTTTATATTCTAATAGAGTGAAGCACGAAAAGCATTTGAATTCTTCACTCTTCGTTCTTCACTCTTCACTCAAAATTACATCGGACAACCTGTGTCCTCATCCTCCACGTACTGGCTTAATACTCGGGCGATACGGATCAGTCCCTGCATCAGGGTCTTGCGAGGACAGGCGATGTTGAGGCGCAGGAATCCCTGACCGGCTTTTCTGCCATACATGGTGCCGCTATTCACAAATACCTTGCCGTCATTCATCAGCTTCTCATAAGCCTCGTCGCTCGATAGTTCGAAAGGCAGGATGTCGAGCCATACCAGGTATGTGCCTTCCAGACGGGTAACTCGAACCTGAGGTAATTCGGAATTGAAAAATTCCTTTACAGTCTGATAGTTCTCATAGAGATACTGATTCAGTTCGTCCAGCCATTCCTCGCTCTCATTGTATGCAGCCTGGAGAGCAATGACTCCGAATGGGTTAACATCACACACCTCGTTGATATTGATAGCCCTGTTGATGCGGCGACGCAATGCGGCATCCGGACAGATGATGTTGGCTATCTGCAGACCGGCAATATTGAATGATTTGGATGGAGAATTCAATACCACGCAATTGTCTCTGCCGGCTTCGCTGATGCTTGCGAAAGGAATATACTGATAGCCCGGCATCACAAGTTCGCAATGGATTTCGTCGGCAACTATCTTTACGTTGTGCTTCAGACAGATGTCGTTCATGCGCTCCAATTCCTCCTTTTTCCATACCCTTCCGGCAGGGTTGTGAGGGTTGCAGAGGATGAAAACAGTCGTCTTTTCGTCAGCACATTTGCGCTCGAAATCCTCGAAATCTATCTCGTAAGTGCAGTTTCCTACTCGTCTCAATTCGTTTTCTACCACCTCGCAACCACTGTTTTTGATGCATGAGAAGAAGCAGTTATATACAGGAGTCTGCACCAGCACTTGTTCGCCAGGCATGCAGATGGCCTTCAGGCAGCAGGAAATGGCAGGCACTACGCCCGATGTATAGAGTATCCAGTATTTCTCGATGTTCCAATGGTGGCGGCGGGCAAACCAGCTGGTGATGGCCTCGTAGTAAGAGTCCGGTACCAGGGTGTATCCGAAGATGCCGTGAGCCACTCGCTTCTGCAGGGCCTCAATGATGGCAGGAGCAGTCTGGAAGTCCATATCGGCTACCCACATAGGGATAACATCTTCCTCCTTTACCAGGTCCCATTTGTAGGAATTGGTGCCCCGGCGGTCAATGATTTCATCAAAATTGTATTTCATATTTCTTTTTCTATTTTCTTTGTTAGTCAGGTTCTTTTAAAGAACGAGGATATGGGTGTATCGCTTTTTTACGGACCTTCATAAAAGTTAGGTCCGTAGAATTTGATTATTTACCTTCCGATTTGTCGATTATTTCGCAGGCGCCCTGAGGAGCTTTGGCAAACTCGGTGTAGGTGATGCTGCCCACTTTGTCGGCCTCGATACGACCGGAAATAGGGTTTTTGATATTGGTGATACTGCCCTTGATATGTGCATCGATATTGCTACAGTCCTCGAAAGCACGGTCGCATTCCTTGTCGAAAGTGCAGTCTTCCAGTATCACATGATCCATATAGCAGAGAGGTTGTTCGCCGCTGATGTGGCAGCGCACCAACTTGATGTTCTTACTGTGCCATGCGAGATATTCTCCGTTCAGTTCAGAATCATATACGGTTACATTCTCACATTCCCAGAAACTATCTTTGGTGGTAATCTTGGCGTTGTGAATTTCTACATTCTGGCAGTACTGGAATACATATTTCGAGTCGCTTTCCAGTCCGTCCACATAGATATTCTTTGAGAACATGAATGGGTATGTACCTTCGTGCAGTTTTACATTCTTGATTTTCAGTCTATCCACTTTCCAGAAAGTTTCGTCAGCATCCGTGATATTGACATTCTCCAGTTCGAGGTTTTTCATTTCCCTGAAAAATTTCGGTCCGTCAATAGTGCAGTCTTTCATCACCATATTGTTGCTGTACCAGATAGCAGATCGGCTTTCAGGTGCGAAATAGCAGTCTGTGATGAGAGAACCGTCCACGTGCCACCAAGGATATTTTCCATAGAATTTAGAGTTGTGGCATTCTATGTTCTTGCAGCACTTGATACCTGATTCTCCATCAGTGATAGTGATATCTTCCAAACGGGCGTCGTGCGCGCCAAAGAGTGGGCGTTCACCACCGAAAGTTTTGTTTTTAATCAGTTCCATTTTCCTTTCTTTAATATTATGATTTGTCTTTCCCAACTATTTCCCATTTTTTTGTGGAAAGATTTTCTCAATTCTTCCCATGTTTTTTATGGAAACGGAATGAATTTCCTCTATCCGTTGGGATTTTTTTCTTGATTGTTTCCCAACTTTTTCCCATCTTTTTGGGGGATGAATTCTTTCTCGTTTGCAAAATTACAAAAAATATGCCAAAGTCATTTCATCTAAATTACGGAAAAAATAACCATTATGGGCTGATTTTGAACCAGCAAGCCATGACCGTAATAGCATTATTGACAAAATACAGCTGATGATAGTAATGACAGATACAGTAATGACAGTTTCTTTAAGGAATAAAGAAAAAGGCTGAATCGCAAGAAATCATCTCACAATTCAGCCCTATCTCATTCACTTATAAAAATTCTAAGAAGAAGAATTACAAGTTAGGGTTCATCTCTTTCCACTCAGCTACTGGAGGAACGATACCAAGCTCTACGATCTCATCGCGCATCTTGCAAAGGTGCTCGTAAGACTTAGCGAGGCTTGCAAGCTCTTCCTCAGTACCTGTAGGCTCTGTGAAGTGAACGCCAGTCTTGTCGATAGTAGTAGGCATAGCCATCATTACGTTCTTGAAACCGAGCTTGTCGTGGTTTACATAGCAGCCAGCAGGCAATGTGAACTTCTCACCACCCATAGCAGCCTCGATCATCTTCACTGCATTGTAAGCTGGGCTCTGGAATGAAGAACGGCCACGGAGCTTGATGATGTTAGAACCACCCTGTACTGTGTGGTGCTTGATCTCCTCCCAACGCTCGTCAGAAAGACCCATCTCTGACAATGGCTTGCCGTCAACCTTAACCTGAGAAGCGAATACAGCCATCTGCTCGCCGTGACCACCATAAGTGTGAGCGCCAGTTACCTTATCCTGCTGTACACCGAACTCGAGGGCCAAAGCCTGCTGCAAACGAGTAGAGTCGAGAGCTGCGAGTGATGTCAACTGGTTTGGCTTCAAACCTGAGTGGATCAATGCTGTCAAAGCTGTAACGTCAGCTGGGTTGAAGATAACAACTACGTGCTCTACCTCTGGGCAGTACTTCTTGATGTTGTCACCGAACTCTGCTGCAATCTTGCAGTTACCCTTGAGGAGGTCCTCACGAGTCATACCCTCCTTACGAGGAGCACCGCCTGAAGAAATGATATATTTAGCACCAGTGAAAGCCTCCTCTGGGTTAACAGTATAAGTTACGTTAACGCCTGGGAATGCACACTGCTGAATCTCATCGAATACACCGTGAACACCTGGCTCGTAGATATCGTAGAGACAAATGTTTGGAGTAAGACCGAGCATCAAAGCGCTCTGAACCATGTTAGAACCAATCATACCGCCGGCACCGACGATCAAAAGCTTGTCATTAGTTAAAAATTCCATAACTACAATTTTTTATATTAAGTTGTTTATAAATTCTTTTTCTTAACTGCTGAAATCCCTCTTTGAGAGGTGTGGAACCTATCTGAAAGTATATTTACCTTCATTTTTCTTTTCCGACCGCAAAATTACTAAAAAGTAATGTAAAACGTGCATTTATTTGCGCTTAAATTTGTTGTTAATTCTTAAAATTATTATCTTTGTAATCTCTAATTAGCAAAATGCGTTCTGATGGAAAGAAAAATTCCTGCTTCCGGCTGGTTTTTATCGAATCTTTCAGTCGTTTCGATCACACTCCTGAAGTTCTTATCGGATCTTTCGGTCGTTTTCGAAGATTCTACTGGATTATTTTGATGATTCTTTCTGCGCCTTTGGGGCGATTCTTCTGATGCTTCCTTTCCCTATATATATAATAAGGTGTAAAATGCTCAGAATGGAATCTCAGAGATGAAGATATCGCTGAGATTTAATCAGATGCAAACTAAGATGTATGACAGAGATTTAATCAGACGCAAATTAGGATATGATAGAGATATAATCAGATGCAAATTAAGATATAATAGAGATAAAATTATGAATGAAATCAATCAGAGATTGGAAAGTTTGAGGGAAGTGATGCGCCGAGAGCATCTTTCTGCCTTTATTTTCCCAAGTACAGACGCTCATCAGAGCGAATATGTGGCCGATCATTGGCAGGGTAGGACTTGGATTTCCGGATTCAACGGCTCTGCCGGAACGGCGGTGGTTACGATGAAATCAGCTGCTTTGTGGACTGATTCTCGTTATTTCCTGGCTGCCGAGGAGCAGTTGAAGGGTACGGAATTCCTGTTGATGAAGCTGAAAATTGAGGGTACTCCTACTATTTCTGAATGGCTTGCTCAGGAATTGCAGGGCGAAAATGCAGAAGTGGGCCTCGATGGTATGGTAAATTCCTATCACGAAACGATGGGGCTGATAGCCGATCTTCGGAAGTCGGGCGGCATCACGGTGAGAACCAATTTAGACCCGTTGGGGCTGATTTGGACAGATCGTCCTGCCATCCCAGCCAATCCTGTAGAAATTCAGCCGATGGAATTTGCAGGAGAATCCGTTGCTTCCAAGATTTCCCGCATCCGGACTGCTCTCCGCCAGCGTCATGCCGACGGAATGCTCATTTCTGCGCTCGATGATATCGCCTGGACACTCAATCTCCGTGGCACAGATGTTCATTGTGTGCCTGTCTTCGTCAGTTATCTTCTCATCTCCTCCCAGCAGGTTTCGCTCTATGTGGATTCAGCTAAAATCAATGACGAGGTGAAGGCTTATCTGACTGAAAACGGCATTTTGCTCTATCCATATAATAAGATGGCTGAAGGATTGGAGCGATATTCCGAGTATAATATCCTTCTGGATGGCGATGAAACCAGCTATTTTCTGTGGAAAACCGTGAAATGTAAGGAGATTATTGCAGGAAATTCACCTGTTCCAGCGATGAAAGCACAGAAAAATGATAGGGAAATCGCGGGTTTCCGACAGGCAATGCTGAGAGACGGAGTGGCGATGGTCAAGTTCCTGAGATGGCTCAAACCGGCTGTGGAGGCTGGTGGACAGACTGAAATTTCCATCGACCGCAAACTTACTTCGTTTCGTGCAGAGCAGCATCTTTTCCGTGATATTTCCTTTGATACGATAGCCGGTTATCAGGCACATGGCGCCATTGTTCACTATGAGGCGACGCCTGAAACAGATGTTGCTCTCAAGCCGGAAGGTCTGATTCTGATAGATTCCGGAGCACAATATCAGGATGGAACCACCGATATCACCCGTACGATAGCGCTCGGACCGGTGACAGAGGAGATGAAGCACGTCTATACGCTGGTGCTGAAAGGACATATCCAACTGGAACTCGCCAAATTCCCTGATGGCGCATCGGGCACTCAACTGGATGCTCTGGCCAGGGAATGCATGTGGCGCGAGGGGTATAATTATCTGCACGGTACGGGACATGGAGTGGGGTCTTATCTCAGTGTACACGAAGGTCCTCACCAAATCCGTATGGAATGGAAGCCAACTCCTTTGCGTGCCGGCATGACCGTGACCGATGAGCCGGGCCTCTATCTTTCAGGCAAATTCGGAGTGAGAATCGAGAATACATTATTGATAAAAGACTATCAGACGACGGAATTCGGCAAATTCCTGCAGATGGAATCCCTCACGCTTTGTCCTATCGACCTGACTCCGGTAGATTTCAGCATGCTTCAGCCAGAAGAAATCGAATGGCTCGATACCTATCATCGTGATGTTTTTGAAAAGCTTTCTCCTTATCTCGAAGGCGAAGACCTGGAATGGTTGAGGGAAGCAACTCGTCCGGTGGATAGAGTGAAGTCTTCCGGCAGATAAAAGTTGTACTCCTGTATCTAAAAGCATGATTTTCAGCAGAAAATGAAGTTTTAGAGAGGATGAAAATGGGCTAAATGCCACAAAATAAACGATTTTGCGCAAAAAGTCGGCTAAAATCTTGGTTATTTGATAAATAAGATGTAATTTTGCACCCGCAAATTGTGGCATCGTGCCCTTTTCGCTCAGAAATTATAAGTTTAACATAATAAATTAAAAGCAAAAAAAATGATTATTGTACCAGTTAAGGACGGTGAGAACATCGAGAGAGCTCTCAAGAAGTTTAAGAGAAAGTTTGAAAAGACAGGTGTTGTTAAGGAGCTTCGCGCTCGTCAGCAGTATGACAAGCCATCTGTTTTGAAGCGTCTCAAGATGGAACACGCCATCTACGTACAGCAGTTGCGCGCTAACGAGGAGTAATTTTACCGCCATCTTTGAGGATTTTCCTCGAGAATATCCTCAAAGTTTGGCAGAAAGATTAAAAAATCCTCAAAAAATTTGGTAGTTTGAAATAATTTCCTTAATTTCGTTGCCGTAAAAAGAATACGAGTAGCGTTATGTTGAATATTGATGGATTTTTGGACTATTTGAAATGCGAGATGAATCGCTCGCAAATGACAATAGACAGCTATGCGGAAGACCTTCGGGCCTTTGAGACATACTTCCAGAATCTGTCAGACTCCCTCACTTGGGAGACCATTGACTCCGATATTATCCGTAACTGGATGGAGGCTATGATGGATAAAGGCAATAAGGCATCATCTGTCGGTCGCCGGCTGAGTGCAGTTCGCACTTTCTACCGGTATGCATTGGCAAGGCATTATGTAGATACTGATCCAGCACATAGCATTCTGACGCCCAAAAAGGAGAAACCTTTACCGCAGTTCTTGAAAGAGAGCGAGGTGAATGAACTTCTGGACAGGCAGAAATGGGGTGAAGATTATGATAGCGTGCGTGCGCGTACTATTATAATGACATTCTATGAAACAGGTATGAGATTATCGGAATTGGTAGGACTTGATGATGAGGCGATCAGTTTTGTGAACCACGAAATCAAGATTACCGGCAAGGGCAACAAGCAGCGCATCGTACCTTTCGGAAACGAGCTTGATGAAACCCTCCAAGCGTATATTCGCTTGCGCAATCAGACCGTGGAGAGTCAATCTCCAGCCTTGTTCCTTTCAGATAAGGGAAAAAGAATGACGTCTGCCAAAGTAAGAGACATCGTGAAGGAGTGCTTATCAAGAGTATGCTCGTTGAAAAAGAAAAGTCCACACGTCTTGAGACATACATTTGCTACGGCGATGCTGAATCATGACGCAGGAATAGAAAGTTTGAAAAGATTGCTCGGGCATGCCCGGCTCTCCACCACGGAGATCTATACGCATACCACCTTCGAGCAGTTGAAGCGAGTTTATACAGAAGCCCATCCAAGGGCATAACCTTTTAAAATTGGAGGTCACTATGGAAATTAAAATTCAGTCGATTCATTTCGATGCTACCGAGAAGTTACAGGCGTTTATCGAGAAGAAAATCGCCAAGTTAGAAAAAACTTACGAAGATATACAGAAAGTAGAGGTGCAATTAAAGGTCGTAAAACCTGCCACAGCCTTGAATAAGGAAGTTCACCTGGAAATCGCAGTTCCTGGATCGAAACTATTTGTTGAGAAGACATGCGATACATTTGAAGAGGGAATTGACCAGGCAGTGGATTCTATGAAGGTTCAATTGACAAAATTTAAAGAAAAAATGCGCAATCGATAAAAAAAGTCGAAAAAAATTTTGTAGATTCAAAATAATGTTGTATCTTTGCAGCCGTTTTCCGATAGGTGGAAAATCAGTCGTATTACGGCTGTAAAGATTGCCTCTTTAGCTCAGTTGGCCAGAGCACGTGATTTGTAATCTCGGGGTCGTTGGTTCGAATCCGACAAGAGGCTCAAGAAAAAGAAAAGGGTGGTTACCAGAGTGGCCAAATGGGGCAGACTGTAAATCTGCTGGCTATGCCTTCGGTGGTTCGAATCCATCACCACCCACTTCTTTTGACTTGCGGAAATAGCTCAGTTGATAGAGCACTAGCCTTCCAAGCTGGGGGTCGCGGGTTTGAGCCCCGTTTTCCGCTCAATTTATTAACTTGCTGTAATAGCTCAGTGGTAGAGCACTTCCTTGGTAAGGAAGAGGTCCTGAGTTCAACTCTCAGTTACAGCTCTATCGTTCGGTAGTTTTCTAAGGATGGTAGAGGAACAGATTATTCATTTATATAAATAAAAAGAAAAGCTATGGCTAAAGAAGAATTCGTGCGTACCAAACCGCATGTTAACATTGGTACAATTGGTCATGTTGACCATGGTAAGACTACTCTGACCGCTGCTATCTCTAAGGTATTGAACGAGAAGCTCGGTACATCTGAGGCAGTTAAGTCATTCGATCAGATTGATAATGCTCCTGAGGAGAAAGAGCGTGGTATCACCATCAACTCTGCTCACATCGAGTATGAAACTGCAAAGCGTCACTATGCACACGTTGACTGTCCGGGTCACGCTGACTATGTAAAGAACATGGTTACTGGTGCTGCTCAGATGGATGGTGCTATCTTGGTAGTTGCTGCTACTGACGGTCCTATGCCACAGACACGTGAGCACGTACTTCTTGCACGTCAGGTAAACGTACCTCGCTTGGTTGTTTTCTTGAATAAGTGCGATATGGTTGACGATGAGGAGATGCTCGAACTCGTTGAAATGGAAGTTCATGAGATCCTTGAGCAGTATGGTTACGAAGAGGATACTCCTATCATCCGTGGTTCTGCTCTCGGTGCTTTGAATGGTGTTGAGAAGTGGGTTAAGTCTGTTGAGACTTTGATGGATACAGTTGACGAGTGGATTCAGGAGCCTGAGCGTGAGGTTGATAAGCCATTCTTGATGCCTATCGAGGACGTATTCTCAATCACAGGTCGTGGTACTGTTGCTACAGGTCGTATCGAGACTGGTCGTTGCAAGGTTGGTGACGAAGTTCAGTTGCTCGGTCTTGGTGAGGACAAGAAGTCTGTCATCACTGGTGTTGAGATGTTCCGCAAGGTACTCGCTGAGGGTGAGGCAGGTGATAACGTAGGTTTGCTTCTCCGTGGTATCGATAAGGCTGAGGTTAAGCGTGGTATGGTAGTCGTACACCCAGGTGCTATTACTCCTCACGATCACTTCAAGGCTTCTATCTATGTATTGAAGAAGGAAGAGGGTGGTCGTCACACTCCATTCGGTAACAAATATCGTCCACAGTTCTACCTCCGTACAATGGACTGTACTGGTGAAATCAAGCTTCCAGAGGGAGTTGAGATGGTAATGCCAGGTGATAACGTTGAGATCGAGGTTGAATTGATCTACAAGGTTGCTTTGAACGAGGGTCTTCGTTTCGCTATCCGTGAGGGTGGTCGTACAGTAGGTTCTGGTCAGATCACAGCAATTCTTGACGACATTAAGTAATTAGAATACTCTATTTACTAAATAAAGACTCCCGCTTCTGCGGAAGTGGGAGTTACTTACGGGTTTAGCTCAGTTGGTAGAGCACTGGTCTCCAAAACCAGGTGTCGAGGGTTCGAGCCCTTCAACCCGTGCTAATAAGAAGATAATATGAATAAGATAGTAAATTATTGCAAGGCATGTTACGATGAACTTGCGCATAAGACTACTTGGCCAACTCGTGCCGAACTTACTCACAGTGCAATGGTTGTATTATCTGCTTCCCTTGTCATTGCATTAGTGGTGTTCGCAATGGACTCTATTTTTAGGGCTCTCATGGGCGTTGTTTATCCAGGTTAATTTTTATAGGAAATGGCAGCAACAGGTAATAAATGGTATGTGCTGAAAGCCGTAAGCGGTAAGGAAGCTAAGGTGAAAGAATACATCGAGGCTGAAATGAAGCACAACGATTTGCTCGCAGCTCATGTTTCACAGATTCTGATTCCTGTGGAAAAACATGCAACTGTGCGCAATGGTAAACGTGTAGTTAAAGAGAAGGTTTCTCTTCCAGGTTACGTTTTTGTTGAAGCTAAACTGAAAGGTGATGTTGCGCACACGCTGCGTTTCATGCCTAATGTTTTAGGTTTCCTTGGAGGTTTGGATGAGCCAACACCTGTTCCTCAGTCTGATATCAATCGTATGTTGGGTACAGCAGAGGAGACAGAGTTTGAAGAAAATCTTGATGTGCCATACGCAGTTGATGAGACTGTGAAGGTAACAGATGGTCCATTCAGCGGTTTCAGTGGTGTTATCGAAGAGGTAAACGCCGAGAAGCATAAGCTGAAGGTGATGGTTAAGATCTTCGGACGTAAAACTCCGTTAGAGTTAAATTATACGCAAGTAGAAAAGGAATAATGTGCCGTTACGGACACATTCTCCTTTATAAGTTTCAATTTTAAATATTAACAAAGAAATGGCTAAAGAAGTTGCTGGATTAATCAAATTACAGATTAAAGGTGGCGCTGCAAATCCTTCACCTCCAGTTGGACCTGCACTGGGTTCTAAAGGTATTAATATTATGGGATTCTGCAAGGAGTTCAACGCCCGCACCCAGGATAAAGCAGGTAAAGTGTTGCCAGTCGTTATCACATACTACACTGACAAGTCATTCGATTTCGTAATCAAAACTCCTCCTGCTGCAGTACAGTTGAAAGAAGCTGCTAAAGTTAAATCAGGTTCTGCTCAACCAAACCGTCAGAAGGTAGCTACTATTACTTGGGATCAGGTAAAGACTATCGCTGAGGATAAGATGAAGGACTTGAATTGCTTTACTGTTGAATCAGCTATGAAGCTCATCGCTGGTACTGCTAGAAGTATGGGTATTACTGTAAAAGGGGACTTCCCTGGTAAATAATTTAAAACTTCAATTAGAAAAATGAGTAAACTGACAAAAAATCAAAAATCAGTAGCTGATAAGGTTGAAGCAGGGAAGGCATACACTTTGAAAGAGGCTGCAGAGTTGGTTAAGGAAATTACCACAACCAAGTTTGATGCATCTCTCGATATCGATGTACGCTTAGGTGTTGACCCACGTAAGGCTAACCAGATGGTTCGCGGTGTTGTTTCACTGCCAAATGGTACTGGTAAGGTAACACGTGTGCTCGCTCTCTGTACTCCTGATCAGGAAGCTGCTGCTAAGGAAGCAGGTGCTGACTACGTAGGTCTCGACGAATATGTTGAGAAAATTAAGGGTGGTTGGACAGATATTGATGTTATCATCACTATGCCTTCTTGCATGGGTAAGATCGGTCCTTTGGGTCGTGTTCTCGGTCCTCGCGGTTTGATGCCTAACCCTAAGAGTGGCACTGTAACTATGGATGTTGCTAAGGCAGTTAAGGAAGTTAAACAAGGTAAGATTGACTTTAAGGTTGATAAGGCTGGTATTATCCACACTTCAATCGGTAAGGTTAGCATGACACCTGAGCAGATCTACGGAAATGCTAAGGAGTTCATCAATACAGTTATCAAGTTGAAGCCTGCTGCTGCTAAAGGTACATATATCAAGAGTATCTTTATTTCTAGCACTATGAGTAAGGGTATCAAGATTGATCCTAAATCAGTTGAATAACTCTAAAAGTTTTGTAAAATGAAGAAAGAAGTTAAAGATACTATTATCACCGAACTTGGACAGAAGCTTCAGGAGTTTCCTCACTTCTATCTTGTAGATCTTACAGGATTGAACGCTGAGAAGACAAGTGCACTTCGTCGCAAGTGCTTCCAGAATGAAATCAAGATGGTTGTTGTTAAGAACACCTTGCTTCACAAGGCATTCGAGGCTTCAGACATCGATTTCTCTGAACTTTATGGAAGCTTGAAGGGTACTACAGCAGTTATGTTCACTAACGTGGCTAACGTACCAGCTAAGTTGTTGAAGGAATACGAGAAGGATGGCATTCCAGCTCTCAAGGCTGCTTATGCTGAGGAAGGCGTCTATGTAGGTGCTGACAAACTCGCTGAACTTTCAGCAATCAAGAGCAAGAGCGAGGTTATTGCAGAGATTGTTGCTTTGCTCCAGTCTCCAGCAAAGAACGTTATTTCTGCTCTTCAATCAGGAGGCAACACTATTCACGGTGTGCTTAAGACATTGGGCGAGCGTCCTGAGTAATCAATCACAATGTTATATCATTTCATAGTATAAATAAAATTAAAATTTAGAATAAAAATGGCAGATATTAAAGCTATTGCAGAAGAGTTAGTAAATCTTACTGTTAAGGAAGTTAATGAGTTGGCAACAGTCCTCAAGGACGAGTATGGTATTGAGCCTGCTGCTGCAGCTGTAGCTGTAGCTGCTGGTCCTGCTGCTGGTGGTGCAGCTGCAGCTGAGGAAAAGTCTTCTTTCGACGTAGTCCTCGCTGAGGTTGGTGGCGCTAAGCTCCAGGTTGTTAAGGCTGTTAAGGAGGCTTGTGGTCTCGGTTTGAAAGAGGCTAAGGATCTCGTAGACGGTGCTCCTTCTACTATCAAGGAGGGTGTATCTAAGGACGAGGCTGAGAACCTTAAGAAGGCTATCGAAGAGGCTGGTGCTAAGGTAGAGCTCAAGTAATTAGATTAATTACATCTCTTACATAATGGTTAGGATTCTCCCAGTAGGCGAGTCCTAACCTTTTTGTGTCTTTTCTTATAATGTTAATAAAACCATTTAATACTTCTAATGGCTACAAAAATTGTTGATAACAGAGTAAATTTTGCCAGCGTTCATAATCCGTACCCATATCCGGATTTCCTCGATGTGCAGTTAAAGTCTTTTAAAGACTTCTTACAGTTGGATACTCCGCCTGAGGAACGCAAGAATGACGGTTTGTTTAAGGTGTTCTCTGAGAACTTCCCTATCACCGATACGCGTAATAATTTCGTTCTTGAGTTCTTGGATTACTATATTGACCCTCCTCGCTATTCTATCGATGAGTGCCTGGAGAGAGGTCTTACATATAGCGTACCTTTGAAGGCTAAAATGAAGCTGTATTGTACGGATCCTGACCATGAGGATTTCGGTACTTTTATCCAGGATGTATTTTTGGGTACTATACCTTACATGACTGATAATGGTACTTTCGTGATCAATGGTGCTGAGCGTGTTGTCGTTTCTCAGTTGCACCGCTCTCCTGGCGTTTTCTTCGGTCAGGGTGTTCACGCCAATGGTACTGTGCTCTATTCTGCACGTATCATCCCATTCAAGGGTAGCTGGATTGAGTTTGCTACTGACATCAACAACGTCATGTATGCCTATATCGACCGTAAGAAGAAGTTGCCTGTAACTACTTTGCTCCGTGCCATCGGTTATGAGCAGGATAAGGATATCCTTCAGATCTTCGACCTCGCTGAGGAAGTGAAGGTGAACAAGAAGAACATGAAGGCTGCTATCGGCAAGAGACTTGCTGCTCGTGTTTTGAAGAGCTGGAATGAGGACTTCGTGGATGAGGATACTGGTGAAGTTGTATCTATCGAGCGTAACGAGGTAATCATGGAGCGTGAGACTGAACTTACTGAGGAAAATGTAGAAGAAATCCTCGAAAGTGGTGCTTCTACTGTGCTTCTCCACAAGGATGAGGAGGCTGCCAACAAGTTCACTATCATCTTCAATACTTTGGCAAAGGACCCAAGTAACTCTGAGAAGGAGGCTGTGAACTACATCTACCGCCAGCTGCGTAATGCTGATCCTGCTGATGATGCTAGTGCACGCGAGGTATTCCAGAACCTTTTCTTCTCTGACAAGCGTTATGACTTGGGAGAGGTTGGTCGTTACCGTATCAACAAGAAGTTGGGACTCGATACCGATATGGATGTTCGTGTCTTGACTAAAGATGATATCATCGAAATTATCAAATATCTGATTCAGCTGATTAATTCAAGTGCTACTGTCGATGACATCGACCACTTGTCTAACCGCCGTGTACGCACAGTAGGTGAGCAGTTGGCTAATCAGTTCTCTATAGGTTTGGCTCGTATGAGTCGCACTATCCGTGAGCGTATGAATGTACGTGACAACGAGGTGTTTACTCCAACTGATCTGATTAACGCAAAGACTATCTCCAGCGTGATCAATTCTTTCTTTGGTACCAACCCATTGTCACAGTTCATGGATCAGACCAACCCATTGGCAGAGGTTACTCACAAGCGTCGTCTTTCAGCCTTAGGTCCTGGAGGTTTGTCTCGTGAGCGTGCCGGTTTCGAGGTTCGTGACGTACACTATACTCACTATGGTCGTCTTTGTCCTATTGAGAGTCCTGAAGGTCCAAACATCGGTTTGATTTCTTCACTTTGTATGTATGCCAAGATTAATGACCTCGGCTTCATCGTAACTCCTTACCGTAAGGTTAGAGACAGCAAGGTGGATATGGCAAACGAGGATGTAGTTTACCTGACAGCTGAGGACGAAGAAGAAAAGATTATCGGACAGGGTAATGCACCTCTGACAGAGGATGGTGCTTTCATTCGAGACGTTGTAAAGTGCCGTCAGGATGCCGATTATCCTGTTGTAACTCCAGATAATGTAGATTACGTGGACGTATCTCCACAGCAGATTGCTTCTGTATCTGCAGGTTTGATTCCTTTTTTGGAGCATGATGATGGTCACCGTGCTTTGATGGGATGTAACATGATGCGCCAGGCAGTTCCATTGCTTCACAATGATGCTCCTATCGTAGGTACTGGTCTTGAGAAGCAGGTATGTGAGGATTCACGTACGATGATTACTGCTGAGGGCGAGGGTGTTATCGAATATGTAGATGCTACAACTATTCGTATTCTCTACGACCGTACAGAGGACGAGGAGTTTGTAAGCTTCGAGCCTGCACTCAAGGAGTACCGCATTCCTAAGTTCCGCCGTACCAACCAGAATATGACCATCGACTTGCGCCCTATCTGTAACAAGGGTCAGCGCGTGAAGAAGGGTGATATCTTGACAGAGGGTTATGCTACAGAGAATGGTGAGTTGGCATTGGGTCGTAACCTGCTTGTGGCTTATATTCCTTGGAAGGGTTACAACTATGAGGATGCTGTCGTTATCTCAGAGCGCATGGTTCGTGATGACGTATTGACATCCGTTCACGTAGATGAGTATTCTCTCGACGTGCGTGAGACTAAGCGTGGCGTTGAGGAATTTACCAGCGATATTCCAAACGTAAGTGAGGAAGCTACTAAGGATCTGGATGACAATGGTGTAGTACGTGTTGGTGCTCGTATCGTGCCAGGTGACATCATGATTGGTAAGATTTCACCTAAGGGCGAGAGTGATCCTTCTCCTGAAGAGAAATTGCTCCGTGCTATCTTTGGTGACAAGGCTGGTGATGTGAAGGATTCTTCATTGAAGGCTAACCCTTCTCTGAGCGGTATTGTCATCGACAAGAAGATGTTCTCTCGTGCTATCAAGACTCGCGAATCTAAGAAGCAGGATAAGATAATTCTCGCTAAAATCGACGAGGAATATGAGGCAAAGGGTGAGGACTTGAAGGATATCCTCGTAGATAAGTTGCTCACATTGACTGAGGGCAAGGTTTCTCAGGGTGTGAAAGACTATTCTGGTGCTGAGATTATCACTAAGGGTTCTAAGTTTACTACAACTGCTCTGAAGAACCTCGAATATGACGGTGTACAGTCTAACAACTGGACTGACGATGAGCATGCCAACAGCTTGATCCAGAAGCTGATTATGAACTTCATCCGCAAGTACAAGCAGCTGGATGCTGAGTTGAAGCGTCGCAAGTTTGCTATTACTATCGGTGATGAACTTCCATCAGGTATTCTTCAGATGGCTAAGGTTTATATCGCCAAGAAGCGTAAGATTCAGGTAGGTGATAAGCTTGCCGGTCGCCATGGTAATAAGGGTATCGTTTCTAAGGTGGTACGTCTTGAGGATATGCCATTCATGGAGGATGGTCGTCCTGTAGATATGGTATTGAACCCATTGGGTGTGCCTTCTCGTATGAACCTGGGTCAGATCTTCGAGTGTATTCTGGGTGCAGCTGGTAAGAAGCTGGGCGTGAAGTTTGCTACTCCTATCTTCGACGGTGCTCATCTTGAGGACCTCTCTGTATGGACAGACAAGGCTGGTCTGCCTCGTTTCTGCTCTACTTACCTCTATGATGGTGAGACAGGTGAGAGGTTCGATCAGCCAGCTACCGTAGGTATGACTTACTTCTTGAAGTTGGGTCACATGGTAGAAGACAAGATGCACGCTCGTTCTATCGGTCCTTACTCTCTGATTACTCAGCAGCCACTTGGTGGTAAAGCACAGTTTGGTGGTCAGCGTTTCGGAGAGATGGAGGTTTGGGCCATCGAGGCATTCGGTGCAAGCCACGTATTGCAGGAGATTCTGACTATCAAGTCGGATGACGTTGTAGGACGTAGCAAGGCATACGAGGCAATCGTGAAGGGCGACCCAATGCCAACACCTGGCATTCCTGAGTCTCTCAATGTATTGCTCCATGAGCTTCGTGGTCTTGGATTGAGCATCAAACTTGATTAATTTTGAGAACCCCTAATTTAGATATAGAAACATGGCTTTCAAAAAAGATACAAAGGTAAAGAATAATTTTACGAAGATTACCATCGGTCTCGCTTCTCCAGAGGAGATTTTGGAAAATTCGTATGGTGAGGTGACTAAGCCTGAAACCATTAATTATCGTACATATAAGCCGGAACGTGACGGCTTGTTCTGCGAGCGCATCTTTGGTCCTACCAAGGACTATGAGTGCGCCTGCGGCAAGTACAAGCGTATCCGCTACAAGGGAATCGTCTGCGACCGATGCGGTGTAGAGGTGACTGAGAAGAAGGTGCGCCGTGAGCGTGCTGGTCACATCGAACTCGTCGTACCTGTTGCTCATATCTGGTATTTCCGTTCCCTTCCTAATAAGATAGGTTACCTACTGGGTATGCCTACCAAGAAACTGGATGCTGTCATCTACTATGAGAAGTATGTAGTGATCCGTCCAGGTGCACTGGAAGGAAAAACTGATGCTGACGGTCTCGAAATCAACGGCTCTCATAAGCTCGACCTCCTCACAGAGGAAGAGTATATTGATATCCTTGACAATCATCTGGATCCTGAAAATGAGTATCTTTCAGATGACGATCCTAACAAGTTTGTTGCCAAGATGGGTGCTGAGGCAATCTATGAACTGCTTCAGAACATTGATCTCGACAGCTTGTCTTACGAGCTTCGCGATCATGCCAACAACGATTCAAGCCAACAGCGTAAGACTGAGGCTTTGAAGCGTCTTCAGGTAGTAGAGGGCTTCCGTGCAAGCAAGGGCATCAACAAGCCAGAGTGGATGATCATGAAGGTGATTCCTGTGACTCCTCCTGAACTCCGTCCGTTGGTTCCGCTTGATGGTGGCCGTTTCGCTACTTCTGACTTGAACGACCTCTACCGTCGTGTTATCATCCGTAACAATCGTTTGAAGCGACTCGTAGAAATCAAGGCTCCTGAGGTAATTCTCCGTAATGAGAAGCGTATGTTGCAGGAGGCTGTGGACAGCTTGTTTGACAACTCACGCAAGAGTTCTGCTGTGAAGAGCGAGAGTAACCGTCCATTGAAATCACTCTCTGACTCTTTGAAGGGTAAGCAGGGTCGTTTCCGTCAAAACCTCCTCGGTAAGCGTGTTGACTACTCTGCACGTTCCGTAATCGTCGTAGGTCCTGAGTTGAAGATGGGTGAGTGCGGTCTTCCTAAGTTGATGGCTGCTGAACTTTACAAACCATTCATTATCCGTAAGTTGATAGAGCGTGGTATTGTAAAGACAGTTAAGAGTGCCAAGAAGATTGTTGACCGTCGCGAACCTGTTATCTGGGATATCCTGGAGAACGTGATGAAGGGTCATCCGGTTATGCTGAACCGTGCTCCGACACTTCACCGTCTTGGTATCCAGGCTTTCCAGCCTAAGATGATTGAGGGTAAGGCTATCCAGTTACACCCATTGGCTTGTACTGCGTTCAACGCCGACTTCGATGGTGACCAGATGGCTGTTCACCTTCCATTGAGCAATGAGGCAGTATTGGAGGCACAGATTCTGATGCTCCAGAGCCACAACATCTTGAACCCTGCCAATGGTGCGCCTATCACCGTTCCTTCTCAGGATATGGTGCTCGGTCTTTACTATATTACTAAGATCCGCCCAGGTGCTAAGGGTGAAGGTTTGACATTCTACGGTCCGGAAGAGGCTCTGATTGCCCGTAATGAAGGTCGTTGCGATCTTCACTCTCTGGTTAAGGTAATCGTTAACGATGTTGTAGATGGCAAGCCACAGAAGCGTATGGTGGAAACATCTGTAGGTCGTGTGATCGTCAACCAGATTATTCCAGAAGAGGTAGGTTTCTTCAATGATGTCATCTCAAAGAAGACATTGCGTGGCCTGATTTCTGACGTAATCAAGAGTGTGGGTATGGCACAGGCTTGTGAATTCCTTGATGGTATCAAGAACCTGGGTTACCGCATGGCTTATGTCGCAGGTCTTTCATTTAACCTTGGTGATATCATTATCCCACCAGAGAAGGAGGAAATCGTATCAAGAGGTCAGAAGGAGATTGAGGAAATCACCAACAACTATAATATGGGTTTCATTACCAACAAGGAGCGTTACAACCAGGTTATTGATACTTGGACTCACGTTAACACCGACTTGGGTAATATCCTGATGAAGGAAATGACCGAGGCAGACCAGGGATTCAACGCTGTGTATATGATGCTTGATTCCGGAGCCCGTGGTTCTAAGGATCAGATTAAGCAGTTGTCTGGTATGCGTGGTTTGATGGCTAAGCCTCAGAAGGCTGGTGCTGAAGGTGCGCAGATCATTGAAAACCCTATCCTTTCCAACTTTAAGGAGGGTATGTCTGTGTTGGAGTACTTTATCGCTTCTCACGGTGCCCGTAAAGGTCTTGCTGATACCGCAATGAAGACAGCCGATGCTGGTTACCTCACCCGTCGTCTTGTAGACGTTTCTCATGATGTGATCATTACTGAGGAGGATTGTGGTACATTGCGCGGTTTGGTTTGCACAGCTTTGAAGAATGGCGATGAGGTCATCTCTTCTCTCTATGAGCGTATCTTGGGTCGTGTATCTGTACATGATGTAATTCACCCTACAACTGGCGAATTGATTGTTGCTGCTGGTGACCAGATTACCGAAGCTAAGGCTAAGGCAATCGAGGACTCTCCTATCGAGAGTGTAGAAATCCGCTCTGTGCTCACTTGCGAAAGCAAGAAGGGTGTCTGCATGAAGTGCTACGGCCGCAACTTGGCTACTGCTCGTATGGTACAGTTGGGTGAGGCTGTGGGTGTCATCGCTGCACAGGCTATCGGTGAGCCAGGTACTCAGTTGACTCTCCGTACATTCCACGCCGGTGGTATTGCTTCCAACGCTGCAGCTAATGCTAAGATTGAGGCAAAGAACAAGGCACGTATCGAATTCGACGAGTTGAGCACTGTTCCATTCGTAGAGGAAGATGAGGAAGGAAACGATATTAATTGCGAGAAGGTTGTAAGCCACCTTGCAGAAATCCGTTTCGTAGATCCTAATACAAATATCATCCTTTCTACATTGAATGTACCTTATGGTTCTTCTCTCTATCATAAAGAAGGTGAGATCGTAGAAAAGGGTACTGTCATTGCTAAGTGGGATCCATTCAACGCCGTAATCGTGAGCCAGTATGCTGGTACATTGAAATTCAATGATGTACAGAAAGATGCTACTTATCGTGCTGAGGTCGATGAAACTACTGGTCTTGAAGAGAAGATTATCACCGACTCTAAGAATAAGGCAATGGTTCCATCTTGTGATGTCATCGATGCTAACGGTGAGGTTCTTGGTACTTACAACTTCCCTGTAGGTGGTCACTTGGCTATTGAGGATGGTCAGACTATCAAGACAGGTGAGGTTTTGGTTAAGATTCCACGTGCCGTAGGTGGTGCCGGCGATATTACCGGTGGTCTTCCACGTGTAACCGAGTTGCTTGAGGCACGTAATCCATCCAACCCTGCTGTCGTTTCAGAAATCGATGGTGAGGTAACTATGGGTAAGGTAAAACGTGGTAACCGTGAGATTATCGTAACTTCCAAGACTGGCGACCAGAAGAAGTATCTCGTATCTCTTTCTAAGCAGATCCTGGTACAGGAGCACGATGCCGTACGCGCAGGTACTCCTTTGTCTGATGGTAGTGTAACTCCAGGCGATATCCTTGCTATTATGGGTCCTACTGCCGTTCAGGAGTATATCGTAAACCAGATCCAGGACGTATATCGTCTTCAGGGTGTTGCTATCAACGATAAGCACTTCGAGGTTGTTGTGCGCCAGATGATGCGTAAGGTTCGTATCGACGATCCAGGTGATACTACATTCCTTGAGCAGGAGTTGGTAGATAAACTCGACTTTGCTGAAGAGAATGATCGTATCTGGGGTAAGAAAGTTGTTACCGATGCCGGTGATAGCGAGAATCTCAAGCCAGGTCAAATTATTACAGCCCGTAAGTTGCGTGATGAGAACTCTGCATTGAAGCGCCGTGATAAGAAACTTGTTCAGGTGCGTGATGCAGTGTCTGCTACATCTACTCAGATTCTTCAGGGTATCACCCGTGCCGCTCTCGGTACTAAAAGCTTCATGAGTGCTGCATCATTCCAGGAGACTACTAAGGTTTTGAATGAGGCTGCTATCCGTGGTAAGGTAGATTATCTCGAGGGTATGAAGGAGAATGTGATCTGTGGTCACTTGATTCCTGCAGGTACTGGTCTTCGTCAGTGGGATAAGCTTATCGTAGGCTCTAAGGAAGAATATGAGCGTATGCAGGCCAACAGAAAGAATGTGCTCGACTATACTGATCCTTCTATTGGTGATTAATGCTACTTGACTTCTATATATAAATAGGAGATAACAGTAAATAGATTTCTATATACATATATAATAATGTATATATATATAATAAAATGGGTATGTCAGCAATGATATACCCATTTTTATTATATAATCTTTGGTTTCTATTCTAAGTGAAATTTGCTTTTGACCTTTGATGTTTAACCTTTGATCCTCTGAAATTTGTAGTTTCTATTCTCATTTGTTTCGCTTCTTATTTCTGTCTTTCTTTAAAAAATAGCAAAAAAGTTTGCTCATATCAGATTTTTTGTGTAAGTTTGCATCCGTTAATTAAATGTTTTACCTTATAAACTTAAAGAAATATGGAAGATAATAAGAAAGACAATCAGAACCAGTTTCAAATGGGTATTAATCCTGAAGTAGCTGAGGGCACATATTCTAATTTGGCGCTCATCACTCACTCTACTTCAGATTTCATCTTAGACTTTGCTTGCGCATTGCCAGGTATGCCACAGCCACAAATTAAGAGTCGCGTGATTATGGCTCCAGAACATGCTAAGCGTTTGTTGCAGGCTCTGCAGAGTAATATCTATAATTTTGAACAGGCTTTTGGTACAATCAAGTTGCCACAGGCACCTGAAGAGCCAATTGCTCCATTCAAGATTCCAAAGGGTGAAGCTTAACTCTTTGATGTAGCATACTTCCTTATACTAAATTAGCCAATAAAAAACTGATATTAACAGAGTTGTAATAACCAAACTGGCATACTATAGAAAAGCTCTAATTACATTGTAACAAACGCTACAAAATATTTATTTTTACCTATTTGCTTTTTAATTTTAATATAGAAAAGTTATATTTAGTTAAAAATCAAAGCTGCGTGAAATTTGCTTTTAGATAAATTAGGTGGTTTAAAGGAAAAATCGTAACTTTGCACCCCGAAAAAGGCACCGACGAAGTGGCTTTTTCGAAAATTGGTAGATAATAACAAAAAATAATATATAAATTAAAAAGTTTAATTATGCCTACTATTTCACAATTGGTAAGAAAAGGCAGACAGGTTTTGGTTGACAAGAGCAAGTCACCTGCTTTGGATTCATGTCCTCAGCGCCGTGGTGTTTGTGTTCGTGTTTATACCACTACTCCTAAGAAGCCTAATTCAGCAATGCGTAAGGTTGCTCGTGTTCGTTTGACAAACTCTAAAGAGGTTAACTCTTACATCCCAGGAGAGGGTCATAATTTGCAGGAGCACTCAATCGTGTTGGTTCGTGGCGGTCGTGTTAAAGACCTTCCAGGTGTACGTTATCACATCGTTCGTGGTACTCTTGATACTGCAGGTGTTGCAAATCGTACACAGCGTCGTTCTAAGTACGGTGCTAAGCGTCCAAAGGCTAAGAAGTAATTCTTAAAATTTAGACAAAACCGAAAACTCACGATCGGAGAAGGTTGGGAGTTTAGGTAAAAACATTATTTTTATTCAAAACGTTTTGCTGGAGAAGTAAATAGGTTGAGTAAATGTTCGGGTGCGAACGTTGAAGAACAGTAAACAGCCTCCGCAGAATTTAAAATTTTTCAATTAAAAATGAGAAAAGCAAAACCAAAGAAGCGTGTGATCCTCCCAGATCCAGTCTTCAACGACCAGAAGGTCTCAAAGTTCGTTAATCACTTGATGTATGATGGTAAGAAGAATACATCATATGAAATTTTCTATAATGCATTGGATACCGTTAAGGCTAAGATGGCTAACGAGGAGAAGTCTGCACTTGAAATTTGGAAGCAGGCACTCGATAACATCACTCCTCAGGTAGAGGTTAAGAGTCGTCGTATCGGTGGTGCTACGTTCCAGGTTCCTACTGAAATTCGTCCTGATCGTAAGGAAAGTATCTCTATGAAGAATCTTATTATATTCGCTCGTAAGCGTGGTGGTAAGACTATGGCAGATAAGTTGGCTGCTGAGATTATGGATGCTTACAACAACCAGGGTGGTGCATTTAAGCGTAAGGAGGATATGCATCGTATGGCTGAGGCTAACCGTGCATTTGCTCACTTCAGATTCTAATTTAATTAATAGGTATATAAGAAAATGGCAAATCGCGATTTACATTTGACACGTAACATCGGTATCATGGCGCACATCGATGCCGGTAAGACAACAACATCTGAGCGTATCTTGTTCTATACAGGTAAGACTCATAAGATCGGTGAGGTACACGATGGTGCTGCAACTATGGACTGGATGGCCCAGGAGCAGGAGCGTGGTATTACTATCACTTCTGCAGCTACTACTTGTAACTGGAACTATCTTGGTAAGTCTTATAAGATTAACTTGATTGATACTCCGGGACACGTTGACTTCACTGCTGAGGTTGAGCGTTCTCTCCGTGTACTTGATGGTGCTGTTGCTACATATTCTGCTGCTGACGGTGTTCAGCCTCAGTCAGAGACTGTATGGCGCCAGGCTGATAAGTACAATGTACCTCGTATCGGTTATGTAAACAAGATGGACCGTTCTGGTGCTAACTTCTTCGAGACAGTTCAGCAGATGAAGGATATCTTGGGTGCTAATCCAATTGCTATTCAGATTCCTATTGGTGCTGAGGAAAACTTCAAGGGTGTAGTTGACCTGATTAAGATGAAGGCTATCCTTTGGCACGATGAGACTATGGGTGCTGAGTATGACGTAGAGGAAATCCCTGCTGACTTGGCTGATGAGGCTGCTGAGTGGCGTGATAAGCTTCTTGAGGGTGCTGCTAACTTCGATGACGAAGTGATGGAACTCTATCTCGATGGTCAGGATATTCCTGAGGAGAAAATCCTCGCTGCTATCCGTAAGGGTTGCTGTGCTATGGAGTGCTGCCCAATGTTGCTCGGTTCTTCTTATAAGAACAAGGGTGTTCAGCCTTTGCTTGACTATGTTTGTGCATTCTTGCCTTCACCAATGGATACTCCAAATATCATCGGTACTAACCCTGATACAGAGGAGGAAGAGGATCGTAAGCCATCTGAGGATGAGCCAACATCTGCTCTCGCATTTAAGATTGCTACTGACCCATTCATGGGCCGCTTGGTATTCTTCCGCGTTTACTCTGGTAAGGTTGTTGCAGGTTCTTATGTTTACAATCCACGTTCTGGCAAGCGCGAGCGTATCAGCCGTCTGTTCCAGATGAACTCTAAGCAGGAAATTCCTATGGAGTCTATCGACGCAGGTGATATCGGTGCAGGTGTAGGTTTCAAGGATATCCGTACTGGTGATACACTCTGTGATGAGGATCACCCAATCGTATTGGAGTCTATGACATTCCCTGATACTGTGATCTCTATTGCAGTTGAGCCAAAAAGCCAGGCTGACATCGCTAAGATGGACAATGGTCTCGCTAAGTTGGCTGAAGAGGACCCAACCTTCACAGTTCGTACAGACGAGCAGAGCGGTCAGACTATCATCTCTGGTATGGGTGAGCTCCACTTGGATATCATCATCGACCGTTTGAAGCGTGAGTTCAAGGTTGAATGTAACCAGGGTAAGCCTCAGGTTAACTACAAGGAGGCTATTACTAAGACAGCTCAGAGCCGTGAGACTTACAAGAAGCAGTCTGGTGGTCGTGGTAAGTTCGCTTGTATCGATGTAACCATCGGTCCTAAGGATGAGGATTACAAGGAAGGCGACTTACAGTTCATCAACGAAGTTAAGGGTGGTAACGTTCCTAAGGAATTCATCCCATCTGTACAGAAGGGCTTCGCTGATTGCTTGTCAAATGGTGTACTCGGTGGCTTCCCAATGACAGGTTTGAAGGTAACTTTGACCGATGGTAGCTTCCACCCAGTTGACTCTGACCAGTTGTCATTCGAGTTGGTAGCACATCAGGCTTTCAAGGTTCTTTGCCCTAAGGCAGGTCCAGTTTTGATGGAGCCTATCATGAAGGTGGAGGTTGTTACTCCAGAAGAGAACATGGGTGACGTAATCGGTGACTTGAACAAGCGCCGTGGTCTCGTTCAGGGTATGGAAGAAGGTCGTAGCGGTGCTCGCATTGTAAAGGCAATGGTTCCATTGGCTGAAATGTTCGGTTATGTAACAGCTTTGCGTACTATCACTTCTGGTCGTGCAACAAGTTCTATGGAGTACGATCATCACGCACCTCTTTCTTCAACAATTGCTAAGGCAGTGTTGGAGGAGGTTAAGGGTCACGCAGAACTCCTTTAATAAAAAGAAATAACGGTAAGATGAGGCGCTGCTTAGCGAATGACTCTTAAGCAGCGTACCTCTTCTTCCATTAGACTAAATAATTCATATAATAATAACTTAATTTTAAAAATGAGTCAGAAAATCAGAATTAAGCTGAAGTCTTACGACCACCAGTTGGTTGACAAGTCAGCTGAGAAGATTGTGAAGGCTGTTAAGGCAACAGGTGCTATCGTTAGCGGTCCTATTCCATTGCCAACACACAAGCGTATTTTTACTGTAAACCGCAGTACTTTCGTTAACAAGAAGTCTCGCGAGCAGTTCCAGCTCTCAGATTTCAAGCGTCTCATCGACATCTACAGCTCAACAGCTAAGACAGTTGATGCCTTGATGAAGCTTGAATTGCCAAGTGGTGTAGAAGTAGAAATCAAAGTCTAATTATTTAAATTTAAATTGAAATGCCAGGATTAATTGGAAAAAAAATCGGAATGACATCCGTTTTCAGTGCCGACGGTAAGAATATTCCGTGCACTGTTATCGAAGTAGGTCCTTGTGTTGTAACCCAGGTTAAAACTGTAGAGAAGGATGGTTACAAGGCTTATCAGTTAGGTTTCGGCGAGGCTAAGGAGAAGAGAACTTCTCAGCCTATGATGGGAATCTTCAAAAAGGCAGGCACAACACCTAAGAAGCACTTGGCCGAGTTCAAGTTTGATGAGGAGTACAACCTCGGTGACACCATTACAGTTGAAATCTTCAACGACTGCAAGTTCGTTGATGTAATCGGTACATCAAAGGGTAAAGGCTTCCAGGGCGTTGTTAAGCGTCACGGATTCGGTGGTGTAGGTCAGTCTACTCACGGTCAGGATGACCGCGCTCGTAAGCCGGGATCTATTGGTGCATGTTCTTACCCAGCTAAGGTATTCAAGGGTATGCGCATGGGCGGCCAAATGGGAGGTGACAGAGTTACTACTCAGAACCTTCAGGTGTTAAAGGTTATTCCAGAGCAGAATCTTCTTATCGTGAAGGGTTCTTTCGCTGGATGCAAAGGTTCAACTGTTTTAATTGAGAAATAATGGAAGTTAGCGTATTAGATATCAAAGGTCAGGAGACCGGCCGTAAGGTAGCTCTTAATGATGCAATCTTCGGTATTGAGCCTAACGATCACGTTCTCTATCTCGACGTAAAGCAGTATCTCGCTAACCAGCGTCAGGGTACAGCTAAGTCCAAGGAGAGAAGCGAGATGAGTGGTTCTACTCGTAAGCTTGGTCGCCAGAAGGGCGGCGGTGGTGCTCGCCGTGGTGATATTAACTCACCTGTACTCGTAGGTGGTGCTCGCGTTTTTGGTCCTAAGCCACGTGATTATCGCTTCAAATTGAATAAGAAAGTAAAGATTCTTGCTCGTAAGTCTGCTCTGTCTTACAAGGCTCAGGAGAACTCTATCGTGATGTTGGAAGATTTCACTTTTGAGGCTCCAAAGACTAAAGAATTCTTAAGTGTTCTTAAGAATCTTAAAATCGAGGGCAAAAAGGTACTCTTCGTTTTGCCAGAATCAAATAAAAACGTATATTTGTCTGCTCGTAACTTACAGCGCTCTGAGGTTATTCTCGCATCTAACGTCAATTCGTACAAAATTTTGAATGCTGATGTTGTAGTGATTACTGAAAAGTCGCTTGAGACAATCGACCAAATCTTAACAAAGTAAAAAGGAGATATTAGAATATGGCATTTATTATCAAACCATTGGTTACTGAGAAGATGACCAAGATTACAGACAAGCAGCCTAACCGCTATGGCTTCGTTGTTCGTCCTGAGGCTAATAAGCTCGAGATTAAGAAGGAAGTTGAAAGTCTGTATAATGTTACAGTAGTTGACGTAAACACTCTGCGTTACTCAGGCAAGCGCTCTGCTCGTTATACTAAGGCAGGTCTTGTTAAGGGCCAGAAGAATGCGTTCAAGAAGGCAATCGTTACTCTGAAAGAGGGCGAAACAATTGATTTTTACAGCAATATTTAAAATAAAAAATGGCAGTACGTAAATTAAAACCGGTTACTCCGGGTCAAAGACACAAAGTTATTGGCACGTTCGAGGATATTACTGCATCCGTGCCAGAGAAGTCTCTCGTTTACGGTAAGCGTTCTACCGGTGGTCGAAACAACACCGGTAAAATGACCGTTCGCTACATTGGTGGTGGTCATAAGCAGAAGTATCGTTTAATCGACTTCAAACGTGAGAAAGATGGTGTTCCAGCAGTTGTTAAAACAATCGAGTACGATCCTAATCGTTCTGCTCGTATCGCATTGCTTTACTATGCTGATGGTGAAAAACGTTACATTATTGCTCCTAACGGACTTCAGGTAGGCGCTACTTTGATGTCAGGTGCAGAAGCTGCTCCTGAAATCGGTAACTGTCTTCCTTTGGCAAACATCCCTGTTGGTACAGTGATCCACAACATTGAGTTGCGTCCTGGTCAGGGTGCTTTGTTGGTTCGTTCGGCTGGTAATTTTGCTCAGTTGACTTCTCGTGAGGGCAGTTATTGTGTAATTAAGCTCCCTTCTGGTGAAACACGCCAGATCTTGAGTGCTTGTAAAGCTACTGTAGGTAGTGTAGGTAATTCTGACCACGCTCTTGAACAGTCTGGTAAGGCTGGTCGCTCACGCTGGTTGGGACGTCGTCCTCACAACCGTGGTGTTGTTATGAACCCTGTTGATCACCCAATGGGTGGTGGTGAAGGTCGCCAGAGTGGTGGTCACCCACGTTCACGTAAGGGCTTGTACGCTAAGGGTCTTAAGACTCGCGCACCTAAGAAGCTTTCTAACAAGTATATTATTGAAAGAGCTAACAAAAAATAAAGAGTAAATTATGAGTCGTTCACTTAAAAAAGGTCCATATATCAACGTTTCTTTGGAGAAGAAAATTCTTGCAATGAACGAAAGTGGCAAGAAGAATGTTGTTAAGACATGGGCTAGAGCTTCAATGATATCTCCTGATTTTGTAGGACATACTGTTGCAGTTCATAACGGTAACAAATTTATCCCTGTTTATGTTACAGAGAATATGGTAGGACACAAGCTTGGAGAGTTCGCTCCAACTCGTCGTTTCGGTGGCCACTCTGGTAACAGAAAGTAAACTAAGGGTTAAACCATTTAAAATATTAAGTAAATAATGGGAGCAAGAAAACATATTGCGGCTGAGAAATTGAAAGAGGCCCGTAAAAACTTGTACTTCGCTAAGTTGGTAGGTGTTCCTTCTTCTCCACGTAAAATGCGCTACGTTGTAGACATGATTCGTGGTATGGAGGTTAACCGTGCACTCGGAGTACTTCGCTTCTCTAAGAAGCAGGCATCTGCTGACGTTGAGAAATTACTCCGTTCAGCTATCGCTAACTGGGAAGCTAAGAATGATCGCAAAGCTGAGGATGGTGAGCTTTATATCAGTAAGGTCTTTGTTGATGAAGGCGTTACAATGAAACGTATGAGACCTGCACCACAGGGTCGTGGTTATAGAATTCGCAAGCGTTCTAACCATGTTACTCTTTTTGTTGATGCAAAAACTAATGACGATAAATAAATAGTAGAATGGGACAGAAAGTTAATCCGATAAGTAACCGACTTGGTATTATCCGTGGTTGGGATTCAAATTGGTTCGGTGGTAAGAACTTCGGTGATAACCTCGTAGAGGATCAGAAAATCCGTAAGTATCTTAACGAGCGCCTTGCTAAGGCAAGTGTTTCTCGTATCGTTATCGAGCGTACATTGAAACTTGTTACCATTACTATTTGTACAGCCCGTCCAGGTATTGTCATTGGTAAAGGTGGTCAGGATGTAGATAAGTTGAAGGAAGAGTTGAAGAAGCTTTATAAGAAAGATATTCAGATCAACATCTTCGAGGTTAAGAAGCCTGAGCTTGATGCTACTATTGTAGGTAAGAACATCGCTAGCCAGATCGAGCATATGATTGCTTATCGTCGTGCTATCAAGATGGCAGTTGCTAACACAATGCGTGCTGGTGCTGAGGGTATCAAGATTCAGATTACAGGTCGTCTGAATGGTGCAGAAATGGCACGTAAGGAAATGTACAAAGAGGGTCGTACTCCTCTTCACACATTCCGCGCAGACATCGATTATTGCCAGTGCGAGGCACTTACTAAGGTAGGCTTGCTTGGTATCAAGGTTTGGATTTGCCGTGGTGAAGTTTATGGTAAGGCTGATCTTACTCCTAACTTTACTGCTGATAACAAGGGCAACAACCGTGGTAACGGTCGTTCAAACCGTGGTGGTAATCGCAAGAAAAACAATAACCGTTAAATTAGAAAGCTATCATGTTACAGCCAAAAAGAGTAAAATATAGAAGACCTCAAGATGGACGTGGCAACAAAGGCAACGCTCACAGAGGTACACAATTGGCATTCGGTTCTTTCGGTATCAAAACTCTTGAGCCAAAGTGGATCGATAGCCGTCAAATAGAGGCAGCTCGTGTAGCATTGAACCGTTACATGAATCGTCAGGGTCAGGTGTGGATCCGTATCTTCCCTGATAAGCCAATCACTCGTAAGCCTGCTGATGTCCGAATGGGTAAAGGTAAGGGTGATCCTGCAGGATGGGTTGCTCCTGTTACACCAGGTCGCATTCTCTTCGAAGTAGAGGGAGTTAGTTTTGATGTTGCTAAAGAGGGTCTTCGTCTTGCAGCACAGAAACTTCCTGTTAAGACTAAGTTTATTGTTAGACGTGATTACGATAAAAACGCTTAATTATGAAGATCGCAGAAATTAAAAATATCGAAACCAAGGAATTGGTTGAGAAGTTGGAGGCAGCAGTTGACGCTTTGAACAAGAAGAAGATCAACCACAATGTAACTCCACTTGAGAATCCATCAGAGATTAAGGTTGCTCGTCGTGATATCGCACGCATGAAAACTGAACTTCGTCAGAGAGAACTTAACAAATAATAATGGTCCAGATGGAAACAAGAAATTTAAGAAAAGTAAGACAGGGTGTTGTTATTAGCAACAAAATGGATAAAACCATTGTTATTGCAGCTAAGTTCAAGGAGATGCACCCTATTTATGGTAAGTTTGTCCAGAAGACAAAGAAGTACCATGCACATGACGAGAATAATGAGGCTAACGTAGGTGATACTGTTATGATCATGGAAACTCGTCCTCTGTCTAAGACAAAAAGATGGAGATTAGTACAAATCGTAGAAAAAGCTAAGTAATTATGATACAAGCAGAATCAAGACTTACAGTATGTGATAACAGCGGTGCTCGCGAGGCTCTTTGCATTCGAGTTCTCGGTGGTACAGGCCGTCGTTACGCAAGTGTTGGTGACGTGATTGTCGTTTCTGTCAAGAACGTTATTCCATCAAGTGATTTGAAGAAAGGTGCAGTATCAAAGGCTTTGATTGTTCGCACAAAGAAGGAAATTCGTCGTGCTGATGGTTCTTACATCCGTTTCGATGATAACGCTTGTGTATTGCTCAATAATGCTGGTGAGCTTCGTGGTAGCCGTATCTTCGGTCCTGTTGCTCGTGAGCTCCGTGCAGTCAACATGAAAGTCGTTTCTTTGGCACCTGAGGTTCTTTAATTATTAAAAATTTAAAGTAATGAGTAAGTTACATATAAAGAAAGACGATAATGTTATCGTTATTGCCGGTGCAGATAAGGGCAAGACTGGTAAGGTGCTCAAGGTTCTCGTTGATGAGAATCGTGCCATTGTAGAAGGCGTACACATGGTATCTAAGAGCATGAAGCCTTCTGCTAAGAATCCTCAGGGAGGCATCGTAAAGCAAGAGGCTCCTATTCATATCTCTAATTTAAGCTTGATCGATCCTAAGAGTGGCAAGGCTACACGAGTAGCTATCAAGCATGAGGGTAAAAATGTTGTTCGCATCGCTAAAAAGTCAGGGGAGGAAATCAAGTAATGGATACAGCACAGTTAAAGAAAGTATATAAAGAGACAATCGCTCCAGCTTTGCAGAAGCAGTTCAACTACTCTTCTGCTATGGAGATTCCTGTATTGAAGAAGATTGTTATCAACCAGGGTCTCGGTGATGCTACACAGGACAAGAAAATTGTTGATGTAGCTATTAATGAGATTACAGCAATTACAGGTCAGAAGGCTGTTGCTACATATTCTAAAAAGGATATCGCAAACTTCAAACTTCGTAAGAAGATGCCTATCGGTGTTATGGTTACATTGCGTCGTGAGCGTATGTATGAGTTCTTGGAGAAGCTCGTTCGTGTTTCTCTTCCTCGTATCCGTGACTTCAAGGGTATTGAAAGCAAGTTTGATGGTCGTGGTAATTACACTTTGGGTATTACTGAGCAGATCATCTTCCCTGAGATCAATATCGATGAAATCGATCGCATCCAGGGTATGAACATTACCTTCGTTACAACAGCTAAGACTGACGAAGAAGGTTTTGCTCTTTTGAAGGCATTCGGTCTTCCATTCAAGAACGCAAATAAAGACTAAGAGATATGGCAAAAGAATCAATGAAAGCTCGCGAGGTTAAGCGTGCAAAGCTTGTAGCTCGTTACGCTGAAAAGCGCGAAGCACTGAAAAAGATTATTGCAACTTCTAATGACCCAGCTGAAGCATACGAGGCAGCTCGTAAGCTTCAGGCTATTCCAAAGAATGCAAACCCTATCCGTCTTCACAATCGTTGCAAGATCACTGGTCGTCCAAAGGGTTATATCCGCCAGTTCGGTCTTTCTCGTATCCAGTTCCGTGAGATGGCTTCTGCAGGTTTGATTCCAGGCGTTAAGAAGGCTAGCTGGTAATCCCCTTTTAGGTTAGAAAGATTTATTTTATTTAATATTGTCGGGGGCGTCCCGATTAATTAAACATTTTATTTTTATGACAGATCCAATAGCAGATTATCTGACAAGACTCAGAAATGCAATCATGGCTCATCACCGTGTTGTAGAAGTTCCTGCGTCTAACTTGAAGAAAGAGATCACTAAGATCCTCTTCGAGAAAGGTTACATCCTTAACTACAAGTTTGTAGAGGATGGTCCTCAGGGTACTATCAAAGTTGCTTTGAAGTACAATCCAACTACTAAGCAAAACGCTATTAAGTGTTTGAAGCGTGTTTCTACTCCAGGTTTGCGTAAGTATACTGGTTATAAGGACATGCCAAGAGTTATTAACGGATTAGGTATTGCTATCTTATCTACATCCAAAGGTGTAATGACAGACAAAGAGGCTGCTGATCTTAAGATTGGTGGTGAGGTTCTTTGCTATATTTATTAATTGGAGGATTGAATATGTCAAGAATAGGAAAATTGCCAATTAGTATCCCTGCAGGTGTTACCGTTAATTTTGATGCTAATTCTAATGTAGTGTCTGTAAAAGGCCCTAAGGGTGAACTTTCTCAGTGGATTGATCCATCTATCAAGATGAATGTTGCAGATGGTCACATTGTATTTGAGATTGATGAAAATAGTCCTGTTAATTCTAAGCAGAAACAGGCTTTCCATGGTTTGTATCGTTCTCTCGTTAACAACATGGTTGTTGGTGTTAGCGCTGGTTATTCTAAGACTATGGAGTTGGTTGGTGTTGGTTACCGTGTTTCAAATCAGGGTAATCTCATCGAATTTGCTTTAGGTTATACACACCCTATCTTCATTCAGTTACCTAAGGAGATTAAGGTTGAGACTAAGTCTGAAAGAAATCAGAACCCAATCATTACATTGGAGTCTTGTGACAAGCAGTTGTTAGGACTCGTTTGTGCAAAAATTCGTTCTTTCCGTAAGCCTGAGCCTTACAAGGGTAAGGGTATCTTGTTCAAGGGTGAAGTTATTCGCAGAAAGTCTGGTAAGAGTGCTTCAGCTAAGTAATTTTAATTATTTACGATTATGACAACAAAGAAAGTAGAAAGACGAATTAAGATAAAGTTCCGTATTCGTAAGAATGTTAATGGAACAGCTGAGCGTCCACGTCTTAGTGTTTTCCGCTCTAACAAGCAGATTTACGCTCAGGTTATTAATGATTTGACAGGTACCACACTTGCTTCTGCTTCTTCACTCGGTTTGGAGAAGATGCCTAAGCAGGAGCAGGCTGCTAAGGTAGGCGAGCTCGTTGCTGAAAAGGCAAAGGCTGCTGGTGTAGAGTCAGTAGTTTTCGACCGTAATGGTTATCTTTACCATGGTCGTGTTAAGGAGTTGGCTGATGGTGCTCGTAAGGGTGGTCTTAAATTTTAAACGATTATGGCAATGAATAAAGTAAAAGTTAATAGTGATGTAGAACTTAAGGATCGCTTGGTTGCTATCAACCGTGTAACTAAGGTTACTAAAGGTGGTCGTACTTTCACATTCGCTGCTATCGTCGTTGTTGGTGACGGTAATGGCGTTATCGGTTATGGTCTTGGTAAGGCTGGCGAAGTTACTGCTGCTATCGCTAAGGGTACTGAGGCTGCCAAGAAGAATTTGGTAAAAGTTCCAGTTTTAAAGGGTACTGTTCCTCATGAGGTTGAGGTAGCTTTTGGTGGTGCTAAGGTTCTTCTTAAGCCAGCTGCTGCCGGTACCGGTTTGAAGGCCGGTGGTGCTATGCGTGCTGTACTTGAGAGTGTCGGTGTTAAGGACGTTATTGCTAAGTCAAAGGGTTCTTCTAACGCACACAACCTTGTAAAGGCTACTATCGCTGCTCTTGCTCAGATGCGTGATGCATACACTGTTGCAGGTGAGCGTGGTATCAGTATGGATAAAGTATTTAACGGTTAATTAGGATTTATCGAATATGGCAACAATTAAAGTCAAGCAGATTAAGAGTAAAATCGGTGCTCCGGTAGATCAGAAGCGTACACTCGCTTGTCTTGGTCTCCACAAGATTTCTCAGGTTGTTGAGGTAGAGGATACTCCTAGCAACCGTGGTATGATCCGTAAGGTTCATCACCTCGTTAATGTAGTAGATTAATTAATCTTTTAAATTAGGAACGATTATGAAATTAAATAATTTAAAACCTGCTGAAGGTTCAACCCACTCACGTCGTCGTATTGGTCGTGGTCCAGGTTCTGGACTCGGTGGTACTTCTACCCGTGGTCACAAGGGTGCCAAGGCTCGTTCTGGTTATAAGAGAAAGATTGGTTTCGAAGGTGGTCAGATGCCATTGCAGCGTCGTGTTCCAAAGGCTGGTTTCAAGAATATCAACCATAAGGAGTATTTTGCTGTAAACCTTTCTACTCTTCAGGCTCTTGCTGAGGCAAAGAACCTTACTAAGATTGGTATTGCTGAACTTAAAGAGGCTGGTCTTACTAATGGTAAGGTCCTCGTTAAGGTTCTCGGCAATGGTGAACTTAAAGCAAAATTGGAAGTTGAAGCTAATGCTTTCTCAAAGACTGCCGAAGAAGCAATCAAGGCAGTAGGTGGTAACGCAACTATAATCTAAGTAAATGAAAAAGTTTATTGAGACACTAAAGAACTGTTGGAAGATTGAGGACCTCCGTCAGAGACTCCTCATTACTCTTCTGTTTACGGCTATTTACCGTTTTGGCTCGTTTGTCGTACTTCCTGGTATCAATCCGAGCATGTTGGAAAAACTTCAGTCGCAGACCTCTGGCGGTCTTATGTCGCTTTTGGACATGTTCTCTGGTGGTGCATTTTCCAATGCGTCTATTTTTGCATTAGGAATTATGCCTTATATCTCAGCTTCAATTGTTATGCAGCTTCTTGCTGTCGCTGTACCTTATTTCCAGAAGATGCAGCGTGAAGGTGAAAGTGGCCGCAAAAAAATACAATGGTACACTAGAGTCCTGACAGTAGCCATTCTGGTCTTTCAGGCTCCTAGTTACCTTTTGAACTTGAAGATGCAAGCAGCTAATGCTTTGGCAACTGGTATCAGTTGGACGGTCTTCATGATTCCGGCTACTATTATTCTTGCAGCAGGAAGTATGTTTATCCTTTGGTTAGGTGAACGTATTACTGATAAAGGTGTTGGTAATGGTATTTCTCTGATTATTATGATTGGTATTATCGCCCGTTTGCCACAGGCATTCGTTCAGGAGGTTACTTCTCGTTTGCAGGCAATTTCTGGTGGTGGTCTGATTATGTTTATTGTTGAGATTTTAATCCTTTATGCTGTAGTTTGTGCTTCTATTCTTTTGGTGCAAGGTACTCGTAAAATACCTGTTCAGTATGCTAAGCGTCTGGTTGGCAATAAGCAATATGGTGGTGCGCGTCAGTACATTCCTTTGAAACTTTTTGCTGCCAACGTAATGCCTATTATCTTTGCACAGGCTTTGATGTTCATTCCATTGGCGATAGTTCGCTATCAGTCTGAAAATGCTTCCAGTGTTGTTCAGCAGTTGATGGATAATCGCAGTTTGTTGTATAATGTTGTTTATGTAATCTTGGTTATTGCATTTACATATTTCTATACTGCTATTACATTGAACCCTACTCAGATGGCTGAGGATATGAAGCGTAACAATGGTTTCATTCCAGGTGTAAAACCAGGAAAGGATACTGCTGAGTACATTGATACCGTAATGTCTCGTATTACTTTACCAGGTTCTTTATTTATAGCATTTATTGCGATTATGCCTGCACTTGCAGGGCTTCTCGATGTTCAACAGGCATTCTCTCAATTCTTTGGAGGAACCTCTCTGTTGATTTTAGTAGGTGTTGTTATAGATACCTTACAGCAGATCGAGAGTCATTTGCTTATGCGCCACTATGATGGTCTTTTAAATTCAGGCCATACCCGCCAAGGTGGTGTTGCTGCATATTAATCTTTTTCTTTTGAAATGAAGATATTTCTGAAGACAGAGGATGAAATTAATCTAATGCGCAAGGCAAACCAACTCGTTGGTTTAACTCTTGCAGAATTAGGTAAACATATAAAACCAGGTGTGACGACTCTTCATTTGGATAGGATAGCAGAGGAATTTATCCGTGATCATGGTGCTATTCCAACGTTTAAAAATTTTCCTAATCCATATGGAGAGTCTTTTCCTGCTAGTATTTGTACATCTATTAATGATGTTGTAGTACATGGTATTCCTTCTGACAATGATGTTCTTGATGATGGAGATATAATTTCTATTGATTGCGGAACATTACTTGATGGATATAATGGTGATAGCTGTTATACATTTGCGGTCGGTGATATTTCCGATCAAAAACGTAAATTGCTTGAAGTCACTAAAAAATCGTTATTTTTAGGAATTGAACAAGCCGTAGCTGGAAATCACATTGGTGACATTGGTTTTGCGATACAAGATTACTGCCAATCGTTCGGGTATGGTATCGTACGAGAACTTACAGGTCATGGTATTGGTAAAGAAATGCACGAAGATCCTCCTGTTCCTAATTATGGAAGTAAGGGAAATGGCATTTTACTAAAATCAGGAATGTGTATAGCCATAGAGCCAATGGTTACTATGGGAAATCGTAAGATAGGTATGCTTGCTGATAAATGGAGTATTGTAACTTTGGATCACAAACCTGCTGCTCATTTTGAGCATACGATAGTTGTTCGAAAAGGTAAAGCTGAAATTTTATCTTCATTCGTAGAAGTTGAACATTTAGAAGGACAAAAATTTTAATTATGGCAAAACAAGCCGCTATTGAACAAGACGGAACAATTGTAGAGTCGTTATCTAACGCTATGTTCCGGGTAGAATTAGAGAATGGTGTTGATATTACAGCTCATATCTCTGGTAAGATGAGAATGCATTACATCAAAATTTTGCCTGGTGATAAGGTTAAGGTTGAAATGAGCCCTTATGACCTTACAAAGGGTAGAATTGTTTTTAGATATAAATAATATTTATATATAAGGTTATGAAGACAAGAGCATCATTAAAGAAGCGTTCAGCAGACTGTAAGATAGTTCGTCGTAAAGGTCGTCTGTTCGTTATCAACAAGAAGAACCCTAAGATGAAATTACGTCAGGGTTAATGTTAAAGTTTTGTAAAAGCATGGCTATTTGAAAAAAAAGTCGTACTTTTGCACCGCTTTTAACGAAAGGTATTAATTTTTTAATTTTTTATTAAACAATGGCAATAAGAATTGTTGGAGTAGATTTGCCCCAGAATAAGCGTGGCGAAATCGCATTGACCTATATCTATGGTATTGGTCGAAGTAGTTCAGCAAAGATATTGGATAAGGCAGGTGTAAACCGTGACTTGAAAGTCAGCGAATGGTCTGACGATCAGGCAGCCAAGATCCGTGAAATTATCGGCGCTGAGTTCAAAGTTGAAGGTGATCTCCGTTCTGAGATTCAAATGAACATTAAGCGACTGATGGATATTGGTTGTTATCGTGGAGTTAGACATCGTAATGGTCTTCCTGTTCGTGGTCAGAGCACAAAGAATAATGCTCGTACTCGCAAGGGTAAGAAGAAGACTGTTGCTAATAAGAAGAAGGCTACTAAGTAATTCTAAGGAGGAAATTAATTATGGCAAAGCAAAAAGCAACATCTAAGAAGAGAAACGTACGCGTTGACGCTATTGGTCAGCTCCACGTACATAGCTCATTCAATAACATTATTGTATCTCTTGCTAATAATGAGGGTCAAATTATCTCTTGGTCTTCTGCAGGTAAGATGGGTTTCCGTGGTTCTAAGAAGAATACTCCTTATGCAGCTCAGATGGCAGCTGAGGATTGTGCTAAGGTAGCTTTTGATCTTGGTCTTCGCAAGGTTAAGGCATACGTTAAGGGTCCTGGTAATGGTCGTGAGTCTGCTATCCGTGCTATCCATGGTGCAGGTATCGAGGTTACAGAGATTGTTGACGTAACTCCATTACCACATAATGGTTGTCGTCCTCCTAAGCGTCGTCGTGTATAACGCTTTATATAGTATTTAAGATACATTAATTATAGCATTTTATTAATATTATGGCTAGATATATAGGTCCGAAATCTAAAATTGCACGCCGTTTTGGTGAACCAATCTTCGGCGCAGACAAAGTTTTGTCCAAGAGAAACTTCCCTCCTGGACAGCATGGCAATAACCGTCGCAGAAAAATGTCTGAGTACGGTGTCATGTTGGCAGAGAAGCAGAAAGCTAAATACACTTATGGTGTGTTAGAGCGTCAGTTCCGTAATATGTTCGAAAAGGCAGCTAAGGCTGATGGTATTACCGGTGAGGTTCTCCTTCAGAATCTTGAAAGCCGTCTTGATAACGTTGTTTTCCGTTTGGGTATCGCTCCAACTCGTGCAGCAGCTCGTCAGTTGGTTGGTCACAAGCACATCGTTGTTGATGGCAAGGTAGTTAACATTCCTTCTTTTGCTGTTAAGCCAGGTATGGTTGTCGGTGTTCGTGAGAAGTCTAAATCTCTCGAAGTTGTAGAGGCAGCACTTGCTGGTTTCAATCATAGCAAATATCCATGGATCGAATGGGATGACAATTCTAAGAGCGGTAAATTCTTGCACAAGCCAGAGCGTGCCGATATCCCAGAGAACATTAAGGAGCAGTTAATCGTTGAGTTGTACTCTAAATAAATCATTAAATTAATGGCGATATTAGCATTTCAAAAACCTGATAAAGTAGTAATGCTGGAGGCTGATGATAAGTTCGGTAAGTTTGAATTCCGTCCTTTAGAGCCTGGCTTTGGTGTTACCATTGGTAACGCCTTACGCCGCATTCTCCTTTCATCGCTGGAGGGTTATGCAATCAATACTATCCGTATTAGTGGTGTTGAGCATGAATTTTCTTCAGTTCCTGGTGTGAAGGAAGATGTTACCAACATTATCTTGAATCTCAAGCAAGTTCGATTCAAGCAAGTAGTAGAAGAATTCGAGAATGAAAAAGTTAGTATCACCGTTGAGAATTCTACAGAATTCAAGGCAGGTGATATTGGTAAGTATCTGACTGGATTTGAAGTGTTAAACCCTGATTTGGTGATTTGTCATTTAGATGCCAAAGCTTCGATGCAGATTGATCTTACTATTAACAAGGGTCGTGGTTACGTTCCTGCTGATGAGAATCGTCAATTCTGCACTGACGTCAACGTTCTCCCAATCGATTCCATCTACACCCCTATTCGTAATGTAAAGTATGCAGTTGAGCCATATCGTGTTGAACAGAAAACTGATTATGACAAGCTGACTCTTGAAGTTACAACAGATGGTTCCATTAGTCCAAAGGATGCATTGAAAGAGGCTGCGAAGATTCTCATTTATCACTTTATGCTCTTCTCTGATGAGAAAATTACTCTTGAAAGTCCAGACCAAGAGAGTAATCAGGAGTTTGATGAAGAAGTTCTTCATATGCGTCAATTGCTTAAGACTCGTCTCGTAGATATGAATCTTAGTGTTCGTGCTCTCAACTGTTTGAAGGCAGCTGATGTAGAGACCTTAGGTGATTTGGTTCAGTATAATAAGACTGATCTCTTGAAGTTCCGCAACTTTGGTAAGAAATCGCTTTCTGAGCTTGATGATTTGCTCGAGAGTCTGAATCTTTCTTTTGGGACTGATATTTCAAAGTATAAATTAGACAAGGAAGGTTAATCTCTTGTCTTAAATGATTTAAATTAAAATGAGACATAATAAAAAATTCAACCATTTAGGTCGTACTGCTTCTCATCGTAACGCAATGTTGGCTAACATGGCAACATCTCTTATCTTGAGTGAGCACAAAAGAATCACTACGACTCTTGCAAAGGCAAAGGCTCTTAAGAAGTATGTTGAGCCATTAATTACTCGTTCAAAGAATGATACAACAACTTCACGTCGTGTTGTTTTCCGTTATCTTCAGAACAAGTATGCTGTTAAGGCTCTCTTTGGTGAGGTTGCAGAGAAGGTAGCTAATCGTCCTGGTGGTTACACACGTGTTATCAAGTTGGGTACTCGTCAGGGTGACGCTGCTGAAATCGCATTCATCGAGCTTGTTGACTTTGATGAGAACATGGCTAAGACTCCTAAGGCAGCAGCTAAAAAGACTCGTCGTAGCCGCAAGGCTAAGGCTGAGGATGCTCCAGTTGCAGAGAATGCAGCTGCAGAGACTGTAGCTGGGGAAGCTCCAAAGGCTGAATAATTTCAATATCTCAATATGAGCGCTTTCATCTTTTTGATGAAAGCGCTTTTTTGTTTTTTAGGGATTTTCCCTATATTTTTAGGGATTTTGTTGTTAGACTTTGCTTTTTATTTCTTATTTTTGCACCATCAAATGAATATATAGTATGTTCACAAATGTAGGATTTAATTTTATTTAGATATGAAAAAGCCTTTGATTTTATTATTTAGTTCTGCGTTACTTCTTAGTAGTTGTGGAACTTATACTGGTAGTGGCGCATATGTTGGTGGATCGTTTGGTTCTATTTTAGGTTCTGCTATTGGTGGAATAGCTGGTGGCCCTCGTGGCTCTGATATTGGTACAATCATTGGTATGGCTGGTGGTGCTGCTGTAGGTGCGGCTATAGGTAATCAGGCTGATCAGCAACAAGAGGAGCGTATTCAACAAAGACGGGAGCGTATCCGTCATAGACAAGATGTAGATTATCAAAGAAACCAAGGATATGATAGGTCTTCTCGAAAAGCTGATGATACCTATTTATATAATCCTAACACTAACAGTGGATTTGATTCTACTAATAGTGGAGACGATAGATTATATGATTTTACCGGTTCTGATTATACCGGTTCGTATAGTGCTCAACAGCCCATAACTTCTTATCCAAGTTCAAGCAGTACTGTTGAAGAAATTAATAATGCAGGTTTTTCTTATTGTCCTTTATTGGAGATCGTCAATGCTCGCTTTGTAGATGCCAATCAAGATAATAAGTTGAATAGAAATGAAACTTGCAAAGTTATATTTGAAGTCTTCAATCGTGGAAATCTTCCTGTCTATGATGTAGTTCCTACAGTTGTTGAAACCACAGGAAATAAGCATATCTACATATCTCCAAATATACATGTGGAAAAAATAGATGCCGGTAAAGGTATTCGTTATACTGCTATGGTAAAGGCGGACTCACGTTTAAAGCCAGGTATTGCTCGATTTTGTGTATCTGTAATTCATGGAGATAAAGCAATTTCTAAGGTGAATGAATTTAATATACCTACGACTAAATAGTGTTAGTGTTTTCTTAGTTTCTTAAGACATTCAGGGGGTGTAAATTAAACTGTGTCAAGGCTTGTTCTTAACTTTCATTCCCACTCCCTGCTGGGGGCATGCCCCCAGCAGGGAAGCCTTTTCGGCTGCAAAGTTACATAATTTTAAATCTATCTCCAAATTTTATTGCCAATTGTTGAGAAAGTTGTCCCCAATTTGCCAGTGGCATAGTCCATTTCTTACGGATGTTGCGGTAAGCTAAGTACACAAGCTTCTCCAAAGAATTATCCGTAGGAAAGACCCCTTTAGTCTTTGTGACCTTTCTTACCTGTCTGTGATACCCCTCAACCGTATTGGTCGTATAAATGAGTTTACGGATGGCTGGAGTATATTGGAAATACTCTGTCAGACGTTCCCAATTGTCACGCCATGACTTGATGACAATTGGGTACATCTCTCCCCACTTAGACTCTAACAGGTCTAAATTAGCAGCAGCGGAGTCTTTGTTTACTGCACCATATACTGTTCTTAAATCCTTGATAAACTCCTTTTGATGCTTACTGCCAACATACTTGATAGAATTGCGTATCTGATGGACAATACAGAGCTGCACAGAACTCTCAGGAAATACGCTTTGGATGGCATCTGGGAAGCCTTTGAGACCATCAATACAACAAATCAAGATGTCTCGAACACCACGGTTCTGAAGATCCGTAAGAACTTCTAGCCAGAAGTTAGCTCCTTCACTCTTAGACACATACATACCTAACAGTTCTTTTTGGCCTTCCTTGTTGATACCAAGAATGTTGTAAATGGCTCGTGTGACAGCTCTGCCATTCTCATCCTTTACCTTATAATGGATAGCATCAAGCCAGCAAATGGCATATACAGGATCGAGCATGCGAGACTTCCAGACGGTGATTTCGGGTAATACACGGTCTGTTATAGAGCTGATAGTATCGGCTGATAGAGTTGTGTTGAACTCACGCTCAAAGTAGCTGCTGATGTCACGTGTGCTGGTGCCCATGGCGTACATCTCAATAATCTGGTCTGCCATGCCATTGGCAAGAATAGTCTCACGCTTCTTTACGGTCTCAGGTTGGAAAGTTCCGTCTCGGTCACGAGGAGTCTCTATAGTGACCTCACCATATTTTGTTTGAACCTTCTTACTCATCTTACCATTACGACGGTTGCCGGAAGAGCGTTCCTCTTCACTTAAATGAGCGTCCATCTCACCTTCGAGAGCTGAGTTGAGAATACGCTCTAACAATGGAGCTAATGCTCCGTCCTTGCCAAATAAGGCTTCACCACTACGCAACTGCTGAGCTGCTTTCTTGTAATCAATTTCTAAGTTGTCCATAATATAAAAACTGTGTTAAACTACTTTTATTGTAGCTTGACACAGTTTAATTTACACTCTCGACATTCATTTTCTCCTACTTATTTTGGAGAATAGTATTTAGGATATTTAAAAGCCTCAGTAAGATTTTGAAGTTGTCTTACTGAGGCTTTTTTGCTTTTATTTTGAAAATGATTATCTCAAATTATTCTTTATCTTTGTTTATTCTATTTCCTTTTTGTCTTATTTCCTTCTTTGCTTTGATAGTGTTCTGTTTTATGATTTTGTTCCGTATTATGTTTATGTTCTGAATTATGTTTTTGCTCAACAAAGTTCCCGGTTTTGTTTTTATGCTCAGAGAAGTTTCCTATTTTGTTTTTATGTTCTTGTTGTTCTTCTTTAATATCCTTTTGATGTTTGTTTTTATGTTCTTGTTTACCAGCTTCTGCTCCATGTTGGTGTGGCTTACTCTCATGTTTTTCTTTGTGATTCCATTTCTGCGGAAAATCATAGTCTGATTCTGCTACCTCAAAGTCGATATGAGGTAATTTTGGATCTTCTGGGCGATAAGGAATAGGCTTGTCTATCATTTCTACTTTTACAGTAGCTACACCTTGTGATAACATACCTATAGCTTTAGCTGCACCCCACGAGAGATCTATAATTCGTCCTCTACCATAGGGTCCTCTGTCTGTAACCTTCACTATAACCGTTTTTTTATTACTGAGATTTGTTACTTTCAGCATGGTGCCAAATGGATAGAATCTATGGGCGCACGTCAAACTGTCGTGGTGAAGTTTCTGTCCACTGGCAGTCCTGGCTCCCGTTATCTTTTTTGAATAATAGGATGCTTTTCCATGCTGCTTTTGCGCCATACACGGCATGCTGAATATAGTGAAAAAGCACGGCAAGATTTTCAGGAGGATTTTTCCTCCCTCTTTAATGCCTGCTATCGCTTTTCCTTTATATTTAGCAAGAAATGCTTCTTTAAATCTAAACATAGTTTATGGTTTTATCTATTGATTTTACAGCGTAATATATCTTTAAATTCTATTATAATGCTGCAAATTTAAAAAAATATGTTGAAAAATGCAAGTAAATATAAGAAAAACAGTATCTTTGCATTGCTAAATCTTACAATTATGGAGAATAATGTACCTCAAGAGTGGAATAAATTCTATTTAAAGGATGTATCATTTGTTAATCTGATGATGCGTCGCATATACAATGTACTTATTGTAGCTAACCCTTATGATGCCTTCATGTTAGAGGACGATGGGCGTATTGAAGAAAAGATATACAATGAGTATATGGAGTTAGGATTACGTTATCCGCCAACTTTTACCCAAGTTTCTACCACAGAAGAGGCTGCTGGAGTCTTGCGTTCTACAATTGTAGATCTGGTGATTTGTATGCCAGGTAATGCGGATAATGATGCTTTTGATGTTGCTCGCGATATCAAAGGTAAGTTTCCTAATATCCACTGTGTTGTGTTGACTCCATTCTCTCATGGTATCACCAAGCGTATGCAGAATGAGGATTTGAGTATCTTCGATTATGTATTCTGCTGGTTGGGTAATACTAACTTGATCCTTTCTATTATTAAGTTGATAGAGGATAAGATGAATTTGGAGCATGATATTCAGGAGGCAGGTGTCCAGATGATACTTTTGGTAGAAGACTCTATACGTTTCTATAGTTCTATTCTTCCAAACCTTTATAATTATATTCTTGAACAGAGTAAGAACTTTTCCAAAGAAGCGCTGAATCGTCATGCAGCTACCATGCGTATGCGTGGTCGACCGAAAGTGGTATTGGCACGTACTTATGAAGAGGCCCAAAAACTGTATGATAAGTACTCAGATAATACCCTTGGTGTCATTAGTGATGCACGTTTTCCATTAAAGAGTGCAGCCAAAGCTTTTGGTAATGTTGTGGATGAGGATGTGCAGCCAAAGCATGGAACAGATACCTTTGGTCGTGAAAAATGTCCAGATGCGGGTTTGCAACTTTTCCGTTATATCCGAAAGAATGATTCCTTTGTGCCCCTTATCCTTGAGAGTTCTGAGAGTGAAAATCGAGCAAAGGCAGAGGCTGAAGGTTTTCGTTTTGTAGATAAGAACTCCAAGAAGATGAGTGTAGATTTGCGCCGTTTGATGGAGGAACATATGGGCTTTGGCGATTTCATTTTCAGAGATCCGAAGACTCATGAGGAGATCATGCGTATCCGCAGTTTGAAGGAACTGCAGGATAATATTTTCAATATTCCTAACGACTCGATGCTTTATCACATCAGTCGTAATCACATGAGCCGTTGGTTGTGCGCCCGGGCCATCTTCCCTGTATCTGCTTTCTTGAAGCATGTCACCTGGCAAAAACTTCAAGATGTGGATGCCCACCGTCAGATTATCTTTGATGCCATTGTGCAATATCGTCATATGAAAAATCTTGGAGTCGTGGCAGTCTTTGATAGAATGAAGTTCGATAAGTATGCCCACTTTGCCCGTATCGGTGAAGGCTCCTTGGGTGGAAAGGGTAGAGGTCTGGCTTTCCTCGACAATATCATCAAGCGCCATCCGGAGTTTAATCAGTATGAGAATGCCACTGTTCAGATTCCAAAAACAGTCGTGCTTTGTACTGATATTTTTGATGAGTTTATGATGAGCAATAATCTCTATCCGATAGCTTTAAGTGATGCAAGTGATGAGGAGATATTGAAGCATTTCCTTCATGCTCAGTTACCGGATTCCCTGATTGCTGACTTTTTCACTTTCTTTGAGGCAACGAAGAGTCCTATTGCCATCCGCTCCAGTTCGCTTCTTGAGGATGCTCACTATCAGCCTTTCGCAGGTATTTATTCCACCTATATGATTCCATATCTGGAGGATAAGTATCAGATGCTCCAGATGTTGGCTTGTGCGATAAAGGGAGTATATGCTTCTGTTTTCTATCGTGATTCGAAGGCGTATATGACAGCTACCAGCAATGTGATTGATCAGGAAAAAATGGCTGTCATTCTGCAACAGGTAGTAGGTAAGGATTATGGCGACCGGTTTTATCCGACGATGAGTGGTGTGCTACGCTCCCTCAATTATTATCCGATTGGTGATGAGACGGCGGAGGAAGGTATTGCCAGTCTGGCTCTTGGATTGGGGAAATATATCGTTGATGGCGGACAAACCTTGAGAGTTTGCCCTTATCATCCAACCCAAGTGCTACAAACTTCAGAGATGGAGATGGCTTTGCGTGATACCCAAACCCAGTTCTATGCTCTCGACATGCAACATGTGGGTGAGGATTTCAAGGTGGATGATGGCTTCAATATCCTCAAGCTCCGTGTGAAGGATGCGGTAGAAGACCAGAGTCTTACCTATATCGCCTCTACTTTCGACCCATACGATCAAGTCATCAATGATGGCGTGTATGAAACAGGAAGAAAGCTGATTACCTTTGCCAGTGTACTCCAGCATGGCGTGGTACCACTGCCGGAGCTGATGCAGATGTCGATGAAATCTGGATCCGAGGCGATGCGCCGTCCTGTGGAAATCGAGTTTGCATGCAATATCAATGATGATAAAACCTGCGAGTTCTATCTCCTCCAGATTCGTCCGATAGTGGATGCTAAGGAGATGCTTGATGAGGATGTGAAGGCGATACCAGATGCAGATTGTCTGCTCCGTTCCCACAATTCATTGGGACATGGAATCAGTGAGGACGTCACAGATGTAGTCTATGTTAAATATGATGATCAGTTCTCTGCGATGAACAATTTCTATGTGGCTGATGATATTGAACGAATCAACCGCAAGTTCCTTGCCGAAGGAAAGAATTACGTCTTGATAGGACCTGGCCGCTGGGGTTCAAGCGATCATTATTTAGGCGTTCCGGTCAAGTGGCCGCATATCAGTGCTGCCCGTGTCATCGTAGAAGTAGCGTTGAAGAACTATAATATCGACCCAAGTCAGGGCACCCATTTCTTCCAGAATCTTACCTCTTTCGGGGTAGGTTACTTTACGGTAGATACAAACACAGAAGAAGGAGGATTCGTCAATAAGGAGATATTGGATGTGATGCCGGCGGTAGAGGAAACGCAGTATGTGCGCCATGTTCGCTTCGAGCATCCGATGAGAATCTTGATGGATGGCAAGAAGCAGGAGGGTGCTGTGCTCCTGCCTGGTTCTCAAGTTACGGCACCTCGGCCGAAATGATGGATGCATGGGTAGTTTAGATTAATTCCATGAGATAATAATTATAGTCATAAAGAATGGTAGCAAGGAATTTTTCCTTGCTATTTTCTTTGGGCTGCACCTTGAGGAACTTCGCGACTTTATCTGCCAAGGTCTCTATTTGGTTTTCATGGTTGCCATTGGAGGAATACAGGGCTTTCTCTATGACGGCGACTTGTGCTTGTGAGAGATTCTTGGCTTCCTCATATACAGGATGGTAATCTTTCTTGGCATAATAGAATTCGTCCAGGGAGATGTGTATCTTTCGGATGTCGGTAAGTTTGATAACCATTGTTCCTGCCGCCAAGTCTCCTAATCGTTGTGAATTTTTGGTGAGTAAGATGAAGAGCATGCCAATGCCCCCACATCCTACGTCTATTGTGCTGAGAAGCCATCTCATGAAAAAAGAGCCCATGGTTGGTCGTGACCCATTCTTGTTGATGACTCTTAACTTCATGATATATTTCCCCGGAGTCTGTCCGTTGTTGAATGTTTCCCACCAGAAATCATACATCCAGATAAATATGACAAGCATAAAGAATAAGAACATGAGCCAACGTGTTTCGTCCATGCTCCCCATAAGCCCATCAAACAAAAAATAGACACCAGTGAATCCAAAAGATATGAATATGGTGTCAAGGATGCGAGCCAACACTCGTTCACCGATACTCGCTGGCGTTTGGTTGATTCTTACAAATTGATTGGTTATGATGTTTGAATTTGTCATTTTTCCTTTGTTTTAAGAAGATAATGCTTAAATTGTTTGCAAATATAAGAATAATTACTTAAATTTGCATCAATTTTTAGGAAAAATAAAATAATCGTAACCGAATTTTCCCTTATAATAAAAGAATTGTGAAAGAATTTGCCTTTATAAGAAATAACATAGATAAATGGCAACGTGCAGAGATCATTATTGACGATGCCGCTTCCCAAACGCCTGATGTTTTGGCCGATACTTATACCGACCTTACATCTGACTTGGCTTTTGCGCAAACACATTACCCTAATTCTCGTATTACCCTTTATCTCAACAACCTGGCTTCAAGCCTTCATAATTCCATTTATCGTAACAAACGGGAGAAGTGGTCTCGCCTGATTACGTTTTGGACGCAGGAAATTCCTTTGACGATGTTTGAGGCTCGAAAGTTACTTTTGGCTTCTTTCTGCATATTCTTCATCAGTGTATTCATCGGTGTGGTATCCCAATGCTTTGATACCGACTTTTGTCGTATTATATTAGGAGATTATTATGTGGATATGACATTGCAGAATATCAAGGATGGAAAACCGATGGCGGTTTATGATGGTGGAGATGAACTGAATATGTTCTTGGGCATTACCCTCAATAACATTAGGGTGTCATTCCTGGAATTTGTTTCTGGTATATTTACCAGTATCGCCACGGGTTTTCTGATATTCCAAAACAGTGTGATGTTGGGATGCTTTGAGACATTCTTCGCCCAGCATGGTCTCTTGTATGAATCTTTTCTTGCCGTCTTCCTTCATGGAACACTTGAGATTTCGGCATTGATTATTGCAGGAGCGGCAGGGTTGGCGATGGGTAACAGCTGGCTGTTCCCTGGCACGTATTCGCGAATCGTATCTTTTCGTCATGGTGCGAAAAGGGGAATGAAGATTATTGTCGGTACTGTACCTATATTTATATTCGCTGGTTTTATCGAAGGATTTGTAACACGACATACGGAAATTTCTAATTATTTTCGCTTGTCGATTATCATCGTCTCTTTCGTCTTTGTCATAGGTTATTTTGTGGTTTTACCCCAGATCAGACATCGGCAAAGAAAAAGTAAGTTGATAGGCAGAAAAGAATGTCCTTTAGATTACAACTTCATTCATTAAGAACCAGTCAGTTTTGAATTATTTAATAAAGATAGCTTATGGATAAAATCGTATTTTACAAAGAGAGGGATTTCGGAGAGAAGTTTAATGTCACTTTCGAGTTTGTCAAGCAGAATTGGAAAATACTGCTTCGTTATGCTTTGTATGGTATCTTGCCGTTGGCATTCGTAGGAGCCTTGTCGCTGAACAGTTTGATGCAAAATATGGTGGATGTTAGTTCTGGTAATTCCATGTTTAGTGATGAACTCAGTTACAGTATGCTCTTTTCTTACGCCCTCTTGCTGCCAACTTCTTTGGCAGCTTATATTTGGATAGGAACGGTTGTTTTTTCTATGATGCAGTTTTATAATGCTCACGACGAGGGCTTGCAAGGTGTTACTTTCCAGGAGTTGAAACCTTCTTTCCGCCGAAATGCTTGGCGTTTGTTCAAATGCGGACTGGTTGGTTTTCTGATAGGCATCGTGTTCTTGGCAGTCTTTTTTACCGTGATAGCTTTAGGGGCAGCGATAAATTCTGGAGCGATGACAGCCATCTTTTGCTTCTTGGCAGTTGCGGCGGTCGTTGCTTTTGGTGTACCTTTGATATTGGTTACACCTACCTATATATTTGAGGATATCTCTGTATGGCATGCTTATGTTCGTGGCTTTCGCTTGGGATGGAGCACATGGGGAGGAATCTTTGGCTTGGGATTTGTCTTGAGCCTGTTGTCGAATGTCGTTTCTGTTGTCTTTGTCATGCCTTGGGAGGTGTGTATCTTTGTCAAGACGCTATTCGTGCAGGATTATGTAGGTGAGGAAACATTTGTTGGTAGTGTTGCCTTTGTTATTCTCCAATATATCTTTGGCGTTGTCATGTGGATAGGCTCTTATTTGATTTACAACTTGTTTTTTATCAGTACGGGTTATCTCTATAGTCATGCCGCCGAGAAACTTGATGATATGTCCGTTGGTCAAGGTATTGACGATTTTGAGGAAATGGCAGACAAGAGTCAGGATGATGACGATCTATTCAAAGTCTAATCATTTTATACATTATTTATATTTGTTGTAGAGAGATATGTTTTCCAATCCTTCCGACACCTTGGTTATTGATACCGCCCGACTGCAAGTTTGGCGGCGGGATGACGATTACGCTTATGGTCGAGAGTTAGTGCCTTCCCAAGATAGCTTGATGGACTGGGTAGCGAAAAGGCTGAACGAATTTTTCGAGAATATCTTTGGCAGCAATTTCTATCAGGACCATCAAGACACTTTATGGATATGTATCGGATTGGCGGCATTGGGAGCTGTCTTGGCGTTCCTCTTGTGGAAGCATCCTGAGCTGTTCGCTCGTTCTGGACGAAGGAAACCGATGGAATACGAGGTTACGGAAGATACGATATATGGCATTGATTTCCCAAGTGAAATAGAAAAAGCTTTGGAAAATGAAAATTTCCGTGAGGCATTGCGATTGATGTATCTTCAGACATTGAAGTCTTTGAGTGACTATCACCAAATAGAGTGGCAACCTTTCAAGACTCCTACTCAATATACGTTTGAGTTCCGACAGGCCGACTTCAAGAGAATGACCAGTCTGTTTGTGCGAGTTCGCTATGGTGGCTTTGGTGCTGACAAGGACATGATTCGAGATATGCACAATCTGCAGGCAAGTGTGGATAACTTTGTAAAGAACTCAGGTAGAGATGGTTCTGCCGAACAAAATGTAGGAACTTTCAAGAAGGAAGGAGGTCGTGATGAAAAGTAGTCGTAATTTCCTTTTTGCCATGTTAGTCCTCTTTGTGCTGTTCTGTCTTTTGCAAGTCAATCTGCCCAAGAAGTTCGTATGGTCTCCTACCTTTAGCCATGTAGATAAGCAACCTTTGGGCTGTTTTGTCTTTGACAGTGTCTTGACCCAATCTTTGCCCAATGGCTATCACGTGACGAAAAAGACGTTTTTCCAACTTGATCAGGAGCATGCCAAGGAGAAAATCTCCGTGTTGATGGTCGTGGATCAGCAAGATTTGAAACAGTTGGATGTCAAGTACCTCTGCAATATCGCTCGCCGTGGTGGCAAGGTCATGGTGGTTGCTTCAAGTAGTTTAGATGATGGTCGGAATGCCGATACGGTAGTGGTGGATGAATTGGAACGTACCTTCAAGGTGAGAATAGAAGACGGACTGTACTTTTCGTTACGTGGCATCTTAGCCGGTCTCAAAGCGCATGACAATGATATGTACGATACCATTTATTGGAATAACCGGGAGACGATGTATGCAGCTCAGTCTTATAGAATGTTCTACAACATGGTAGGTGGAACCCTTTTCGTGGATTCCGTTCCAAAGGTGAAAAGACTGGCTTATACTTTGTCAACGGCAGGGTATGATTACAAACATGACTCTTTGTATGTCGGAGATTTTACTCGCTTTGACACTATTGTGGATAAAAAAGAAAGGATAGAGCGAATCGATACTTTCGCCATCAAGAAAATACCTGTGGCGGTGTCTGTTCCGTACGGCAAGGGTGAGGTCATTTTTGTCTCTTCGCCATTGCTTTTCACCAACTATGGAATGTTGGAAGGCAACACATCTGTCTATATATTCCGATTGATGTCTTATCTGGCGGATTTGCCTGTGTATAGAACGGAGGCGTATGTCAAGACCGATGCCATGCTTGTGGCGGAGCAATCTCCATTCCGGGAGTTCATCAAGCGCCCACCATTGCGATGGGCTCTTTATCTTGCGCTGTTGGGTGTCGTTCTCTTTATGATATTTACCGCTCGTCGTAGGCAACGGGTCATCCCTATCATGTCGAAGCCTGCCAATCGGTCTTTGGAGTTTATCCAACTCATTGGAACACTCTACTATCAACGTAAGGATCATGTGGATTTGGTCAGGAAAAAGTTTAAACTCTTCGCAGAGGAATTGAGAAAAACGGCTGGTGTGGACATATCTGATGTGAATACTGATGACCGTGAATATCTGCTCCTTGCAGAGAAAACAGGTATGAACAGCGATAGATTGAAGAAGGTGATTCGACAAATTCGCTTGGTCCTACATTCGGAGGGCAATATCTCAGTTGAAGAAATGCGGAGTTTGATAGATGCAATGGATACTATAGTTAGGCACGCTAAGAATGGTTAGCGTAGGATAAGAAAAGTAAGTCTTTTATTTAAAATCATAGGAAACAATGGAAGAACAAAGATTGGATTTGACTCTTTTTTCAGAAAAGATAGAGTGTCTTCGTGAAGAAATATCCAAGGTGATAGTAGGACAGGACAAGGCGGTGGATCTGGTCTTGACTTGCCTCTTGGCTAATGGTCATGTGCTCTTGGAGGGTGTGCCTGGAGTTGCCAAAACCCTTTTGGCACGATTGATGGCCCGGTTGGTAGATGCCAAGTTTAGTCGTGTACAGTTTACTCCCGACTTGATGCCGAGTGATGTGTTGGGTACAAATATTTTCAATGTCAAGAATCAGGAGTTTGAGTTCCATGAAGGTCCTGTGTTTGCTGATATTGTATTGGTGGATGAAATCAACCGTGCACCAGCAAAGACTCAGGCTGCTCTTTTCGAGGTGATGGAAGAACGTCAGGTCAGCATAGATGGCTGTACCCACAAGATGGGTGACCTTTATACCATCCTTGCTACCCAGAATCCTGTGGAACAAGAAGGAACTTATCGCTTACCCGAAGCGCAGCTCGACAGATTTCTCATGAAAGTAACGATGGGTTATCCTACGGCTGATGAGGAACTGGAAATATTGAAGCGCCATGAACATCAAACTGATTTGGTGAAACTTACTGATATCCAACCTGTGTTGACAAAGAAAGAATTGCTCCAGTTGCGCTCTTATATGCACCATGTCGTTGTTGATGAGAGCCTTCTGCGTTATATCACACAGATCGTTCAGCAGACCCGCACCACACGTGCCGTTTATCTGGGTGCTTCCCCTCGTGCCTCAGTTGCCATGTTGCATGCGAGCAAGGCATACGCTCTCTTGCAAGGTCGTGATTTTGTCACTCCAGAAGACATCAAGTTCGTAACACCATCTATCTTGCAGCATCGACTTATGCTTACGGCAGAAGCTGAGATGGAAGGCTATACAGCTTATAAGGTGGCACAACGGCTGATAGATAAGGTGGAGGTGCCGAAGTAAGTGAAGAGTGAAGAACGAAGAGTGAAGAATTCAATTGATTTAAGGTGTATTTAACGAAGAGATTTTATATAGTACTTGCCTTCTTGGTCTTGATGACGGGGGCTGGGTATGTTTTCCCCCTGCTGTTTGATGTAGGGAGATGGATGTTCCTTGCCCTTGTCATTCTGGTTTTTGTTGAATTATTCCTGTTGTATCATGAGCGGGGAATGATGGCCAGTCGCACTTTATCGGAGCGATTTTCCAATGGCGACGATAATGAAGTGAACATCCGGGTGGAGAGTATCTATTCCTTTCCTGTTCGGTTGGAAGTCATAGATGAGATTCCGCCAGTTTTCCAGCGCCGAGATGTTCTCTTTCGTTTGAAGTTGGCGATGGGAGAGGGAAAGAATATCAGGTATAAGCTACGTCCTACGGAGCGTGGAGTTTATTCCTTTGGGCATGTCCGTGTTTTCGCTTCCACACCGATAGGTTTGGTGCAGCGTCGGTTTACTCTGTGCCAGCCTTGTGATGTCAAGGTGTATCCTTCCTATCTGATGCTTACCCGTTATGAATTGTTGGCTATGAGCAACAATCTTGCGGAAATGGGTATCAAGAAAATACGGAAGGTGGGCAATCATACGGAATTCGAACAAATCAAGGATTACGTTTCGGGCGATGATTTCCGGTTGATCAACTGGCGAGCCACAGCCCGCACTTCCAGATTGATGGTGAATGTATATCAGGACGAGCGTTCTCAGCAGGTTTTCAATATCATTGATAAAGGTAGGGTGATGCAACAGGCTTTCCGGGGTATGACCTACCTTGATTATGCCATCAATGCCTCGCTGGTGCTTTCGTATATTGCGATGAGAAAGGAAGACAAGGCAGGTGTTGTAACGTTCAGCGACCATTTTGAGGATTTTGTTCCAGCCTCCCGTCGTACAGGGCACATGCAGAATATTCTTGAAATGCTTTATCGCCAGCAGACTCGCTTTGCCGAATCCGATTATTCAGCTTTGGTGGCAGAGGTCAACCAGCACATCACCAAGCGCTCACTCCTGATACTTTATACGAACTTTGCCAATCGCATCAGCATGGAGAGGCAGTTGCCTTATCTCCTTCAGCTCAACCGCCGTCATCGTCTTTTGGTGGTGTTCTTTGAGGATCATGAAGTGAAAGACTATCTTGCCACTCGTCCCGATAGTGATGAGGAATATTATCGTCATGTTGTTGCCGAGCAGTTTGCTTACGAGCAGCGTCTCATCGTTTCTTCGCTCAAGCAGCGTGGCATCTTGGCTTTGCTTACCACGCCCGAGGCTCTTTCGGTTGATGTACTTAATAAATATCTCGAAATCAAGACTCGTGAACTGTTGTGATCTTTTGTATGATATTTTCTTATCTTAGACGAATAGTTCTCTATCTTAGACAAAAAAGTTCTTGCTCCTATAAGGATTCTTCGTTCGACGTCTTCGAACCGCCATTCAACGTCTTCGAACCGCCGTTCAGCGTCTTTGAACTGACATTCAACGTCTTTGAACTGAGATTTCTGTTAGGCTCAAAAACATTTCTATTTAGTATAAGCAACAAAAAAGTGATGAGAAAGTTTGGAATTCTCATCAAAAGACCTTACCTTTGTTCCCGATTTTAACTCCCAATTAAAATGAATGCCTTATGAATAGACAAAACCTATTTGGATTTTTATGGATGCTGATGCTGGTATGTTTGCCAGTTTCTGCACAGGAGTATCGTAATCCTGTTATCCCAGGTTATCATCCGGATCCTTCTGTTTGCAGAGTGGGAGATACGTTCTATCTCGTCAATTCCTCCTTCCAGTATTTCCCAGGAGTTCCGCTCTTCCAAAGCAAGGATCTCGTGCATTGGCAGCAGATAGGTAATGTACTCGACCGTGAAAGCCAGTTGCCTTTGAAGGGAGCCAGCTCATGGCTCGGCATCTATGCGCCAACCATCCGCTATCACGAAGGCATCTATTATATGATAACGACCAATGTGGGAAATGGCGGCAACTTCATGGTCACAGCCAAAGACCCTCGTGGACCTTGGAGTGAACCTATTTGGTTGAAGCAGCAAGGCATCGACCCTTCTCTTTATTTCGAAAACGGAAAGTGCTACATGGTGAGCAATCCTGACGATGCCATCTGGCTTTGCGAAATCAATCCCGAGACAGGTGAGCAACTTACCGAGAGTAAGAAACTCTGGCAGGGGGATGGCGGTCGTTATCCTGAGGGACCACACATCTATAAGAAAGATGGCTATTACTATCTTTTGATTTCAGAGGGAGGAACGGAGTTGGCGCATCATCTTACTATTGCTCGAAGCAAGAACATCGAAGGTCCATACGAGAGCAATCCGAACAACCCTATCTTGACCAACTGCAGCCGCCTCGGGCAATCCTTGCAGATACAAGGCACAGGCCATGGTGACTTTGTGCAAGCAGAGAATGGCTCTTGGTGGATGGTATTCTTGGCTTATCGCAACTATGGAGGTTCTTATCATCATCTCGGTCGTGAGACCTACCTCGCCCCTGTGGAGTGGAAGGCGGGTGAATGGCCTGTGGTCAACGGTGGCTTGCCTATAGATACCTTGGTGAAGGCGAACACCTTGCCTTCTGTTTTGTTGGAGAAGCATTTGGGGGCTGATGAAATTGTAAATCCTAATACGGGTGACGCAGAATGGATTCGTATTCAAAATCCTATCATAGCCAATTATGATTCACTAGCAACCGAGGAAGGATTTAGTCTTCGTCTTTATCCTCATGGTACGTTGACGGCGAATAATCAGCCTACGTCCTTTGGTCGCCGTCAAGAGAGTGCCAACTTTGAATTGCAGTCAGAAGTGTTTCCTAAAGGAAATGTAGAGGCGGGATTGACGGTTTATCAAATCAATGATGGTCACTTGGATTTCTTTGTTACGGATAAGCAGATAGCTTTGCGCTGTAAGTTGAAGAGCATTGATTATATCGTGAAGAGTGTACCGAATGTCAGAAAGAAAGCTGTTAAGCTTCGTGTGCGCAGTGAGGGCATCATGTATTATTTCGATTATTCCACAGACGGCAAGACCTTCAAGGAGCTTGCTTCCATGAATTGCAGTCTGATGAGTACCGAGGTGGCTGGCGGATTTACTGGCGTAACCTTGGGTATGTATGTGGATGGAAAGGAAAATAGTGGCTCTGCCGACTTTTCTTACTTCCATTATGAGGAAAAATAAGCAAAATGGCTCCATCTAAAATGGAGTCACTTTGTTTGTTATAGCTAAGTGGGCAATGATTCAAAGAAAAGTGTAGTGTTTTCTGATTATCTTTTTGTTTTTCTTGAAAAAATCAATAAAAGTTTGGAACTTTCATTTTAAATAATTAAATTTGCCCCACGAACTAACCATGTTGTGGGCATATGAAACTAAACTTATATAAACCGATTTCTTGCAAATGGATATTTTTATTCATTAGTATTCTCCTTGGTGGCTGTTTGGAACAAGTAAATGGGCAAAGTTTAAGTTTGCTAGCTAATAATGAGTTTGATTGAGACATGTAAAGCCAAATACAAGTTTCGATTAACCCTAAAAGTGCCCCATTGTTTCAGTCCAAAACAAGAATAAGGAAAGTGAATGATTTTTGAGAACACGTTTTTGAAAATGTCCATCAGAGTACAAAACAAAATTTGATATTTTTATTAACAAATATATATTTAAGTTCCATTTCCTCTAAAGAAGTGCAAGTACGAACTTTAACGATGCGCATCGTTAGGTGTTAATGATGCGCATCGTTAGACCTTAATGAAGCGCATCGTTAAGTGTTAATGAAGCGCATCATTAGACCTTAATGAAGCGCTTCGTTAGGTTATGCAGATTTTCTATCATCTATATTACTGAAAATCAGCAAATTACACTTTATCTCAAGACTGCGAACTCTTGCCACCAACAGGAGAACAGAAGTATAAAAGTTTGTTTCATCATTATTTTGTATCATTAAACTATGCTATTGCAAAAGTATAAAAACTTTTACAATAACATACTATTTTATACCTGAAAATAACTAAAAACCAACATTACTCTCTATCACCCTCAAATCCGCAACTAAGCCCTTCAACGTCCTTCTTGCGTGTACACGTCCTCTCATTACTGAATTATCAGATAAATTGAGGCAGATAAATGTTCTTGCTCCTATACAAATTCTTCGTTCAACGTCTTTGAACCGCCGTTCAGCGTCTTTGAACGGAGATTTCTGTTAGGCTCAAAAACATTTCTATTTAGTATAAGCAACAAAAAGTGGTGAGAAAGTTTGGAATTCTCACCAAAAGACCTTACCTTTGTTCCCGATTTTAACTCACAATTAAAATGAATGACTTATGAATAGACAAAATCTATCTTCCAAAGCAAGGATCTCGTGCATTGGCAGCAGATAGGTAATATGATGAAAAAGATTAAAATTTAAAATAATGTCAACAGAACAAAAGAAAATTACAGACAGAAAGTATTTCGTACCTTTTGTATTAATCACGTCGCTCTTCTTCTTGTGGGGCTTCGCTCGTGCCATTCTGGATGTACTCAACAAGCATTTCCAGAATGCTTTGCATATTAGTATTACGCATTCTTCGCTGATTCAGGTAACCACTTATTTGGGTTATTTCCTGATGGCGATTCCAGCAGGTATCTTTATTAATAGGTATGGGTATCGCCGTGGTGTCGTATTCGGATTGATTCTTTTCGGAGCAGGTTCCTTGCTGTTCATTCCTGGCGCAGCGATGGGCAGTTTTTCTGCTTTTCTGCTATGTTTGTTTATCATCGGTTGTGGTCTTGTCTTTCTTGAGACGGCTGCCAATCCGTATGTTACAGAATTGGGTGCCAAGGAGACGGCAACGAGTCGTCTGAATCTCTCGCAGTCATTTAATGGTTTAGGAAGTCTTTTCGCTACCTTTTGCGTCGGTCAGTTTCTGTTCAATAATACAGAAGAAGGCGGTAATGTAGTGGTGCCTTATACCATATTGGGTATTCTCGTGCTATTGATAGCGCTCGTCTTTTCGCGTGTTCATTTGCCAGAAATAAAGCATGAAGTAACTGCCGAGGATGAGGCTAAGGGTAGTAATATCGGCAAACTCTTTGCGCATCATGGTATGTTTGTCTTCGGTCTGTTGGCACTTTTATGCTATGAGATTGCAGAAATTTCCATCAATTCCTATTTCATCAATTTCGTAACAGGAATGCGCTGGATGGATGACCGTACGGCATCCCTGGTGCTGACTGTAGCTTTGGGATTCTTTATGGTGGGACGTTTCTTAGGCAGTTGGATTATGCGCCGGGTGGCAGCCACTACGATGTTGCTCATCTGTGCAGCTGGTAGTGTTGTCTGTATCGGCTTGGTGCTTTGTGATTTAGGGGTTGTTTCCTTAGTCGCATTGGTAGGCAACTATCTTTTTGAAGCGATTATGTTTCCTACGATATTTGCCATTGCTTTGACAGGTTTGGGCAATCTTACCAAATCAGCATCTTCCTTGCTGATGATGACCCCGATAGGTGGCTGTGGCTTCCTGCTGATGGGTCTGATAGCCGACACTACTCATGTTACTTTGCCATTTATCGTACCATTTATCAGTTTTGTAATAGTATTAGCTTTTGCAGTTCGTGAATACAAAATTGCTCAAAAGAGCTAAAATTGCTATCTGTATTTAGCAAAACATTAGAAAAATCGCATCAAAAAGTAAGAATTAACTTTTTTAACTCGTTTGAAATACGAAAAAGCAAGTTAACATTTTGCCGTGTCAAAAGAAAAAAGTAAATTTGCACTCGTTTTAGGGAAGTGTTTGGTAAGAGTGCTTTACCTTATTAATATAGTATAGAAGAATGTTTCATTAAAATAATAAATTAAATATTATGGCAGTAGATTACAAGAAAATCGGTCTTGTGAACACTAAGGAAATGTTTGCAAGAGCTATCAAGGGCGGTTGGGCCGTTCCTGCTTTCAACTTCAACAACTTGGAGCAGTTGCAGGCTATCATCCAGGCTTCTTCTAACTTGAAGTCACCAGTTATCCTCCAGGTATCTAAGGGTGCTCGTAAGTATGCTAACCCTACTTTGCTCCGTTACTTGGCAGAGGGTGCTGTAGAGTATGCAAAGGAGTTGGGTTGCAACCATCCTGAGATCGTTCTCCACCTCGATCACGGTGATAGCTTCGAGACATGTAAGAGCTGTGTAGATTTCGGCTTCTCTTCTGTAATGATCGACGGTTCTGCACTTCCATACGAGGAGAACATTGCATTGACAAAGAAGGTTGTTGACTACGCTCATCAGTTCGGTGTAACTGTAGAGGGTGAGCTCGGTGTCCTCGCTGGTGTTGAGGATGACGTAGTTGCTGAGGAGTCTCACTATACAAAGCCTGAGGAGGTTGTTGATTTCGCTACACGTACAGGTGTTGATTCATTGGCTATCTCTATCGGTACATCTCACGGTGCTTACAAGTTCAAGCCAGAGCAGTGTACACGTGACCCTAAGACTGGTCACCTCGTTCCTCCTCCATTGGCATTCGACGTATTGGCAGCAGTTGAGGAGCAGCTTCCTGGTTTCCCTATCGTTCTCCACGGTTCTTCTTCAGTTCCTCAGGAGTATGTTGATATCATCAACAAGTTCGGTGGTAAGTTGCCAGATGCAGTTGGTATCCCAGAGGAGCAGTTGACTAAGGCTTCTGAGAGCGCTGTTTGCAAGATCAATATCGACTCTGACTCTCGTCTTGCTTTCACAGCAGGTGTTCGTGAGACATTGGCTCTTCACCCAGAGTACTTCGACCCACGTCAGTACTGCGGTAAGGCTCGTGAGTACATGGTTGATCTCTATAGCCACAAGATCAAGGATGTTCTTCATTCTGACAACAAGTTGGCTAACCTCGACTAATTCGAGTTTTTTCAATCTAAGATATGAGAGTGGAATCCGAAAGGCTTCCACTCTTTTTTTGCTTTTTATAGGCTGACTCTTGATAGGCAGATTGATGGTGGTCTTTTGTTTTGAAAAGGTGTACTTTTTGTTTTAAATCAGTTTGCTATAAACCATATTAATATCCGTTAGCATAGTTTGACGGTATTCGCTCTTATTCTTCAAGAAAGATTTCATATTTTTGCAACCGAAAGAAATACTTTGCTTGGGCAAGTATGCTTTTATTCTTATATAATATCATTGTACTGGTAGAAGATGACGACAGCGTTTGGAGTAACGCAATTTAACTAAAAACATAAGTGTAAAGTAACTAAAGACAATATAGAATGATTAAACAAAAATAAACAAGCAATAAATAGAATACAAGTAAATGATATTAGATTATGAGAAAATTTTCAATGATGCCGATTTTGGTATTGGCAATGGCATTGGGCTTTGTAAGCTGCAGTGCAAGTGATGATGGAGTAAACGATGGAATGCTTGGTCAACAGACCACTACATTCATGCCTTCGTTCTCAATGTTGAGTTACACACAGTCTGCAAGTACACCTATCCTACAGGATGGTAGCAACAACGCTGAAATGGAAGAGAAGCTTGTCTGCAAGATTCTGCCAGGTGGAAAGTTGATGCTGACTCACAAGAATGTTGTTTTTGATGATGCTGTAAGCATTAAGATGGAAACAACTTTGGTGGGCAACAAGTTGATTATCACAGAGAATGCTGACTATGGAGTGTCTGGCAACTATGGCTACTATACTCTGAATACTACAGTAGGTACGCTGAAAGATGGTAACTATACGATTGTTGTCATGCGCAACCAGAATGTGAGAGCAGAGTTCCAGATGTCTTACGATTCATCTAAGGCTAAGAACCAATAATTGTATTTCCGACGACCAGTTTAAATTTTATTTTTTGTTAATTTCACTGATTAATAGCTCAGGTGAACAGTCCTTTAGTATAACCTTATTATTCTTGTCCAACAGATAAATGGTTGGCATAGCGCGTAAGCTATATAAATCACTGATTTTATCATCTGCATGAATTCTTAGGAGTTGGATATCCTCCGGTATGGTCTGTTTGTTAAGCCATGCAGTAATCTTATGACAATTCTCGCAGTCAGGATCATAGAAATAGAGAATTACTTTCTGATTCTTATATTCGTTCAACTGATGTCTCATTCCTTTTTCATCCTTCCATTTGAAGTCAATAGCCGTATTGCCGGGCAGGTTTTTATTGGTCTGCTTGTATTTAAAAGTCCATCTTTCTTTTTCCACATCATCTATGCATGGTGAGGCTATTATATCTTTTATGAAAAGGAGGTATGTGTGGTCGTTCCTCATAGGCGACTTCGGATTACCCAGATAGTGTTCGATGAGGCTCTCGAATTTGTCTTTACTCTTCGGGCTCCCAAAAGCTTTTGAAGCAAAGATATGCACACTCTGCTCTGCGGTAGTTGGGGTAAAATGAGGAATGAGATCGATGAAATTGACAAATCCTTGTTCTGAGATATTGGCATTGCTAAGTTGCAAGGTATCCTTGAAGTCAAAATTGTCCCAATAATGGAGACCCAGATAATTGAGCCGTTGTTCTACGGATTTGAGAGAGTCGGGCATCACAGGATAGACAAACGAGCGGTTTTGTCCGATAGCTTGCAGAATGTTCAATGAGAACACCAATGCGGTGATAATAATAATTCGATATCTCATAAGCCAATTCTTTTTTGCAAAGTTAAATAATAAATCTGAAAAAGGCAACAATAATGTGCAGTTTTTCAAAAAATGAATGTCGTGGAGCTATAGAAGGTGAGTTCAACTCGGCAACTATATCTCCGACGACCAGTTTAAATAGTTTTCGCTATTTGGTGTTCTTAGTAAAAGTAAATGATATTTAATGATTCTGTAAAATCCGTTGTTTTTATCTATATGTAAAAGTAATTTCTTTAGCCTTTGTCTTCACGTTTGCTGCGTTTATATAGCCTCCGTTGTAGTAGCTGGCTTTCACATAGAACTTACCCCGAGTACCGGATGTGTTGACTCTCATGTTCTTGATGGTAATGGTCTGTGTCGTACCCACTACGCTGGCAGATTCATATTTCACAACAAACCAGTTGTTCCATCCTTTTCCTCCATCTACTTCCGCAGTAGAACCTACTTCTATACCGCAATTCTGCGGATTGATATCATTAGAAGCGATTTTGATTTCTATTGGAAGCAATTCCTTCGGATAGTTAGCCGGAATCTTGAATTTCAGTTGTGCTGTGGCGCTGATACCCTTACCCATCGTAGCAGGGAACTCAAACTCATATTCCATATTCTTGATGGTATAGATGTGGATATTCCTGCTCAGACCATGCTTCTTGTCCAACAGTCGGATGATTCCTTCCTTCATGGAATTATCAATGGTGCTCAATGTATAATGAATGCTTCCTTCGCCATTATTGAATGTAATGACAGGAGTCTCATTGATAGCACAATTGGTATTCTTCATCCAAATTGCTTCAAAGTCATTTGCGGTAATGTCGGTATCGCCAGCATACTTGAAGGAAATACTTTGTGCTGCAGTAGCTCCCTCGTTCAAGAGAATATAGGTGCCATTTGTGATACTGAGGGTATATTTTCCGTCTGAAACTTCTGGTACAATGTCTTCTACTACAATCCAAGGGTTGTTGGCTGGTGTTCCATTTACGGCTGCATCAAAGCTGTCATAGCCCAATGAAGCATCCAGTTTCTTCACCTTAATCTTATAGATATGGTTTCGCTTGATGCGGTAGAGCTGGTTGTCCTTGTCCTGCAAAAGCACGAGGAAACGTTTGTGGGTACCGTTCTTGTAAGTTGCCCAGAGAATAACCTTCAGCGGTTTGCTGGCATCATTGCGATTCTCAAAGGTATAGGCGATATTCTCCATCTGTCCCTCAGAACCCTGGTATGTCTTCTGGTCTTTGGTAGGAGTGATATAATCAGGGTTCCATACTGCCATCTCATGGGTGTCAGGGAAGGTGAGGTCTGTCTTGAATGGAGCAATCGTACCGTGTTCCTGACCGTCGTAGATAGATACTATCACCTTTTCAATTTCGTTAGCCACCTCGTCTTCCAGTTCAACCTTCACCTTGGCTCTGTCTCTGATGAGATGTATCACAGGCTTGTCGGCTCCACCATTGAGGAAAGCTTTCATCTCCTCCGGCGTATTTTTCTTGACATATCCCCAATAGACGATTTTTTGAGACTGATCTTCTCCAGCGCTTGATTCGAATGAAGTCATGAGCATATTCTCATGCATTCCGATCCATTTAGGAGATTGGGTGATGTCCAACGTAGCATTGGCAACAAAGTGGATTCTTGCGGTAGAATTTGGTATTGTAGCCTTGATGCCTTTCGGATTGCTGCTGCCGTTTTCCAGGATATCTCCTTTAGGCGTTGTTTCAAGCGTAAGATCTTTTGCAAGTCCTAAGAAGAAACCGTCCTTGTCGAAGCAGAAAAGCTGGATGTCTTCTGCCCGGTCAATACCTTCATTACCGTATGTCTGACTTCTGGTTATGGTCTGGTTCTCCTCATAGCTCGGAATACCAACATAAGTGGTAATGGTATATTCGTTTCCTTGTTTTTCCCAAAGCTCAGAAGGACCATTCTCAACCATGTCGTTTGTGCAGGCTGTCAGCATAGCCAACAGTCCTGCAATCATACTCATATAATATTTTAAATGTTTCATAATAGTGCCTCCTTTGTGATGGTTTATTCTTTCTTGTTTTCTAATGCAGTTACTTCTTCAGGTGTAAGGTCGCGGACGCAGCGTACGAATCCTTCTTCATCAGAACCTTTCGAATTTGCTGTTACCAGCTTTCCACTCAAAGACCAATATGAATAGCCTCTAAGGACCTCTGTTACGACATCCTGACCAGATTTGTATTGGTAGTTTACAATCACTTTGATTTCCGATTCCGTAGGAAGTCGCCAATTGTCATAACGGGTTCCGTCTGTTCCTACTTCTACATAGTCATCACAGTGCTTGGATGCGTTGACTCCTTTGCTGAAAACGGTTACGGTACCGAGCTGAGATGCCAGAGCAAAAGCAGGTGATACTACGTCTTCTGAAGACAACTTTGTGGTCGGATTGATGTTGTTTACATGCCCAATCGTATAGTTTCCGTTGGTGTGCGTGATTTGAACCACATACATGTTGTTGTTGGATTGGTCTTTTCTTGCTTTATTCAGAGTGGCTTGGTATGCATTTTCTTTATATTCATCTTGGTATTCCCAAATATATGTGCCTTCTATGATATCTGACCACCAACCCCATCCTTCTTGTATCTTACCATAGGTATAAACCTTTGCCTTGAAGTTATTATCAGATGATATCTTGCTGGTTTTGTGGGCTTTTTGATGTTCTTGCCAATCAATCCATCCGTCCAGACTCTTGGTAGAGTACCATCCTGCAATGGCCTGTATGTACTCCAATGGATATTGCTTGATGGTTACCTGTTCTGTCTTCTTGTTTTCTCCTTCACCGCAGGATATGGTAAACTTGATGTATTTTACGGTCAACGGAACAAATTCTTTAGCTTGGATATTGACGATACCCTGGTCTTTCTTCTCTGTATGACCATTGGCGAAATTCAGACTGATTTGTGGATAAGTACTTCCTGACTTAATCGTCTTCTTCGTGCCGTTCTTGTCGTAATAATAAACTTCGTCTATTTGGACAGTACAAGCATCGGAAGCATAGAATTGGATCGTCTTGTTATCCACTTTCTCATTTCTCATGATATGGAAGGTAGGGGTAACCAGGAGATAACTATGCTTATCGGCATTGATAACGGTTTCTTCGCCTTCTGTCCATTTCATCACGTCGTATTGGATATCCGCCTGGGTTCCATAGACGATTTCAGTACTGCTGCCACGATTGGTAATGTTGGCATTGACGGTATAGATATGGTTGCGTTTCAACTCTGTTTCGTTGATGTCACGTACAGGTATGCTATAGAAGTTGTCTGTGGTTTCGCCAACGGTTCCTTCTCCTTCAGCATCTTCTGAAATCTTGGTCAGCGGTACTTTCACAATCAACTTAGGCATCTGCTCCGTATTGTCCCATTGGGTAGCATAGCTGTAGGTGGTAATGGTAAAGTTTCCGTTTTCCCCCATAGCACTTTCGTAAGCTCCACTCATATTGCCCAAAGTCTTGGCAGAGTTCTCGCCGAAGAATGTGGTAGCAGTATTGTAGTTCTGGAAATTCCAACTTGGATTGCCAACAGTGTATCCAGGCACATTGATGTTGAGCTTTACCAGGATTTTAGCTGCTGCACGGCAGAGACTGGTTTGAATGGTCTGGCGGGCAGCTGTTGTTACGAGATAATCGGTCGTGCTGCTCATCAGGAAGTTCTTGCCAGGATTGGTATTCGTCTGGTATGGTTTCCAGATGTCTGCATCCGTCTGGGTCTTTCCTGCTAATTCGCTCAGAACATTGATGCCTTGCAGTGATTCCTTGGCATTGGCAATGGTAACAACCTGGTAAGTTTCATTTTCTACCAGCTGGTTCTTGTCTTTCCAGTTGCCCTGGTCCAAAGTAGCAGTAGTACCTTGAGTCATGCTTGGCAATGTCTTGCTCAACTTGAGCGTTGCATCGGCTTTACCAAAGATTTTCACATCGAGCTTATCCAACTTAGCCTCGTTGAGGCTCATGTCGGATGCAACTCTTGTCTTGGCATCAGTCACCTGTGGATAAATGCTGAGGCTCTCTTCCATTCCGATCGTATCGTTGAAGGCATCTTCCCCAGCGCACCCGGATAAGAGTACGCCCATGATGAAGGTCAGCATTGCTTTCCAGGTTCTGTTATATTGATAATTGATCTTCATGATGGTGTCATTTTAAATGTTACTTCACTTGAACAAAACTGATTTCCGTAGAGGTTCCTGGCAATTTTTCTTCGCCTTCACCCACGTTGATGAGTGCTTTGTTGCTTGGAACGATCGTCAAGAAGATATTTGCATGATAGTTGTGTGGATTTGCCATATCAAGAATCTTCTTAGGCACTACATAGAAGCTGATGGTTTCCTTGTTGCCGTTGCCTTCCAGGGTATTCTTGATTTCTCCACTTTCGTCTCCCGCTATCACAAATCCGAAGACTGGATTGTTGCTCTGGAGAATCCATTTCCTGCCACCTGTATAGATATTTTCGAAGGTAATCTTCGGTCCCCAGGTAGGCTCATTGAAAGCTACTTGTATGCCTCCGTCATGGGTTTGATAATCGCCTTCTACGACGGTATGGATTTCTACCTTATCTACATAGTTGTACTTTCCGCCATCTTCCCAGTCGAGTACGGTAGGGTTGATTTGCAACTTGCCGCCTTCGAGAAAGTATGCATAGACTACCAACTCGTGGTTGCGTGCTGCAGGCTTCATGTTGGAAGGTATCGTGAAGGTGGTACTTTGCTCTGGAGAGTCCTCACTCAGTTTGAAATAAATTCTACCTGTGATAGGTCGGTTGCTCTCTCTGAGATAAGTACGGTGCTGGGATACGAAGTTGGCTCCATCCAGACGCGTCATGTATTCAGCTGCTTTTTCACTGCTTCCTCTGTGGAAAGTTGTTGGGTCTGCAACACTGGTAATGTATCTGTTGGAAACTCCTCCGAGCGTCACCTTTGACTGTACGTAGGTGGTAGTTCTATTATACTGGGTGGAGATGAGTCCGGCAGTCTCGCGGTATGCATAGGTGGTTGCATCAGGGAAGACATAACTGGCTTGTGGTATGATGTCCTCATTCAATTCTATCTTGGTGATCAATGCCTCTTCTGTTCCTCCATCAGTCTTTCTTGCGAAGAAGAAGTGCAATTTAGAAACGGCTCTTACCAACGGGATGATCACGCTCTTGGCTGCAGCAGCAGTTTCTGTATCTGCCACATGATCTGCTACAGAGATATGGGTGATGACTCTTGACAGTGGCAGTCCTGTAGCAGGAACTTCTGTTGCCTGAGCTTTACCTTCACCGTTGATGCCGAACTGATTCTTGATGACCATTTCCTTCAATTGCTTGCGGGGCAACATCTTGTTGGCAGTATTTTCTGGGAAAATACCCTCGATGCTTTCCGCATTTGCCAGAATGAAAAGGTCGAGATTCTCAAGTTCGTTTCCTCCCGATTTGCGAGGAATTTTCATGCTTACTGTCTTTACGGCTGTTTCGCCGTTGACAGGAGTGGTGAGAATTTCTTCTCTATAGCTTACTGCGATGGCATCATCACCTGTAGAGTTGGAATTGAAAGCCCAAACTCTGATGCTGTGGATGCTGCTTTCCGTAGCAGGATTGGCTGGGTTGCTGTCGAAGTCATCTGCTCTACTCATCGCTGCCCTTGACTCGGTAGGAGAGGAAGTCAGAAAACTGAGATTCAAATAGGTCTCGCTGTCGTCATTGGCAGTGCCTGGACCATAATCGTCATAGACGCATGATGTGAAGACGCTGATGGCTAAAAGCGAGAGTAGCAATGCCGTGAGTGCCATCAAGAAGGTCTTGATTCGATTCCTTCTTTTGTATAATTTAATGAAGTCATTCATAGCGTCCTCCTTTCTTTATTGATTATTGCCTAATTCTGTATCTTTGAGGTTGACATTCCAACCATTGACATTCACCTTGGTGATCATGTTGTAATCTCTCTTGTCCGATACGTAGAACATCAGAACGTAATGGTCTTCACGGTCCAGATATTCCTGATCATCCCAATTCTGGTTTACCTTTTCTCCGCAAAGAGCAAGGAACCAAGGGAGAGAATGATTGAATAATTCTATAGGATTATCCTTATCGCGCAGGTCGGTGATAATGATGCGCTTGTCATCATATTTGCTTTTGTCACCATCCCTTACGGCACGTCTGTCACTCTGTCTTTCAAACATACGAGAAGATGAGAGATCGTAAATCAAGGCCTGATCTACAGGTTCTTCATTCACCTCGGTATGTGCACCGTCATAGTTTGCTCTGCGCTCCATGTTGTATGGCAAGTAGGTGATTCCTTCGTTCTTCACTTTCTCTCCATTGTGATCGAGCCATGCAGCAGAACCTTCGATGCGAACGTCGAAATTCTCAGGTTTGAAATCCGCCTGGTCGTTCTCGTAAGGGAGCAATACGATGCGGTAAGTCTTGGTACACTTCATTAAACTGAGTGTAGAAGTCACTACTGTACCTTCGTTTCCATTTTGGTTCAGCCGCTGGAAGTCCACCTGAGTCTTTGCTGTGTATAAGGCAGCAAACTCCTTGTCGTTCTTGATTTCTTCGCTATTGTCCTTACCCATCCTTACGGTCAGGTCGTCAATGGTAGAAACGCCCGGTGTAAGAGAAGCAAAGCTGAACTCCATCTCGTCATCTTCTGCTCTTGACATCACCTGACGGTCGCGAGCCAGACATACGAAGGTATATTTCCCATCCTTCAGACCCGTAATTTCCATCGTGTGTCCAGTTTCAAACTTTTCTCGGCTTTCGATATAAGAGTCAAAGAATTTGCCGTTTTCATCAAAGGCATAAACGTTGATATTCTTAACTTCAGCGGCGAAAGCGTCAGCTTGTTTCACGTTATATGTATAGTCGAACTGGAGAGCCACTTTACTTATTGCAGGCGGGCAGTCGTCCATGTCTTCCTTGATGCAAGAAGACATTGTGGTTAGTGCTATGGCTGAGAAACATACCAATTTAAACCAGTTGTTGTTGATGAATTTTGCCATATCGTTAAATCTTTATATTGTTAATATTCTTAGAAAAGTTCTCTTGAGTTATCTGGAGTGCCCTGCTTTTAGGGTAGGGCATCGTTGATTTCGTCTTTGGGGTGCTTTACTGGAAGCACTGGGTAATCCCATCTTTCGGATGGAGGAAGTAGTAGGGGGTGAGTTTTATATCACTGTCTTATGAAGGCTTCGTTCTTGATTCTTTGGAGGAAATCTTTCGGAGGCAATGCCCCCGAAAGATTGATGATTGTTACTTCAACTGAATATTAGTAGAGTTAAGTACCCAAGGGTTGATAGCTACTGTTACATTCATGTAGTAGTTAGGCTGGATATCGTCTGGAGTTGGTCCGTTAGGAACATCCTTACCTAAGTCGTAGATACCATTCACATTCATGCGATAGATGCTGTTGCGGAGAATTGAGTAATAACCTTCACGTACGTAGTAGTTGTCCTCAATGGTGTAGCAGTAGTACATCTTACCTGCACGGTAAACTTCGATGTTGTTGGCCTTGCGGAAGTTTGCTAACTTTTCGCCTTCCTCAATCAATTTGCCGTTTGCATCCTTAATATTATTTACCACTTCTGCTGCTGTGAGCTCTCCGAATGGGTTACTTACTTCATCGTCTGCCATCAAATCTGCGATACGGGTGTAAAGCTTGCCGTCATAGCGATAGAATGTGCCATCTGCGAAGTCTGCATTTGCCTTAGCACTTTCTGTCAATGTGGCCTTGATGCAGAAGTAGATTGATGTTGCATCATCCTTTTCATTTGTCGTATTTTCAAACATATAGTTCTTAGGAGTACGGGCGTTGGTGGTGAAATTCTCAAGACCTGCAGCCTGATACTTGTTACCGTACTCTGTTGTTGGCTTGTAGTAAGGAGTAGTTTCTGCAATCAGCGCATTGAGTGTCCACTTACCTGTTGTGTTCCAATTCTGCACTACGTAAGAGTTGTTGTTCAAGTTTGACAGTGCGTATGTGTCATAAACTACACCTTCCAGATAATCCTCAAAGTTCTTGGTGGTAGTTTCTGGCTTTCTTTCAATCTTGTTTACCTCTACGGTAGGAGCATCTACTCTTGCTACAACTCGGTCGAGAGAGATCTGGGTAGCAATGGCAGGGGTAGCCTCGTTCTTATTGTCTGCTGTAAAGGTAACAGTACTATGAGCTGCCTGCTTGTTCTTGTCGTTCTGGTTGAACATCACGAAATGGTTGTTGCCTGCATAGTTTGCACCTCCGACTGTTGATCCTGCAAATGCTGCATTGGCTGCGAGAGGATTGTCCAATTCTGCGTTTGCCAAGAAGTAAACGGTGTATGGTGTGTTCTCTTTCACTTTGGTTACACTCACTTTGATAGGCTTGGTCTCACCAACTGTTGTCTGGGTAGGAGCTGTCTTCCAGTCGCTTGCCGTTACGTTCTTCTTGAAGATTCTTTCTGAACCTTGATAGATATAGATGGTACCAGATGTGATGGCACTTTCCTCTACAGTTCCGTTTTCAGGGTTAGATTGGATAGTTCTGGTAGCATCACCAGCAGAACCTTTTACTTGGATAGTCATGTTATAGAAACCATCTACTGTTTCCTGACCAGTGGTAGGAGACATTGTATCGTCAGTGCTGCAACTGTTGAATGTGAATGCTGCTATCGCTAACATACTCATTGCGAATAGATTAAATTTCTTCATAATCTTAAGTTCTTAAAACGTTAAACAATTATTTTACTTATACATTAATTCTAAAAAGGAAGTTTCGCATATTTTGTAGCAAAAGTTATTTGCTTTTTGTATAAACCTTCTTAAACTTAAACCTCTTTACAATTTATGAGTCATCTTTTACTTATGAAATCCTCTTTTGTTGAATAATCATCTTTTACTATACATTATATATATAGATATTCATCCTTTGATTACATCCTTCTGAGAAGTTCCTGAAGATTGATCTTGGCTTCCTTCAATCCAGCCTTATCAGCTTTTTCGAAGTAGGTCTTGGCAGTCTGATAATCATTCTTCAGAACAGCAAGTGCGCCTTTAGCGTTGTCCACTTCCGGACCATTTCCAGCCTTCTTCAAGTAATTCTCTGCGCTTACCTTATCGCCTCTGTCGATGGCAGTATAGGCTGCGTTGAGATTAGCAAGTTCTTCCTCTGGGAACATCTTTACGGCGATATCAAATACCTCATTGTATTCCTTGCTTCCCTTTTCGTAACTGTTGGCTACGGCATACATCTCTTCGAGGGATAGCTTTTGTGGACGGGTCTTGATAATCTTGCGAGCTTCTTCGAGATTGAAATGTCTTACGTCGTAATTGATTTCATATTCGGTGCGGCGCAAAGATGGATATACTTGATTGATAAGATATCTGTGTGCATCTCCTGCCTTGGCTGCAATAGCTCTTTCCGTTTCGTCTGGTCCCATGTTGCTGTTGAGGATGTTCTGCACGGTTGCCTTCTGAGGGATGTTGTTCTTGCCTACGTAGTCACGCACTCCCTGCCAGTCTTCTGCAGTAGAGGAGAACTTGAACAGTTCCTTTTCCACTGGATAGAGGTTGCGCAGATAGTCATAAACGGCTTTAGTACGGTTCTTAGCCAATTTCTCATTGTTGGCATAGCTGCCGTCTGGGGAGGCGTAACCATGTAGTGTAATCGAAGTGATGTGTACGTCTGCGTCGTTCTTCACCAGGTCGATAGTCTTGCGCATCTTGTCTAATTCTGCTTGATTGTTGCCTAGTTCTGTATTGATAATTGCTTTGTTGATATGAAAGTTGAGTTGTGCCGTACCCTTTTCCTGTCGGTTCTTGATAGGTTCTGCCTTAGGTCTCACGTATGCATATTGCAATTTCATTGGTCCTGGCAGGGCTTCACCGATGCGGCTGAACAAACCGTTTTCCACAATAGCTTGGTTACATCCGCAGACATCTTGTCCGACAACGAGTTGTGAGTTGTTCATCCACTCGCGATATGGAATTGTATAAGCATAATGTATGGTCTGCGTTTCCTTATTGTTACGTCTGGTAACGATAAGTGGATTTTGGGTGGCAGTCTTATTGTTGCGCTGGTAATAGATGTAGCGTTTGCGTCCCATGATTTCCACCGCAGGCATTTTGAGCGTATCTTGCTGGTTGACGATCATCGGGATGATGACGGTTCCCTTATTGCTTTTCACCTGAAGGTTGTCAAGCTTGAAATCCATATTGACAGCAATGTTATTGCCTGTTTTTTTCACTTCCTTGTTGAGAAGGCTCACTTTTCCACCTACCAATTGCTGTGCTTTGGCAGGCATACAGAGCAGAATGACTGCTGCTGCGAGGCTTAATTTGATGATATGAAATGTTCTCATAATTGAAGTCTTTTACTAAATGATAGAAACAATGTAATGCCTAAATGATAAGAATACTACCTTGCTGATGTCGTTTAGAAGACATACACCAGGTTGATGGCTGCCTTGGTAGGGCCTACGTAGTGGTGGCTCTTGTCACTTTCTACTTTCTCGCCGCATTTCTCACATTCGTATTGGTCATACTTGGAGAAAACGTACCCTAATCCCAACTCTGCTTCCAAGTTCCAGTGCTTGGAGAGTGTCCAGGTGTAGCCGTATGCGATTCCGGCTCCTATCATCCATCCCTCGAAGCGATGTTCTTTCAACTTGGAGAAATCAGTTCCCAGTAACATGAAGTCTGCATCAATATTACCTATATTATACTGTCCACCCAAGGCATGGAAACCAAGGAAGTGACCCATCATCTTGTTGCAGAACCAATATCGCGCTTCAGGTTGTACGATCCAATGCTTCCACTTCTTATTGTCAGAGAAAGACCAAGGATTATAATTTCCCGACAGATCGAATGTCCATTTTGGTGCAAGGCTGAACTCAACTCCAAGATTGAAGGTGGTTGTTGCATCATACAAGAGGTTGGTCTTGATGGCTGCCTTTTGGGCTATTGCCGAATAGGAAAATCCTATGCAGGCAATCATTGTTATAATCATCTTTTGCTTCATAATCTTATGTTTTATGATTTTGTTCTTAGAAATATTTATTTTTATTATTCTTTTAAACTTTGAAGTTCTTAGAAAAATTACTTTTATGATTCTTGTCTTTTACTTTTTATTGGTTTTAGAAATCATTACTTTTATCTTTCCTCTAAACTTTGTAAGTTCTTAGAATCGTTAAATGGTAGATTTTTTGTTCTTTCTGGTGGCAAATTTATGATGAATTCTCTTTGGTTGCAAGTTTTTTAGCACTGAAAAATACTGAAAAATGCGATTTTTTCTATATTTACAACTAAAAAACACTGAAATTTACCCCTAAAAACTAAAAAAATCCCCAAAAAGAATACGGATCTCAAAATAAAAGCGTATTTTTGCGAAAAAGATGATCATTAACTTTTTGATAGAATTATTGTATGAAAGGTCTTAGTAATAGTACGGTGAAAATGATACGATTTATAGAATTGTATCTTTGTCCACAATATTGTGGTGTTATTGATAGAAGAAGAGTGATAGCTTATCTGTTCTTTACACTGATAGAAGCTGTTGTGATTCCTCTGCATTTTTTCTTGTTCCTGATGTTCTGGGAGCCTATAGGCTTTGCACTTACCTGTGCGCATCTGATAGTTTTCTCTGTCATCCAATGGACCATCTGGAAGCAACGCTTAAGTTTCGATAATGGTTTGTCTGCCCTGCTGATGCTGGCTGCTGGTAAACTGATGATTGACAGTATATTCTGTATTTTTTTTGGAGTTGTCGAAGACCATATCACGGTTTTGGGTAATGTCTTCGTCATGATGGTTATCGGAATTACCGCTCTCAGTCTGATGTTGCGTAAAACGGCTTTGGTCGTAGCTCTGGCGATGATTCCTGTATTAGCTATATATATCTATGCAGAACCTTCTGTTACCTTATGGCTTTCATTGAAGCCTTTACTCGTGGGCATATTGATGTTTGGCTATGTCTATACCTATAATATGAGTAAGGTGACTAAAGGATTGCGCCAACCGCGTGAAATCAATCAGGAAGAGAAGAAGGCATTGGAAATGCTTGCCAATATTCGCGATTTGGATCACGATAAAGCAGAAAGTTTGCTGGAAAGACTTAGTCCTGAAATGCGTCACCGTTTAGTGGGGCTAGCCACTGAGCGGTTGAAACGGGAAGAAAGGGAACTCTTAGCTTGGGATCTGGTATGTGTGGAACTGACCAAAAGCGAAAAGGTTATCTGCAAATTGATATTGGAAGGAAAGACTCTGAAGGAAATCTGTTCTTTACTCAACAAGTCTGAGTCTAATATCACCAGCCAGCGCTGCCATATTCGCAGAAAACTGAAAATGGGCCGTAAGGATGATCTGCGGCGTACTTTGGAATTAAAAATAATAGAGATAAGAGATGCGCTTTAGGCCATCTCTTATCTCTATTATTTTTGTGTCAACCGTTCATTGATGTTGATGAACTGTCTTTTAATCTTCCATTCTCAGGAAAGCTTTAGGCAGATAGTCTATGAGATCGCCTGCGATGAGGCTCTCCTTACCTATGTCTTTTATAGCTAAATCGCCAGCGAGTCCATGAAGATACATACCTATCCTGCAAGCCTCTGCCTGTCTGTAACCTCGGGCTAATAAGGCAGTGATAATGCCTGTCAAGACATCTCCGCTGCCGGCAGTAGCCATTCCGCTGTTGCCTGTGGAATTGAATTCGATATGCCCGTTTGGCGAGCAGAGTGCAGAATAATGCCCTTTGAGAATGATGTACGCCTGGAGCCGCTCTGCCAGTTCACTGGCTTTCATCAGCCGTTCGTAACTATTTGTACAGGTGTTACCTACCAGACGGTCTAATTCCTTAGGGTGGGGAGTCATGATGATTCCCTTCGGCAGTTGCTGCATCCAGGCTCTATGACTTGCCAGAATATTGATAGCATCTGCATCTACGACGAGTGGACAGGCGGTACGTCGTATTTGTGCAATCAGGGCGATGGCTGTTCCTTCGTTGATACCTAATCCCGGACCGATTCCGACGGCATCAAAGGTGTCTGCATCTGTAGGTTCACTGAAATATGTCTCTTCGTGATCCAGTTGGAGGACAGCTTCCGGTACGCTGATTTGCATGATATCGTAATTTCGCTTGGGCGTATGGGTAGTAACTTTTCCTACACCGGCTCTCAGACAGGCTTTGGTTGCCAATATGGCTGCTCCTGTCATTCCATAGCTTCCTGCGATGAGAAGCGCATTGCCCATACTGCCTTTGTGGGCAAAGTCGTTGCGAGGTCTCATCATGTGGCGGATATCGCTTTCTTCCAGGATGGAACATTTGCAGTCGGCATTTTGTATGAACTCATGCGAAAGGCGGATATCCAGTACCTTGAGGCGCCCGATGTACTGCTGCATGTCGGCAAGCATCATGGAAAGCTTTTTCTGCTGGAGTGTCAGGGTTAGGTCTGCATGGATGATGTTGGCGTGGATGTTATAGGTGTTATCTTCGCACATCAGTCCGGACGGGATGTCGATACTTACCACCTTGGCTGCACTCTGGTTGATGTATTTCACCATTGCAGCAAAACCTCCGGCTAAAGGCTTGTTAAGACCGCTGCCAAACATGCCGTCGATGACAACGGTCTTGTCTGTGAGCTGCGGCGGATCAAGGTTGACCGTAATTTCTGTAAATTGTCTGATCTGTTTGCATTCTGTAAGCCTCTTCTTATTGGCTGCACAGTCTGCAGAGAGTTTATTATGTACGTTAAACAGATATACCGAAACAGGATAACCATCTTCTGCCAGTAGTCGGGCCACCGCAAGCGCATCACCGCCATTGTTGCCAGGACCGGCAAAGACAACAATGGGAGTACGGCTGGACCATTCTTCCTCAATGCTTCGGGTAATGGCTTTAGCCGCACGCTCCATCAGATTGAGCGATGAGATAGGTTCATGCTCGATGGTATATCTGTCCAATTCATGAATCTGAGTACTTGTAAATATCTTCATATTTCTCCTATTTCTCCTATTATTGTGGGGGTGTTCTTTTTCTACAAATGCAAAAGTACTAAAAAAAGCCCGATGAAAGCACGAAGTTTCGTATTTTTTTCGTAATTTTGCACAAAATATTATTTTCAAGACTATGGGTATAGTTAAAATCAAGGACAAAACCTTTAAGACTTCCATTCCGGAAGCAGAGATTTTGAAGAAAGTACAGGTCGTGGCAGACCGCATAAACAAGGACTTTGAGGGTAAGAAACCTGTGTTCTTGGCAGTGTTGAATGGCTCGTTTATTTTTGCTGCCGATTTGATGCGCATGATAACGATACCGAGTGAGATTTCGTTTGTGAAATATGCTTCCTATGAGGGCACTTCCTCTACCGGCAGCATGAAGACGCTCATGGGTCTCAATCAGGATTTGGCGGGTCGCCATGTCATTATTGTGGAGGATATCGTTGATTCTGGTTTTACCATGGCCCACATGATAGAGGAACTCAAGAAAATGAATCCTGCATCAGTAGAAATCTGCTCTCTTCTCGTGAAACCGGGTAACTTGAAGGTTAATCTCGATATCAATTATGCAGTGATGGAAATCCCTAACGATTTCATCGTAGGATATGGATTAGATTATGACCAAGAAGGCAGAAACCTCCGCGACATCTACACGATTGTAGAAGAATAGGGGGTGAAGCATGTGGGAGAAAATTAGTGATTATTGCTTGGATGTCTCCAAGTATCTTATAACAGCAGCGTTTATAACGACTTTTGTTGGTGATATTGGGGAAGAACTTCATTGGCTTATTTATCTGATTAGCTTTATCTTGGCAGTGGGGCTTTTTTGGGTCGCTCTGTATTTTGACAAGAAAGGTAAGAAAGAGAAAGAAGAAAGACGTAAAAAATATACTAAGTTTAATAATAAAAATAGGAGGATATAAGTATGAACACTTTAATCTTTTTAGGTATGTTCACTGTTTTCTTTGGTGTAACGATTGCTATACTTTTGTCTCCTTGGGGGCAGAAATGGATGAATGAATATTAATTTCTGACACAACATAAAACAATTTATATATATTAAGGTAAAAATGAAAAATATCGTAATTTTCGGTGCTCCAGGTGCTGGTAAAGGTACTCAGAGCGACAAGATGATCGAGAAATATGGTCTCGGTCACATTTCTACAGGTGATGTACTCCGTAATGAAATCAAGAACGGTACAGAACTTGGTAAGACTGCTAAGGGTTATATCGACAATGGTCAGTTGATTCCAGACGAGTTGATGATCGACATCCTCGCAAGCGTATATGATAGCTTTGGTAAAGAGCATAAGGGTGTGATTTTTGATGGTTTCCCACGTACCACTCCACAGGCTGAGGCTTTGAAGAAGATGTTGGCTGAGCGTGGTCATAAGATTGCTGCCATGATTGAGTTGGCTGTTCCTGAGGATGAGTTGATGGCTCGTTTGATCAACCGTGGTAAGGAAAGCGGTCGCTCTGATGATAACGAGGAGACTATCAAGAAGCGTCTCAATGTATATCATACACAGACTGCTCCTCTCATCGATTGGTATGAGAAGGAAGGTATTCATCACCACATCGAGGGTCTCGGTACTGTAGATGAGATCTTCGCTCGTGTTTGCAATGTGATTGACAACCTCTAATGATCATATTTAATGTGTAATGTTTAATGTTTAGTTGGGTTTGCGCCTTGGGTGCAGCTTGATAAAAATTAGGCATTGCACATTACTTTCTTTCAACCAGGAAGAGGATCTATCAGGAAGAGAATCAAACATAAACATTAAACAATAGAAAAAAAATGGCTGAATCCAATTTCGTAGATTATGTAAAAATCAATTGCCGCTCTGGTAAGGGTGGTAAAGGCTCCATGCACCTGCGCCACGTGAAGTACCAACCTAATGGTGGTCCTGATGGTGGTGATGGCGGACGTGGAGGAAGCATTTATCTTCGCGGCAACCACAATTACTGGACGTTGCTGCACCTCAAATATCAACGTCACTTCTTTGCTGAGCATGGTGGTAATGGTGGACGTGATAAATGTCATGGCACTGACGGTAAGGACATCTATATTGACGTACCTTGTGGTACGGTGGTTTACAATGCTGAGACTGGCAAGTACGTTTGTGATGTAACTTATGATGGGCAAGAAGTGCTCCTGCTCAAGGGTGGTCGTGGTGGACTTGGTAATTTCCAGTTCCGTACTTCTACCAATCAGGCGCCACGTTATGCTCAACCAGGAGAACCTATGCAGGAAATGACCATCATCATGGAGTTGAAACTTCTGGCTGATGTGGGTCTTGTTGGTTTCCCTAATGCGGGAAAGTCAACTCTTCTCTCTGCTGTGTCAAGTGCTCGTCCTAAAATAGCCAACTATCCATTTACTACGCTTGAACCATCATTAGGTATCGTGGATTATCGCGATCACCAGAGTTTTGTCATGGCTGATATTCCTGGCATCATCGAGGGTGCGAGCGAAGGAAAGGGACTCGGTTTGCGATTCCTCCGCCATATTGAGCGCAACTCTCTCTTGCTGTTTATGGTACCAGGAGATACGGACGATATCAAGAAAGAATATGAGGTGCTGCTGGGTGAGTTGAAGAATTTCAATCCGGAGATGCTCGACAAGCATCGTGTACTTGCCATCACCAAGTGTGACCTTCTTGACGAGGAACTCATAGAGATGCTCAAGGAAACGCTTCCTACCGACCTGCCTGTGGTTTTCATATCTTCAGTGACAGGACAGGGTATTCAGGAACTCAAGGATATTCTGTGGAAAGAGTTGAACTCAGAGAGTAATAAGCTCCAGGAGATTACTGCAGAAGATACGTTAGTTCATCGTGATAAGGATATGTCTCGCTTCCAGCAGGAATTGGCTGATGAAGGTGAGGATATCGTTGAATATATCGATGAGGATGATATCGAGGACGTAGAAGACCTGGATGATTTTGAATACGAGTAATGATAAAGGAATATAATATAGCCTCTGATGTCATGGCTTTTTCTACCACTCGTCAGGGTGGGGTGAGCCAGGGCAACTATGGTGAATTTAATATAAATGAGTTTTGTGGTGATAATTCGGAATGCGTGGAGGCTAACCGCAAGGCTTTGGCTCATGAACTGGGTGTTGAGGAAAATCTTATTCTCATCCCACATCAGGTTCATGGCGTGGAGGTAAGACAGATTGCAGGTGAGTTTCTTTCAATGCCTGAAAATATCCGTAAAATGGTGTTGGAGGGAGTTGATGCTATTATGACCAATCTGAAAAATGTCTGTATCGGTGTTTCAACGGCTGATTGCATTCCTGTACTTCTCTATGATGAGGAGCATCATGCCGTGGCTGCCATTCATGCCGGTTGGAGAGGAACCTTGGCTCGCATCGTACATAAGACCATGCAAGAGATGGCTTTTGCCTACAAGACAGAGCCTAAACATCTCAAGGCAGTGATAGGTCCTGGCATCTCTATGGAGAATTTTGAAGTGGGAGATGAGGTTTACGAGGCTTTTGAACAAGCCGCTTTCCCAATGGAAGAAATAGCAGCGCAATATCCTAACGCTGCTTTCAAGGCCAATCCTGAGGAACGTGAGCGCATGGCAGCTGAGGGAAATATTGATCAACCTTTGAAATGGCACATCAATCTGCCACTTTGCAACAAGGAGATTCTTACCCATTGCGGTGTTCTGGAGGAAAATATCCATGATTGTGGCATTTGTACATTTGCTCATTCTGATGAATATTTTTCAGCCCGCAAACTTGGAACAGATAGCGGACGAATTTATACAGCTATTATGTTGAAATAATGATAAAAAAACATCCACGAAACGCATTTCGGTACGTTCGTGGATGTTTTTTTATATTCTATTGATTACTTTTTCTGCGACTTGCGGTTGGCGCGTTGTTGGCGATATTTAGCTTTCTGACGAGCAGAGCCACTGCCGTGGGCGCCGGTAATGTACTTTTTCTTTTTGGCCTTAGTCTTCACCTTGCCGTCGTCGTCCTTTTTAGGACCACCACCGCTTTTGAAGACCATGCCGCCCATGATTATATCGTCTATATCATTCATGTCGTTTTTATATTGAAGGGGGGATGAATTCTTCACTCTTCACTCTTCGTTCTTCACTAAATTAATGATGGAACAAGCGAACATGTGTGAACGCCATGGCGATACCATATTTGTCACATGTCTCAATAACATTGTCGTCACGGATAGAACCACCAGCCTGTGCGATATATTCTACGCCACTCTTGTGAGCACGCTCAATGTTGTCACCGAATGGGAAGAAGGCATCACTACCCAGGCAAACACCTGTGTTCTGTGCAATCCATGCTTTCTTCTCCTCACGTGTCAAAGGCTCAGGCTTCTCAGTGAAGAACTGCTCCCAAACACCATCCTGAAGAACGTCTTCCCATTCGTCTGAGATATATACGTTGATGGTATTGTCACGGTCTGCACGGCGGATCTTCTCCTTGAAAGGCAGGTTCATGACTTTAGGGCACTGGCGCAACCACCATTCATCAGCCTTGTTACCAGCCAGACGAGTACAGTGGATACGGCTCTGCTGACCGGCACCGATACCGATAGCCTGTCCGTCCTTCACATAGCATACAGAGTTACTCTGTGTATATTTCAATGTGATGAGTGCTATGATGAGGTCACGCTTAGCATCTGCAGGGAAATTCTTGTTTTGTGTAGGAATATCCTCGAAGAGTGCTGGGTCGTCTAATTTAACTTCATTACGTCCCTGCTCGAAGGTAACACCGAATACCTGCTTGTGCTCGATAGGAGCTGGCACGTAGTCAGGATCAATCTGGATGACGCAGTAGGTACCCTTGCGCTTCTCCTTCAACACCTTGATGGCCTCAGGAGTATAACCAGGAGCAATCACGCCATCGCTGACTTCTCTCTTGATGAGGAGAGCTGTAGCCTCGTCACAAACATCGCTCAATGCTACGAAGTCACCATAAGAACACATACGATCGGCACCACGTGCACGAACGTATGCGCAAGCCAATGGAGACAACTCGAAGTTGACATCATCGCAGAAGTAGATCTTCTTCAAAGTGTCGCTGAGAGGAAGTCCTACTGCGGCTCCGGCAGGAGATACGTGCTTGAAACTTGCTGCAGCTGGAAGACCAGTGGCAGCCTTGAGCTCCTTGACCAATTGCCAAGAATTGAAGGCATCGAGGAAGTTGATATAGCCAGGGCGGCCATTCACTACTTCGATAGGCAGTTCGCTTCCATCCTCCATATAGATTCTGGAAGGTTTCTGATTCGGATTACATCCGTACTTGAGTGCTAATTCTTTCATTGCAAACATGTATTTATTAAGAATTTGCTGCAAAGTTACAAAAAATATCGCATTTTTGTAGCATCGAATCAAACTTTTTTGTACTTTTGCAGGCAATTAGGTAACGATAGAGAAAAAGTAGAGAATACGTTAGTAAAAAGATAAAGAGAATTGCAAATTTCATGATGTTATGAAAAATGACTTAGTACTTCTCACCCATGAGGTGGAGAAGAAGATTGGTAAGAAGATTCATGTAGGTTCTGATTTTGAAAAATTAGCTTCTATCTTCTCTGTGAAACATCATCTCAAGGTGAGTGCACAGGGACTGCACAAGGTGTGGGGATATGTGAGTGGTAAGGAAAAACCTACCAAGGAAACGCTCAATAAACTGGCACTTTTCGTAGGGTATCAAAGTTGGGATGATTTTCATGAGGCTCTTCATGGTGAAGATGATGGAAATCTGAGCTATGATACGGATGAAGATCATGAACTGAAGCCTGATTCTTCGGATGATATTGATTGATAGAAAATTGTCTTGTGAAAAAACAAAAAAGGAGATTCCGCAAATGATTTGCAAGGAATCTCCTTTTTATTTTACTTGGATAGTAATCAAGTGAATTACTCTGCGTTCTTGGCAATAGTCTTCTTCTCAGCGATACGAGCCTTCTTACCAGTGAGCTTACGCAAGTAATACAACTTAGCGCGACGTACTTTACCATGCTTGTTCACCTCGATAGAATCGATAGCTGGTGACTCGATAGGGAAGATACGCTCAACACCTACTGTACCAGACATCTTACGAACTGTGAAACGCTTCTTGTCACCATGACCAGAGATCTTGATAACAACACCACGGTAGAGCTGGATACGCTCTTTTGTACCCTCGACGATTTTGTAAGCGACTGTGATAGTATCACCTGCCTTGAACTCAGGGAACTTCTTGCCGGTTGCAAATGCTTCTTCAGCAACTTTAATCAAATCCATTTTTTGTATAGAATTAAAAATTGTTTGTCGTTCCTGCGCAACATGGACGGGCAACTCTTCTGCCCAGACAACAGCGGTTACGCCGAAAAGCGGGTGCAAAGTTACGCTTTTTTCTTCTATCTCGCAAATTTTCAATCATTTTTCTTAGTTTTTTCCACAAATATTCGTATCTTTGTGTCATCATGTTTTAAATTTAGTAAGTATGAAGAAAAAAAATAGTGGTAAATGTATGCTGGCAGCAGCTGCTATGTTGCTGATGGTCAGTCCTTCTGCTGCTCAAAAATACAAGGTGGCAAAGGTGGAACGTACTCGCATTCTCATCGATCAGCGGTGGGATGCTAAACCTGATGCTGAGGCTGCCCAGTTTATTGCTCCTTATAAAAATAAGGTGGATAGTATTATGGGGCCTGTTGTTGGTAGTATTGCCCACGATATGACTCGTCATCGCCCTGAAAGCGAACTCAGTAATCTGCTCTGTGATATCTTAGTTTGGGGTGGCAGACAGTTTAATGAGCAGCCTGTCTTCTCGGTGTATAACATGGGTGGCATCCGAAGCAATCTTGCCAAGGGAAAGATCACCGTGGGTGATGTAAACGATATGGCTCCTTTTGAGAACAAAATCTGTTTCCTCACCCTCAAGGGCGATAAGGTGCTCGAACTCTTCCAGCAGATAGCCCATCGTGGGGGAGAAGGTTTGAGTCATGCTGTCCGCCTTATTATTACAAAGGATGGCAAATTGAAGGAGGCTACTATCAACGGTCAGCCTGTTGACCCTTCTAAGTCTTATCGCATTGCTACGCTCGATTACCTGGCTGAAGGTAACGACCAGTTAGTGGCTTTCAAGAGCGGTACGGATGTTCTTTCACCTAAGCAGAAAGAAAATAACGTGCGCTATATTATCATGGATTATTTCCGTGAGATGCAGAAGCAAGGAAAGTGCGTGGAGTCTAAGATAGAAGGACGATGCATAGTTGAGTAATGAGAAAATAAAAGTAGAAATGATGAAGCATACATTATTATATATAGGGATGGCTCTTGCATTTTTTGCAATGCAGCCAGATGCAGCTCAGGCCAAAACGAAAAAGCCGGCTAAAGTGGAGAAACAACTGGTGGTGCTCCATACCAACGATACGCATTCCTGCGTGATGCCCATCAATCCCAATCTTGCCGATACGGCGATGGCAAACCGTGGCGGCTATCTCCGCCGCGTAGCCATGATCAAGCAGGAGCGCAAGGCGAATCCCGACCTGCTGCTCTTCGACAGTGGCGATTTCTCGCAGGGATCCCCTTATTATTCACTCTTCAAGGGCGATGTAGAGGTAGGGTTGATGAACGAGATGAAGTATGATGCCGCCACCATCGGCAATCACGAGTTTGATTTCGGCATCGACAACATGGTTCGCATCTTCAAGATGGCGAAGTTCCCTATCGTCTGCTCCAACTACGATTTCGCGGGCACTGAACTGGCTTCCATCGTGAAACCTTACGTAGTGTTGAAGCGCAAGGGCCTGAAGATAGGCGTCTTCGGCCTAGGTCCGGAACTTGCCGGTTTGGTTACCGAAGCCAACTATGGCCCTATCAAATATCTCGACCCCATCGCCAAGGCGAAGGAAATGACAGAGATATTGAAGAAGAAGGAGAAATGTGATGTCATCATCTGCATTTCCCATCTGGGCTGGAAGATAGATGGCATTGATGATTCCGAGGTAGCCCCAGCCACCCGCGACATCGATCTGATATTGGGCGGTCATAGCCACACCTACTTCCAGCAGCTGGAATTCCTGAATAATCTTGATGGCAAGCCAGTGCCTGTAGATCAGAACGGCAAGGGCGCCATCTGGGTTGGCAAAATGACATTGGATATTGTGAAAAATAAATAAAACTTATACAAAGACAAAATACAAAAAGACTCCCCGAGCTTTTCCGGGGAGTCTTTTTGTATTTTTTATATCATATCATGATATCTGTTATTCCTTGTTAGAAGAGGCATAGAGTCCGATGCAGGCACCGAGGAAGCCGCCGCTCTTCTGGGTGCTCAGGTTAGAGGCATCCACGCCCTTGGCGAGCAGCTGCCAGTCGCCACCTTCCTCTGCATAATAGAAATCATAATATCTGTCATGACCTTCTACCTTCAGCTTCAGCTTGCCAGCCTTGATAGGGGCTGAGGCGATGGTGACGTTGTTCTTCTCGGCACGGGTCAGGGTAATCATCAGCTTGCCATTCTTCATGGTCTTGCCCAACACGAAGTTGTGGTCTTCCTTCTGGAGAAGTGCCAAACCTGCTATCTCCTTGTCGTTGCGAGGAGTGAAGTTGATTTCTGTCTCGGCAGAGAAAGTGCCGTGCTGCTGGCGTGCCCAGATGGCAGACATCGGTTCACGCTTGTAGATATTGCCTGGCAGCAGATTCAGGTTCAGCTTGCCGTTTTCTACCTTATAGCAATCTGTAAAGTCGCGGAGGAACATCCAGCGTGGGTTCAAATCCTTCAGACCTACACCGTTGTCGGCTGCATCGAAGTTATCCACATAGCTGAAGTTGCCTGAGAACTCATTCTTTGCGGCTGGCTTCAAACCTGCCTTTTCGCCTACTGTAGAAATAGGAGTGTTCTTGGCGAGAATCTCTGGCCATCCGTTTTTCCATGTTACAGGCAGGAGATAGGTGTCGCGACCTGTGTTGTACATATCTTCCTCGTAAGGGCGGCAAGCCAGGAACACTGCCCACCAGTTGCCCTTGCCATCTTCTACGATGTCGGCATGGCCGGCACTTGATACAGGGTCCTTGCGGTTTGGATCCAAGCCTGTGCGCTGGGTGAGGATAGGGTTGTTAGGGCATTCCTCCCATGGACCCATCGGATTCTTGGCACGCAGGATTACCTCGCTGTGCCATCCGCCCGTACCGCCTTCTGCACACATCAGATAATAGAACCTGCCCTTCTTGAAAAGGTGTGGACCCTCAATCCAGATAGGACGAGCCTCAACATGGGTTCCGCCACGCAGAATCTCCTTGAAGTCGCCCTTGATGCTGTCGCCCTTCACGTCGAATTCGAAGCAGCGGATAGCACGCTGGCCCTCATAGTCGGCACCGCCTGCCACCGGACCGTTATGCACGATGTATCCCTTTCCGTTGTCATCGAAGAAGAAGCTAGGGTCGATGCCGTCAATCTTCTTCAGATAGATAGGATCGCTCCAGCCCTTGGATGGGTTCTTTGACTTGACGAAGAAGTTTCCGGCACCCACGTTGGTGGTGATCATATAGAAGGTCTTGTTCTTCTTGTTGTAGCTGATGGCTGGTGCGAAGATGCCGGCTGATACTTGTTGTCCCTTCAGAGGCACCTGCGATTGGCGGGTGAGCACATGTCCGGCAGGAGTCCAGTTTACCAAATCCTTGCTGGTAGAGAGAGGTACACCTGGGAAGAAGGTGAAGGATGAATTCACCAGATAATAGGTGTCGCCCACGCGGCAGAGCGATGGGTCAGGATAGAAACCTGCCAGCACAGGGTTGTAATACTGATGAGTCTTGTCGATAGGCACGTTGAATCGTGCATCGTTGCCTGCATACTTGAAGTAGTCGAACTGAGCGTTCTGCGCCTGAGCTCCGGCAGCAAGCATCATCGAAAGCGATAAGATTGCTAATTTCTTCATTATGTCCGTTAATTTTTAAAGATTATATATTTCAAAGATTATATTTCAAAAGCTGCTGATTTTCTGTTCTTTTGATAAAAACAAAGCAGCGGAAAACCAAGAGGGTGATAAGCCTTTGGATTTTCCGCTGCAAAGTTACTGCTTTCTTTATAATCTTTCTTTTTGAAATGTAACCAAAACTTTTCGCTATGTTTCGTAGCCAGTCTGTATTGTTACATATAATTTTTATCTATCCTTTTTAGAAATGTTTCTACTCCTTTGTGGCATTCTGCATGTATTCTCTAGGAGAACAGCCATAGAGGTTCTTGAACATGGTGCTGAAACTTGCGGAATTGGAGAAACCGCAAGCGTACATCACTTCGGTGATGCTCTGCTTGCCATTCTTCAGCAACTTGGCTGCCTGCTGCAGTCGGATGTTGCGGATGAAGCTGTGTGGAGTCTGGTTGGTCAGCTCCTTCATCTTGCGATGCAGGTGCACTCGGCTGATGCCCACCTTCTGGGCTATCATATCGACACTCAGGTCGGAATCGCCGATGTTCTCGTTAATCACCTCCATCACGCGCTGCATCAGTGCATCATCTGGAGTCTGAATCTTCCTTTGCTCCACCTTCTCCTCCTGACTCTCTTTGCCCGTAAATTTGTTTTTCAGCGTGCGGCGCATGGTGAGCAGGTTGATGATGGTGCGGCGCAGGATGTCCATATTGAATGGCTTCAGTATGTAGGCATCGGCACCGGTCTGTAATCCTTCCAGCTGATCTTCTTCACGGCTCTTGGCGGTGAGCAGGATGATAGGCACATCATTGGTGTTGATGTTTGATTTCAGCTTGGCACAGAGGGTGGTTCCGTCCATTTCCGGCATCATGATGTCGCTGATGATGAGGTCAGGCTTATTCTTCAGAATCTCGTTGAGTGCCACCTTTCCGTTAGGGTAGGTGCGAATCTTGAAGTCGCTGGAGAGCTGGGCCTTCAGGTAATCCTGAATATCCTCTTCGTCTTCCACAATCACGATTTCAGCCTTGTTTCCACTTGCTGAGGCTGGCAGATTGCCCTGCATATCCGTTGTGCCGGCTGCGCTTTCGGCTTTTTCGGCATTTTCCGTCTCCTTCACCTCCTGTTCCAGCTGCTCTACCTCGGCAAGTTCCTGGTTCTGCTTTTCCTTTATCTCTTCTTCGTCGATGAGTTCTTCGGGTTTCAGATGGTCCTTGCCCAGCGGAATGCGGATGATGAACTCGCTGCCGTGCTCAAACTTGCTTCCCTTCTCGCCCTCGTTGTTGCGGGCAGAGATGGTGCCGTAGTGCAGTTCCACGAGCGAGCGGGTGAGGTCGAGACCGATGCCCGTACCGACGTTGCGGTCGCTAGTGTCGGCAGGGGTCTGGTAGAAGCGCTGGAAGATGGTTTCCAGCTTGTCTTTTGGAATACCGATGCCGCTGTCCTTGACGCTGATGTAGGCATGGTGGTCGGTGTGGGTGAGCGAGAGTAGGATGTGGCCTGCCGTAGGGGTGAACTTGAAGGCGTTCGAAAGGAGGTTGATAATCACCTTGTCGAAGTTGTTTCGGTCTATCCATACGGGCAGTTCTTCGCTGTCGTGCTGGTATTCGAAGTCGATGTTCTTGGCCAGAGCCTGCTGCCTGAAGAGTTCGTATTCCTCGTTGATGAACCCCACCATGTCGGTCTGGCACATGCGCATCACCATCTGCCCCTTGTCTATCTTTCTCAGGTCCATCATCTGGTTGATGAGGTGGAGGATACGTTCCGAGTTCTTTCGGATAATCTCGTAGATGCCCTGTCGGTGAGGCTCCTTGTCTTCCTTGATGAGCGAGAGCAGCGGCGTGATGATGAGTGTGAGCGGCGTGCGGATTTCATGACTGATGTTCATGAAGAACTTGATCTTCGCCTCGCCCATATCTTCGGCGTGGATGTGCTGCTGCAGGATGAGCTGGTCTTCCATCTGGCGCTTGCGGTGGCGCAGGTAGAGCATGATGGCTGCTATGAGGAGCAGCAGATAGAAGAGCTTTGCCCAGATGCTGGCATACCAGGCTGGGTGAATGATGATGGTGAACTCCTTCACCGGTGTTTCGTAGCCGTTGCAGATGGCCTTGATGCGGTATTTGTAGCTGCCGGGAGCCATGTGCGAGAAGGCAAGTTCGTTCTGTCCGGCTGGCACGGTGCGCCAGGCATCGCCGTTGATGCTGTAGGCGTATCTTATCTGCTCCACATTATTATAGGTGAGGGTAGAGAGCTGCAGGGAGAAGGTGTTGTCATCGTGCGAGAGATTGAACTCCCGTGCCACAGTTACCCAGCTGTTCGTGATGGTATAGCTGCCCGACTCCATGCCTGGGGTCACTGCCTTGTTGTTGACCACGAAGCCCGAGATAACCACCTTTGCCTGCCATGGGTGCTGCTTTACCCGGTCGGCCTGGAACCAGTTGATTCCGCCAGAGCCACCTATCAGAATCACCTTCTTATCCTGGGTGGTGCATACGGAAGCATCGCTGAACTCGTTGCTCTGCAGTCCGCTTTCGGTATAAAACCTGATGATGCTGCCATCCTTGGGGTTCAGCATGTTGAGTCCGCTGTTTGTACCCAGCCATATTTTGCCCTTGTTGTCTTCTGTGATGCTCGCCACACCGTTGTCGGTGAGTCCTTGGGCTGTGGAATAATGTTTAGGCTCTATTCCCTTTCTGAAGTCGAAGCAGAAGGCTCCATCCTCGGTGCCATACCATACGTGGTCTTTGCTATCTACAAACACGCAGTGCGAAAAACTGTTCTTGTTCAGGCAGTTGATGCCCTTGAAGGTGGAAACCCAGCTGTTTTGCTTGCGGTCGAGGCACGCCAGTCCCACTGAGGTGGCTACATATAGGTGGTTTCCATCGTTGGAGAAGCTGAGCTTGATGAGGTAGTTGTTGGGCAGGCAATTGATTTTGAGGTTATTATCTGCACCATATTTAGCCTTGTAGTTCCTTCGGCTACCGTCTTTCTGCAGGCAGAAGAGACCTTCGCCCATGGTGGCTATCCAGATGTTGCCCTGTGGGTCTTGCTTGATATCGAAGATGCCCACCGACTTGCTGATGCCCAAATCAACAGGGTGGAAGCTTCCGGCTGCATCCATATAGCCCAGACCGTCGGTATAGGTTCCCACCCAGGTTCTGCCCTGCTGGTCCTTACAGAGGGTGAGCACGGTGCTTTGGTTTAGGAAATGCCCCTCTACGCTGCGGGTTGCTATATTAAATAGGTATAGGCCATCCTTGTCGGTACCCACCCACACCTGGTTGCCCTGGTTGATGCTGAGGCTGGTAACGCAGTTTTCGCCAATCACGTTGCGGTTGCCCAGGCGGAAGCCCATGTAGTTGAAGTCGTTCTGTATGTTGCTCTGCATGAACACGCCTTTCTGCAGCATGCTCACCCAGATGTTGCCCTGATTGTCTTCTATGATGCTGGTCACCTTGCTTTTTGCCAGGTTCACCAGTCGGCTGAAGAGAGGGTTATCCTGCAGGAATCCGGTCTGAGGGTCATATACATAGATGCCCAGTCCGTCGCAGCCGATATAGAGCTTGTTGTTGCGGCTGATATAGATGTTGTCGATGGGCAGGTTTCCGATGTTGCTGATTCGGGTAAAGGCGTTGCTTCCTGCCCTGAGCAGATATACGCCCTGGTTCTTGCTGGCGAGATAGAGGTTGCCCAGGGCGTCCTGCCGGATATCCTGTGCGCCCACGCCTTCGGTACCGGTAAAGTGTGAGGTGACTCTGCCGTTTGTTTCCTTGCGGTAGAGTTTCCCGTCTTCGGTGATGATCCAGAGTCTGCCCCGTTTATCTTCCAGGAGTTTGTGGATATATTTCAGTTTTTCCACCTCTCCCTTCATGGCATGGCATTTTTGCTCATCCTGCTTTTTGAGCATGATGCCATAGCCCGATGTAGCCACGGCTACGTCTTTGTTTCTTAGCGGATATATCTGCTTTACGTAGGTGGCGAGTTCTTTGCCTTTGGAATCGAGCATAGGGATTTTTAGGAATTCACTTCCCGTAAATTCCAATAGAGAGTTGTTGGTACCTAGCAGGATATGTTCTTTCTCGTCTTGAGCAATGCTATTGATGTAGTTGCTGTTGAGACCTAAAAAATTTGACATATCCTTCTTTATTACGGTGATGTGGTAACCATCGTAGTTGTTCAAACCGTTGCGGGTGGCTATCCAGATGAATCCGCTCTTGTCCTGGAACACCTGCGTGGCGAGGTTGCTCGAGAGCTGATTGTCCGTGTTGAAGAGTTTGCCGCTCTGTGCCCATGTCTGGATGGAGAAGAGGCAAATCATCATCGTGATGATTAATTGGCTTATCGTTTTCATGTTTCTTGTTTATATTTATATAGTGTTATTTTCTGCTTGCAAAAATACGATTTTTAGTTGGAATATCCCAATAATTCTTTCTTTTTTGATTACAGGAAACAAATAATATGCCTTTTGGTGTTTATTATCAGGTGATGTTACATGACGAAAAGTATATGTTACACGTCTAAACTCCTCATAAACTATCGGTTACGCAGGATAAAGCCTGTTTCCCGATTTCTTGATACCTTTGCCCCGTCAAACAGAGTCAATTTTGCATTGGCATTAGGTTATGGTTATTGTGAAATATGCGAAATAGTAGTTTTTTGAATGATTTTAGTTAGAATGGTTTTTAGTTAGTTTAATATAGGTTTATAGCATTTGAGTTCAATTTTAAATGAACATTTATGATTGAAAAGATCATGATTAATTGGTTTTCTATGAATGGTGCGTAGGGATACGCGCCATTCTCTTTAAAGGTATCTAAAATTGTTTTTCGGGCTTAATAATTAATTGACAATTTGGAAAAGTGATAAAATCTAAAAATAAAATAACATGAACAGAAAGAAATTGTTAATATCACTCGCTATGGCTATGCTGTCAATGGCGGGGCAGGCTGCAGATAATCTGCCGGCACTCCGTGTGCAGGGTAGGAACCTGGTGGATGCCAATGGTAAGATTGTTGTCTTGCATGGCGTAATGGATACGCCGAACCGCTACTTCAACGGTAACCGTTGGGGTATGGGTGGTTATGAAGTAGGTGATGTGACTCCTTGCTTGAATTATTTCGAGAAGATGTTCACCGCTATCACCGACAAGAACCAAGGTGCTTATTGTACGGTGTTCCGTCTTCATATGGATCCTTGTTGGACTAACTACAAGGCACCAGTTGGAACCCAAGAAAACAACATCCAATATTTTAGTGAGGCTCGATACAAGACATTCTTGAGCAGACTTTATGTCAAGCTTGTGGAGAAAGCCTTGGCTCATGGACTATATGTAATCGTTCGCCCTCCTGGCGTTTGTCCACAGAATATCAAGGTGGGAGATGAATATCAGGCATATCTTAAGAAGGTGTGGAAACTCTTCGCTTCCAATGCCACCATCCAGAAGAATGCCGGACAGGTGAGCATAGAGCTAGCCAATGAGCCTATTAATGTGTTGCTGGCAAATGGCTCTAAATCAGACAAGGCTCTCCATGATTTCTTCCAGCCTGTGGTAGATGAGATTCGTGCCACTGGCTTCAAGGGCATTATCTGGGTGCCAGGTTCTGGCTATCAGAGCAACTATGTGGGCTATTCAAAATATCCTATTACCGATACGGAGAACAATTTCTCTTACGCAGTGCATGTCTACTCAGGCTGGTATGGCAACATGACAGATAAGAACTGTGATCACAATACCTTTATCAAGAACTTCCAGGCGCAGGTGCCTATGGTAACAAGCAAGCCTATCATGGTAACAGAGATAGACTGGAGCCCAGAGGATCCTGACAAGGCAAGCGAAGGGCACTACAATGAGTGGGGACAGTGGACAGCTCCTAATCTCGGCACTTGGGCTACAGGCTCCACCTCCAAATGGGGCTTGGCATGGAAGGCAGTGCATGACCACTTTAGCAACATCGGCATGACCATCACTCATCCACAAGAGTATTACGACATTGATGAGTATCTGAAGACGGGAAAGGTACAGCCTGGTTTGCAAAATGCCAAGAAACATGGTCTCTTTGAGGAGTGCTGCTCCTATGCTTGCTTCAACTGGTACAAGGAATGGTATTTGAAACAAAATACAACAGGAATTAAACAATTAGAAACCCAGGAAGACGTGGTTTCCACCTTATATTATAATATAGAAGGAAAAGAGGTTGAAAAACCAACTGCAGGTGTTTATATAATAAAACAACTGTTAAGTAATGGAAAAATACGTTCTCGCAAGGTTTTTCTGAAATGATAAACTTTATGTTACACCACGCAAAGTAAGTTTCGAAAGAAATCCATACCTTTGTCGCCGTGAATAAACAATTTTAGTACACGCCTAAATTTTTAAAGCATAAATCAAAAATGAATAGAACATGATTGAACAAGTGTTAACAATGAAACGGACAGCAGCCTTATGCTTGGTGGGTGCTTTCTGTAGCCTGAATGCTCAGGCGCAGAAGATCCTGGTCAAGGGTAATCTTGTTGACGGTACAGGTGAGCCTCTGATAGGTGCCACTGTAAAAGTAAAGGGAAATCCCAGTGTCGGTGCTATCACCGACTTAGATGGTAATTTCAGTATCAGTGTTCCTTCAGAGAATTCTACCCTCGTATTTACATACGTAGGTATGAAGACCAAGGAAGTAAAGGTAGGTACGAAGAGAGAGATCAAACTTACCCTCGAAGACGACAATGCCATCGGCGAAGTTGTAGTCGTTGGTTATGGTCAGCAGAAGAAGGCTTCTGTCGTAGGTTCCATCACCCAGACTACTGGTGAGGTTTTGGAGCGTGCCGCCGGTGTCAGCGACATTGGTGCAGCCTTGACGGGTAACCTCCCTGGTGTTACTACCATGCAGGGTAATGGTATGCCTGGTGAGGAGGAGCCACAGATTATCATTCGTGGTTCTAGCTCTTGGAACAACAGCGACCCTCTCGTCCTCGTCGATGGTATCGAGCGTCCTATGAGCAGTGTGGATATCTCTTCCGTACAGTCTATCTCTGTATTGAAGGATGCTTCTGCCACCGCCGTCTATGGTGTGAAGGGTGCCAATGGTGTCATCTTGATTACCACCAAGCGTGGTCAGGAAGGCAAGGCTAAGATTGACGTAGGTTTCAATACTACATTGAAGTCTCCTTCTAAGTTGCCTAACAAGTACGACTCTTACGATGCCTTGATGCTCCGCAACAGAGCTATCGAGCATGAGTTGGGAGTTAAGCCTGATTCTTGGGCAAATATCCGCTCACAGGAATTCATCAACAACTATCGCAATCAGACCACCCAGGAACAGCGTGAGCGTTATCCTAATGTGGATTGGCAAGATGCCCTCTTCAAGGATGCTGCTATGGCTTACAATGCCAATGTCAATGTAAGTGGCGGTACCAAGTTTGTAAGATACTTCGCTTCTGCCGACTATGTGCATGAGGGTGACCTCTTCCGTGTGTATGACAACGGACGAAACTACAAGTCTGGATATGGCTATGATCGTATCAACGTGCGAAGCAACTTGGACTTCACCATCACTCCTACTACGACCTTGAAGGTGAACCTCGCAGGTTCCAATGGTGTGAAGAAGGCTCCTATGCTCAACGATATCAATAGTAATGATGCTTGGCAGATGGGTCAGCAGTGGTCAGGTGCTTACAACATCGCTCCAGATGTATTTCTTCCAAAGTACTCAGATGGAACTTGGGGTTATTACGATGCTGTTTCCAACACCACCAACTCGGCGATGATACTTTCTACAGGTGGTGCTTCTAAGACCACTACCACTCGTATCAACACCGACTTCACCTTGGAACAGAAACTCGACTTCATCACCAAGGGCTTGAATTTCCGTGCTACGGTATCTTGGGACAATAACTTCATCGAGGTAAAGCGTGGTATCAATGATGCCAACAATAATCCTGTTCAGAAATGGATCGATCCTGATACAGGTGTTGTTAGTTATAGATATAAGAATGAGACGAACAACAAGTTTGATTATCAGCAACCTCTGGGTTGGACAACAATGGCAGGTGAGGTCAACAACTCTGCTACCGTTCGCAACCTCTACTATCAGGCACAGCTCAACTGGGCACGCAAGTTTGGCAAGCACGACGTTTCTGCCATGGGCTTGTTCTCACGCCAGGAAGATGCTAGAGGTAGTGTCATTCCTACCTATCGTGAAGACTGGGCTTTCCGTGCTACCTATAACTATGATGGTCGCTATTTCATCGAGTACAATGGTGCTTACAACGGATCAGAGAAGTTTAGCAAGGATAATCGCTTCGCTTTCTTCAATTCAGGTGCTATTGGTTGGACTGTTACTGAGGAGAAATTCATGAAGAATCTTCGTGACAAGCACATCATTGATATGTTGAAGTTCCGTGCATCATACGGTGAGATTGGTGATGACAACTTGGGTGATCCATTCCTCGATAGCAACCGTTGGTTGTATATGAGCCAGTGGGCATACGGTGGCAACACCATCATGGATGAAAAGTACAACAAGAGTATCTATACTTGGTATCGTGAGGCTTCCATCGGCAATGAAAACGTGAAGTGGGAGACAGTTAAGAAGTTGAACATTGGTGCTGACTACGGTTTTTTGGGTGGTTTGATTACAGGTTCCTTCGATGTCTTCCGTGATGTTCGTGACAACATCTTGGTACGTGGTAACGAGCGTTCCGTTCCTTCTTATCTCGGTGGTTCTGCGCCAACAGCCAACTTGGGTAAAGTTCGTACCACAGGTTATGAGTGGGAAGTAAAGCTCAACAAGACCTTTGCTAATGGTCTTCGTCTTTGGGGTAACTTCAATATGACCCATGCCAAGAACAAGGTGCTCATCAAGGATGACCCAGGTATGGCACCATCCAACTTGAGACAAGCAGGCTATGCCATCAACCAGACCAAGGCTTGGTTGAGCAATGGTTACTTAAACAACATCGATGACTTGTATGGCTCTCCTGCCCATGATGTGAATGAGAACTACCGTTTGGTAGGTGACTATTACATCATCGACTACAATGGTGATGGTGTGGTTGATTCCAACGATAAGGCTCCATACGGCTATAGCAACAGTCCTCAGAATACTTACAATGCCACCATCGGTTTCGAGTGGAAAGGTTTCTCAGCGTTTGCTCAGTTCTATGGTGTCACCAATGTAACTCGTGAGGTAAGTCTTACCAGCTTTGGCAGCAAGTTGAATACCGTCTTTGATCAAGGCTCTTGGTGGGATAAGGACAATACCAATGCTGATGTCCGCGTTCCTCGTTGGGGTGCTACGAGTTCAGATTACAGCAATGGTACCCAGTTCCTTTATGATGGTTCTTATATCCGTCTGAAGAATGTGGAAATTGCCTATACTTGGACAAAGGGATGGATCAAGCACTTGGGAATCAACTACCTGAAGGTCTATCTCAATGGTAATAACCTTTGGCTCTGGACACGTATGCCAGACGACCGTGAGTCAAACCTCTCTACATGGGGCTCACTTGGAGCTTATCCTACTGTAAGACGTTTCAACTTAGGTGTCAAGTTTACATTGTAATTTTTAAAGAGAATACAAATGAACAAGAATATTAAAAACATACTATATACAGGTTGTCTAGCCCTGACGCTCACCACATCGTTGAGTTCCTGCGAGGATTACTTGGATAAGTCGCCAGAGGCAACGGTGTCTTCTGAGGATGCTTTCAAGACCTTCAAGAATTTCCAAGGATTCATCGAGGAAATCTACAACTGTGTACCTGACAAGGTGAAGTGTAACTATTGCCCTTCTTGGAATTGGGGTGACGATGAAGTTTTTAACTCGAAGGCTGATGGCGAGATGACTCATCAGATGGACTTGGGAAACTTCCGTAACATCTATGAGAATGGGTATGGATCTTGGTTCTATCGTTCAGATAGCAATCCTACATCCATTAATGCCAAGTCTCACTCTATCTATCCTCATGCTTGGTATTGCATCCGTAAGTGCAACTTAGGTCTTGCTAATCTCGACAAGTTGACAACTGCTACCCAAGAGGAGAAAAACTTGATTGCTGGTCAGCTTTATTTCTTCCGTGCATGGTGGCATTTCGAGATGATGCAGCAGTTGGGTGGTCTTCCATACATCGATCAAGTGCTGGATGCTAGTAGTAAATTGACTTTGCCTCGTCTCTCTTATCAAGAATGTGCAGCCAAGGCTGGAGAGGACTTCCGCAAGGCTGCCGACCTGTTGCCTATCGATTGGGATAAGACCACAGCTGGTAAGCAGACCTCTGGTCATAACCAACTTCGCATCAACAAGATCATGGCATTGGGCTATCTTGGCAAGAACTATCTCTGGGCAGCCAGTCCTTTGATGAAGAATGGTGCAAAACTCGGAGCTGTTAAGAGTGAAATCACATACGACTATGATGCAGAGTATAGCAAGAAGGCAGCTGAGGCTCTCGGTGAGTTGCTCAACTTGGTAGAAGGTGGTCAGACGCAATATGCTTTGGCTTCCTATAATTATGACGATATTTATAATCACGTCATCTCTTCCAGCGAGTCTTCTAGCTTCGATGACATCTTCTACACCGTCAATCAGAACTACCAGATGCCTGGTTCTACAGAAGCTATCTTCCGTGGTCCATGTGATGAGAATAGATGGGCTTCACCATGGAACCATGGTAAGTTGTTTGGTCCTAAGATGAATGGCATCGTTCCTCATGACAATGTCATCCACCAGCCTACAGCCAACTTGGTAGAGGCTTATGGTATGGCGAATGGCGAGCCTGCTTTCTTGATAGAGAATGGCGAGTTGGTGCCTAATCTTGCAGGCGGTTTCGACCCAGAGCATCCTTGGAAGAACCGTGATCCTCGTTTCTATCACGACATCGTATATGATGGATGTAAGTTTATCAATGATGTTGGTAGCGCAGCAGGTGTATTGAAAAATTATATCTATTGTAACCTTTCTTCATCAGAATCTACCACCTCAGATGGGATGCAGACAATGCGTAGTGTAGAGAATGGTAGCCAAACGGGGTACTTCATTCAGAAATTGGTTCCTCATACTGCAAATTCTGTTGATCAATATTACGACAAGGCTTTTAATGCCTATTTGCCTTACATGCGTCTTGCCGATATCTACTTGATGTATGCTGAGGCTTGTGCCGCCACCTCTGGTGCGCAAGGTAAGTCATCCAACTTTAGCAAGACGGCTGAAGCTGCCATCAATACCATTCGTGACCGTTGTGGCGCAGGACATGTAGCAGCTGAATATGTAGCCAATGCTCACAAGTTCATGGACGAAGTTCGTCGTGAGCGTGAGGTGGAGTTGGCTTTTGAGGGAATGCGTTTCAATGACTTGCAGCGTTGGTTGCTCTTGACGGAGGCTCCTTACAATACCAAGTACGAACAGGTGTTTGAGCGTGTCAACAGCGACCCTAAACATCCTGAGAATGGACAAGTATCTGGCTATGGCAAGAAAGTTATCATTAAACGTGACTTCACCGCCAAGCACTATTGGTTCCCATTCCCAACCGATCAGACTCAACTCTATGCAGAGTTCCCACAGAATCCTGGTTGGTAAGCAAAACTATAATATATCAAATTAATAGATGATCGTATGAATTCAACATTCAAATCATATAATTACAAGTTGTTTGTCGCAGGTCTTGTGGCTTTGGCTCCATTGAGTGCCGATGCCAAGACGGCGCCAGCAGACGAAACCGACTCGCTGAACGCTGACAAGGAGATGGTTCAAGTGGCTTACCGCCAGGTGGCTAAGGATGAACTCCTCGGTGGTGTCTCTGTGGTCGATGTAGAGGACTTGATGAAGAAAGACTACCATACCTATAGCCTTGACAACATGCAAGCGTTGGTAGGTGGTTGGAATGGCAACTCACTCTGGGCACAGGATGCCAACAACGCAGGCTACTTAGTCTTGGTGGATGGCGTGCCACGTGAGGCAACCAATGTACTTCCTTCAGAGATTTCTCAGATTACTTTCCTCAAGGGTGCTCAGGCTGTGGTACTCTATGGTAGCAAGGCTGCCAAGGGTGCTATCCTCATCACCACCAAGCGAGGTAAGGTGGATGGCATCAAGGTAGATGTCACTGCCAATACAGGCTGGTATGTAGCCAAGTCTTATCCTGAGTATCTTAGCTCAGCTGAGTACATGACCTTATATAATAAGGGACGTGCCAGCGATGGCTTGTCTCCTCTCTATAAGGACGAGATTTATGACTTCGGTGCTGGCGATAATCCTTACCGTTATCCTAATGTGGATTACTACTCTTCTGATTACATCAGAAAGGCATACAACCGCTCTGAGGCTACTGCTGAGATTGAGGGTGGTGGCAAGCGTGCTCACTTCTACAGCAACATCAACTTCTATCGAGTAGGTGATGTCTTCAAGTTTGGTGAGGCTAAACACAACCATACCAACCGTTTCAATGTACGTGGTAACGTAGATGTCAACATCAGCGATGATATCAAGGCTTATGTCAATGCCAATGCTACATTCTATGATGCAAGCTCTGCCAAGGGTAACTATTGGTCAACTGCCGCTTCTATGCGTCCAAACTATCCACAGAATGCAGCTCCATTGATACCAATTGATTATATCTCTCCATCGGCAACCAATGCCTGGGCTTTGATCAACAATGCCAACTTGATAGATGGTAAGTACTTCTTGGCAGGTAGCCAGGAGAACTCTACCCATATCTTTGGTGACATCTATTCAGCTGGTAAGACTAAATATACAAGCCGCCAGTTCCAGTTCGACACAGGTATCAAGATCAACTTAGCGAAGTTACTCAAGGGCTTGTCCTTCGAGACAAAGTTTGCAGTCGATTACGCCACCTCTTATAATACCTCTTTCGACAATAATTATGCGGTGTATATCCCAACTTGGGCAAACATCAATGGTAAGGATGAAATCGTAAGCTTGAAGAAGGAAGGCGATGACAAGCATCCTGGTGTACAGAACATCAGTAATAGTGTGGATAACCAGACGATGCTCTTCTCTGCGCAGTTCAACTATCAGAATACATTCAGCAAGGTGCATAACCTTTCTGCCATGTTGATTGCCTCTGGTTTCCAGCAGACCAAGTCGGCTGTTTATCACAAGAACTCAAGTGCCAACCTAGCTTTGGATGCGTCTTACAACTACGCCCAGAAGTACTATCTCGACTTCGGTATGGCAGCCATCCATTCAGCACAGTTGGCTCCAGGACATCGCGAGGCTCTTTCACCTTCCTTGACATTGGGTTGGAGATTGAAGAATGAGAATTTCTTGAAGGACAGCAAGGTGGTGGATGATATGATGATCAGTGCATCCTACAGCGACATCAAGCAAGATATAGACTTTGCTGTTAATGACCAGCGTTATTATCTCTATATGCCAGCTTGGAGCCAGACTTACGGATATGCTTGGGCTGATGGTGGTACCAACCAATATGCCTATTCTACCAAAGGTGGAAATAATGACTTGGGATTTATCAGCCGTAAGGAGTTCTCAGTCAACTTCCGTACATCTTTGTGGCAGAAATTGCTGACCTTGGATGCCAACTTCTTCGTAACGACAACCGATGGCTTGTTGGTTTCCAATCCAACTTACTATCCATCTTACTTGAGTAATGGTTATCCTACAGGTGGTTTCATTCCTGTGGTCAACTTCAATGCCGACCGTCGTACAGGTTTCGACTTTGCGTTGACAGCCAACAAGAAGTTTGGTGAGGTAGATTTGGCACTCGGTGTAACCGGTACTTATTATACTACCAAGGCCACCAAGCGTGACGAGGTCAACCTCTATGATTATCAGAATCGTCAAGGAAAGGTACTCGATGGCATCTGGGGATTCAAGACCGCAGGCATTTTCCAGAGTAAGGAAGAGATAGCTGAGTGGGCTGACCAGAGCAAACTGGGTAATGAAGTGAAGCCTGGTGACTTGAAGTACATCGACCAGAATGGTGACAACGTCATCGACTCCAACGATATGGTATATCTCGGCAAGGGTGGCTGGTATGGTTCTCCATTCACAATGGGTATCAACTTCACCGCCAAGTGGAAGGGATTCACCTTCTTCGCCTTGGGAACTGCCAACTTCGGGGCATACGCATCTAAGTTGTCTTTGGGTGACTACTTCAAGACAGAGGGTGACGTGAAGTACTCTGAGATTGCACGTGATGCTTGGACACCAGAGAACGCTACGACAGCTCTCTATCCACGCTTGGCTTCTAAGTCAACCAACAACTATCAGACCTCTGATTTTTGGTTGTACAAGACCGATGCGTTCCGTTTGGCTAAGGTTCAGGTTACATATGACTTGCCAAGTCGCTTGTTCCAGAAGACTTGGGTGAAGTCTCTTTCAGCCTTTGTCAGTGGTTCCAATCTGTTGACTATCTCTGGCAACCGCAAGTGGTTGGAGATGTCAGTAGGTCAAGCTCCTCAGACACGTTATTATAATATAGGTGTCAAGGCATCATTCTAATAACTCATAAAAACGAATTAAGATGAAAATTAAGAATATTATATTATTGGCTGCGCTCTCCTTGTCGTTGGCATCTTGCTCCGACTTGTTTGAGCCTGCCGAGGAGAATAACCGAGGTGTAGAGGCGATGCTTAAGGAGCCTACATTTGCACAAGGTCTCTTGGGCTATGCCTATTCTCATCTGCCATATTCCAATTCGAGCGAGACGGACATTGCCACCGATGATGCAGTGACCAATGATTTGGCTAGCACTTACTCGAAAATGGCGCAAGGTGCTTGGGCTGCTAACAACGACCCAATGAGCCAATGGAATGGTCGCCGTTCTGTTATCCAGTACCTGAACCAATTTCTTGCTATCGCTGACAACGTGAAATGGGCAGATGATCCTATTGCTGCCAAGGTGTTCGCTGAGAGCCGTAAGGGTGAGGCTTATGCTTTGAGAGCTTTGAATCTTTATTATCTCGTTCAGGCTCATGCTGGTTGGTCTGAGGATGGTGAACTCTTGGGTGTGCCATTGTCAACCACTGTGGAAGATGCCAACACCGACTTCAATCAGTCTCGTGCTACCTTCCAACAGTGCATCGACCAAATTAACTCCGACTTGGATGAGGCTATCAAGTTGTTGCCTCTCGACTACAAGCAGCACTCAGAGTCTGAGGTTCCTGCTTACTATAAGGAGTTGGGTGCTTCTTTGAGCGTCTATGACCGTGTGTTCGGTGAGCACTTGGCTGGTCGTATCAGTGGTCGTATCGCAGAGGCTATCCGTGCGCAGGTTGCCTTGATGGCATCTAGCGAGGCTTACAAGGGTGGCAGTGATGTTACACCTGCCAATGCTGCCGACGCTGCAGCCACGGTTCTCGACCGCATCGGTGGTGTCTCAGGTATGGCTGCCAACGGTAACACCTGGTACACGAATAAGGATGAAATCAAGAAGTTGAAGTCGGGTGCTGTTCCTGCTGAAATCATTTGGCGTAGTAATGTCAATGAGGGTAAGGAAGATTATGACCTCGGTGTTATCCAAGAGAAGAACAATTTCCCTCCTACACTCTACGGAAAGGGTCGCATCAATCCAACTCAGAACTTGGTGGATGCCTTCCCTATGGCGAATGGTTATCCTATCACAGATGAGGAGAATAGTGACTTTGATGACATTGATCCTTATAGCAATCGTGACCCACGTCTCGACCTCTATATCATCCACAATGGTTCAGAGTACAAGGGCAAGACCATCAACACGACAGCAACTGGAGAAACCAATGACGGTCTCAATAAGATTAGTACCTCTACTCGTACAGGTTACTATCTGAAGAAGTTGCTTCGTGACGACTGTAGCGCAGACCCTAACAACCTCAATGCACAGCCTCACTACAATGCCTACATCCGTTACACCGAGATTTTCTTGGATTACGCTGAGGCAGCCAACGAGGCTTGGGGACCAAAGGGTAAAGGTACTCACAACTATTCTGCTTACGATGTCATCAAGGCTATCCGCCAACGTGCTGGCATCACCGATACTGGCTACCTCGATGAATGTGCAGAAGATCAGGCAAAGATGCGTGAGTTGATTCGCAATGAGCGTCGTATCGAACTCTGCTTCGAGAATCACCGCTTCTGGGATCTCCGCCGTTGGAAGGCTAACATTGCCGAGACAGCCAAGGGTGTCAACGTAACCGAGGTAGATGGTATTCCTACATTCGAAGAAATCGATGTAGAGACAAGAAATTATAGCGATTATATGTATTATGGTCCTATCCCACAAAGTGAGATGCTCAAGTGGAGTAACTTGAAGCAGAACAAGGGCTGGAATGTAAAGAACAACGACTAATATTAAATAAGATTAATTATGAAAGTGAAGAAAATCTTAGCTATGGCTGTCATGGGAATCTTGGCACTCGGTTTCTCCTCTTGCGAGAACGGTGATGCAGACTTCCCTGATTACGAGGGTGGTGTCAATGTATATTTCGCCCATCAGTTCCTAGACCGCACCGTGGTCTTGGGTGATGCTGAGACCCTCAACACCACAGACGATAACAACCATATCATCCGTATCGTCTCCACAATGGGTGGTGCTCGTAATGGCAAGAACATCACCTTGAAGGTGGCTGTCGATGAGTCTCTCTGTGACAACCTCTTCTTCGAGGACGGCGTGACTCCAGTGAAGCCAATGCCTACCAACTACTACACCTTGGATGGCAATACCATCAACTATAATGGTGAGATGCTCGGCAGACTGAAGGTGAAGTTGGAGGATGCGTTCTTCGCAGACCCAGAGTGCGTCAAGGGTTCTTATGTGATTCCTGTTCGTATCTTGGAGCAGGTGGGAGCTGACTCTATCCTGAGTGGTAAGCCTATGGTAGATGGTGAGACTCCTTCTAGAACAAACTTGGAGGCTTGGTCAAAAACTCCTCAGGATTATGTACTCTACAAGGTAAAGTACATGAACCCTTGGGAGGGCTTCTATCTCCGTCGTGGTACTGATAAGATTACCGAGAATGGTCAGACCAAGGAGGAAACTCGTCAAGGTGCTTCCATCGAGAAGGATGAGGTTTGCCAGATTACCACCAAGAGCTTGACAGAGGCTCTCTTCCCTGTCTCAGTGAGCAAGGTGGAAGGTAAAAATGAAGATGGCAGCGATAAGATTGTGAAATACACCTGCAACTTGAAACTTACTTTTGACAATGATGGCAATGTCACTGTATCTTCTGATACCGAGGGCATGACAGCCACAGGTTCTGGCAAGTTTGAGAAGAAGGCAGCCAAGTTGGCTTGGGGTAACAAGGATCGTGACTTGCTCACTCTCAACTACAAGGTTGATTTCGGTTGTGGCATCACGATGGAGACCAGCGACCAGTTTGTCGCTCAGACTCGTGGCGACATCAACGGTATCGTCACCTTCAATACTAAATATGTTCAGCAGTAAGATGCTGGATGGGTATCATTCTAATTAGATTTTATCATGAATAAGAATAAATTAAAGATGAGCCTAGGGTTGTTGGCTGTCTTGGCTTTGAGTTCTTGTGCTGATGACAAGTTCTCAGAATATAGGACGGATATGACCAAGGACTTGAAAGAATATCAGTATCTCAACAATTACGAACCATTGAAGAAGTATGTTGAAGATATGAAAAGTGCAGGTAAGTGCAATCCCGACTTTAAGTTGGGAATTGCACTCTCCGCATCAGACTTTGCCGAACAGGGTGTCGTGTATTGCTTGGCTGGTAGCAACTTCGACGAGATGACCGCCGGCAATGCTATGAAGTATGCTTCTTGTGTGGACAACAAGGGTGTGATGAACTTTGATAATGTCAGTTCCTTTGTTGCCAATGCCAAGGATGCAGGTTTGACCATCTATGGTCATACGCTCGCTTGGCACTCTCAGCAGAACAACAAGTACCTCAACTCTTTGATTGCCGATAAGGAAATCAAGGTGGATCCTAGCCAAAAGGTAGATAAGGTGGATTATGAACTCGACTGCTCTACGCTTTCTAGGTATAGTTGGACGGGCGCTCCTGCTACTGTTACTACTGAGTGGAACAAGGATGGAGCGATGGTTATCACCAATCCAAAGGCTGTAGATCCTTGGTATAATCTTCAATATTGGTTGGTCAATGGTATTACGTTGACCGAAGGCAAGGAGTATAAGATGACCATCGAGTGTAAGGCTGAAGGCAAAGAAGATGCCAATATCCGCTTTAAGCTTGGTGACTGGGGTGGGGGATTCTCCAAGAACTTCTCCATTCCTGTAGGCAAGGGTTATCAGAAGATTGAGTTCAATGTGACTCCTACGATGGCTAGCAATGGTCTCTTCTTCCAGCATGGTGACTTCGTAGGTAAGATTTACTGGAAGTCTGTTACCATCTCTCATTCAGAGGCTCCTGTGATGGAGGTTGAGAAGGAAGTTTGCAGCCAGAGCTATACTGATGGTCCTTTCCCATTCTATGCAATGGGATGTGAGCCTCCTGTAGTAAATGGTGCCATTCACTTTGTACCAACAGGCACTTGGTCACAGTTCTTCATCAGCCCTGGAAGCAACAATCATTTGGATGCAGGCAACTATGTCGCTTATCTCGACTTGACTTCATCTGCTGATGCTTCAGGCGTACAGTTGACCGCTCAGAATGGATGGGGTGGTTCGGATCAGCAGCTGACAGTGAATGTACCTGTTAAGGCAGGTCGCAACAATATCAAGTTGAACCTTCCTGAGGTTGAGGGTGGCAAGTATGATTTCATCTTGAAGCCTCAGACTGCTGATGCTACCTTGGATGTTCATGGATTGAGTATCTGCAAGGTGACGAAGATGAACTCCATTCCTCTCACTGAAGAGGAGAAGAAGGATACCTTAACTTGGGCAATGGGCAAGTGGATTGATGGTATGATGGAGGCTACTGATGGTTATGTTACATCTTGGGATGTTGTGAACGAGGCCCTTTCTGGTGCCGATAAAGATGGTGATGGCAAGTACGACTTGCAGTCTGCTAAACGAGGCAACGTTTCAGCTGACGATGCAAAGAACAATTTCTACTGGCAGGATTATCTCGGCGACATCGACTATGTTCGCACAGCCGTGGCTGATGCTCGCAAGAGTTTTGCCGCCCATAATGGTGACCCTGAGAAATTGAAACTCTTCATCAATGATTATAACTTGGAGAGCGATTGGGACGACAATGGCAAGTTGAGAAGTTTGATTCAGTGGATCAAGGATTGGGAGGCTGATGGCGTGACCAAGATTGATGGTATCGCATCTCAGATGCATATCTCTTGCTATGCTGATCCTAACACTCAGAAAACTAAGAAAGATCATATCGTCAAGATGTTGGAGTTGATGGCTAAAAGTGGCAAGCTTTGCAAGATTTCTGAACTTGATATGGGTTATGTTGATGCCGCTGGCAATTCTGTAACTTATGATCAGATGACCGAGGAACAACACAAGGAAATGCGTGACCTCTACACCTTCGTTCTCCAGAAGTACTTCGAGATTATTCCTGCTGCTCAGCAGTATGGTATCACTCAGTGGTGTGCTACAGATTCTCCTAAGGATTCAGGTTGGCGCAAGGGTGAGCCTACAGGTCTCTGGGATCTCAAATATCTTCGCAAGCATACCTATGCAGGTTTCGCTGCTGGTCTTGGCGCTCCTGAATATTGGAAGGAAGCCAAGTAATTACTCTAAAAGACATTAGTTTTAGGTTTTATCATACAAAGATTAACCGAAAAAAATGTTAGTCGTTAAGGTTGGCTGTGTTGTGATGACACGGTCAACCTTTTTGCGTTTTTTTAACATTTGGGGAATCTGGAATATTTTGGGTAAAAACATTTGGGGAATCTGGAACATTTTGGGCAAAAACATTTGGGGAATCTGGAACATTTTGGGCAAAAACATTTGGGGAATCTGGAATATTTTGTATCTTTGCACTCAAAATCAAAATGTTATGGCAAATATTGTGTTTGAAAGAAAAATATATGATAAGATGCTTGCTTGGAAGCAAGAGCGTCAGGGGAAGTCTGCGCTTCTTATCAAGGGAGCAAGACGCATAGGAAAATCTACTATAGTGCGTACTTTTGCTGAGCGAGAGTACAAAAGCTATATATTGATTGATTTCTCTATGGCTTCAAAGGCTGTTACAGATCTTTTTGAAGATTTAATGAATTTAGATTTTATCTTTCTTCGCCTTCAGTCTATTTATCAGGTGGTCTTGGAGAAGCGAAAGTCTGTGATTATTTTTGATGAAGTGCAACTTTGTCCTAAGGCTCGCCAAGCTATTAAACATCTAGTGGCTGATGGTAGATACGATTATATAGAGACGGGTTCTCTAATTAGTATAAAAAAGAATGTAGCTAATATTATCATCCCAAGTGAAGAGACGCGTTTGGAAATGTATCCAATGGACTTTGAGGAATTTTGCTGGGCTTTAGGGGATAAAGTTACGATGCCCTTGCTCAAACAATTTTTTGATTCACGGATCCCTTTGGAAGCTGCTCATAGAGAAACTATGCGTCGGCTTCGCCTTTATATGCTTGTTGGTGGAATGCCACAAGCTGTAAAAGAATATCTTGAAACGAATAATCTTAGTAAGACGGATGCTGTGAAAAGGGAAATTTTGGAACTCTATTTGGATGATTTTAGAAAGATCGACAATAGTGGACGAGCAGCTAAACTTTTTGCTAATATACCTGCTCAGCTGAATAATAATGCATCTAGATACCAAGTAGCTAGTGTGTTGGATGATTCTGAACGTAAGAACATAATGGGTATATTGGAGGAGATGAAGGATAGTATGGTTGTAAATTTTGCCTATCATGCCAATGATCCGAATGTAGGTCTGGCTCTTCATAGTGATGGTAATTTCTATAAAATGTTTACGGCAGATACGGGGCTTTTTGTGACTCTCGCCTTTTGGGACAAAGATCATACTGAAAATATTATTTATGAAAAGCTTTTGAGTGATAAGCTGAGTAGTGATATGGGATATGTATATGAGAATCTTGTAGCGCAGATGTTAGTAGCTTCTGGCAATAAACTTTATTATTATACTTTCCCTCATGCCACTAGCCATAAAAGTTATGAAGTGGATTTCCTTCTTTCAAGAGGAAAGAAAATTTATCCGATAGAGGTGAAATCCTCAGGATATAATACTCATAAGTCACTAGACGAGTTTTGTGCTAAATATTCTGATCGAATAGATAAGAGATATCTCTTGTATACAAAGGATTTGAAGAAAGATGGACAAACGCTCCTCTTACCGATTTATATGACTCCTTTGTTGTGATTTCCTCTTCAAATAGGTTTGATGGTGTATCATTTTCGTTATAATGTTGGCTATCAAACCTATTTGGTACTTCTCACAAAGTATTTGTTATACCACGCAGAGTCTTTTTCAGCCTTTTCTGTTACTTTTGCCATCAGATTAGAGAAACAACTCAATCTTATAACATGATTTATTAACTTAATAACAAATTGTAAAGCTTATGAAAAAGTTATTTACTTTGATTGTAGCAGCTTTCATGGCTGTAAGTGTGAATGCTCAGACAGAGACTCCTCTTGTTTTGGGTGGTGGCTGGAATGCCGGTTTTGCCGGCGATGCTGATGTTTATGACTTCACTATCTCCAAGCAGTGGGGTGCAGCAGAGTTTGCCTGCAACGTCAACTCTGCAGATTATCCTAAGTATATCCTCGAGTTCGAAGAGCCGCTTCCTGCCAACTGCCAGGTAAACTATACTTGGAAGGCTTCTGCTGATGCTGAAGGCGATCCAACTCCTGCTTATGGTCGTGCTGTGGGCGATGGAACTACCAAGAAGTTTGAGCTTTCTTTCGACCAGGAGCATCCTTACATCGTAGGTGTAAGCGTGCAGCATACCGATGAAGAGGAAGTGAACCTGAAGGTGAAGAAGCTGACTCTGGTGGGTGCCGACGCTACTGAAAAGAAAATTGATGCCACCTTCACAGGTTGGGCTGGTACTGATAACACCGCAACTTATAAGGGTGTAGTTTCTTTTGATAAACTGTACCAGCAGCTTGCTATCAATGGCTTGGATGGCAAGAGCAATGTTACAGTCAAGGTGAAACTGGCTGAGCCAACTCCAAATGTTCAGATGTGTGTAGATTACGAGGATAAGACATCTGAGTGGCCTTCATTCAACGGCAGCGATGAGATTACTTTCACCACCAAGGAAGGTGTAGCCATCAAGACCGTGGGTATCCAGTATATCGACCCAGAAAATAATCCAGCAAAGGTTTCTGTGCTCGGTGCCTGGTTGGTTGATACAACTACCGGCATTTCTAAGGTAGAGAATCTGAAGGTTGCTCAGGATGGCAAGTGCTTCAACCTCGCTGGTCAGCAGGTAGCCAAGGGTTACAAGGGTATCGTGATCAAGAATGGTAAAAAGATGGTTATCAAGTAACAGATGAAGCGACTTTCAATGCTCGCATCTCTCCTCATGGTTTTGTGCCTCCAGATGGCGGCACAGACCTGGGAAGAGGTGAAAGTGGGGACTTCTATTCGCAAGACCCTCACTTATGTACCAAAGAATGTAGAGAAATCACCAGCCTTGGTGATTTCTCTTCATGGTATGAATCAAGACCCAGAGTATCAGCAGAAACAGACGCAATGGAATGCGCTGGCCGATACCGAGGGTTTTATTGTTACCTATCCGCTGGGTAATAACAGAATGTGGGATACCGGCGGTACGGGTGATGTGAAGTTTGTGGAGGCTATCATGAAGGATATGGAGCTGAAGCACAATGTGGATAAGAACCGCATCTATCTCTCGGGTTTCTCTATGGGTAGCTGGCTGGGTTATCATTGCCTGGAAACTCTTGGCGATAAAATTGCCGCTTTCGGACCAGTGAGCGGTGTGGATATCGGTAAGCAGCCTAAAGCTAACCGCAAGGTGCCTATCATGCATATTCACGGAACCGCTGATGATGTGTTCAAATATACGGGCGATCCTTCTCACATGGCTGGCGGTTATCCTAGCATTGAGGAATATGTAAAGAAGTGGGCTGCCTACGAAGGTTGCGATGTAAGCAATCCGCAGGTAATCCGTCCTTATCCTGCCGGCAGCACAGGTCCCAAAGCTACACGTACTATATATAATAATGTGAACGATGGAGTAGAGGTGAACCTGATTGCCATCGACGGCAAGGGCCACTGGCATTCCAACGAAGCAAACGGTGTGAACTCTACCAAGGAACTCTGGAACTTCTTCAAGCATCATCAGTTGAACCAGCCTTCGGTACCTGTGGAAAACCGCAACTATTTCATCCGTTACGAGAGTACTGTGGGCGAGAACCTCTGGGACCGTCAGGCTATCTACACCTTGCCAAAGGCTTTGGAGAAGGGTGCCAAGTATACGCTGACCATGAAGATGAGAACTTCAGCAGATTGCGCTGAACTGGGATTCTGGCCTATCTGGAATGCAAGCGACCACAAGAACCAGTGGGGTGGAAGTGATGATGTGCAGTATCTGGCAGCCTATCATGTAGAGGCTGGCGACTGGAAGACGCTGACCTGGGATTTCACAGCCAACTTCACCTTGGATACCTTCCAGTTTGTATTTGGCAAATACGGTGGTACACTCGATATTGACGACATGGTGTTGGTGAAGGAAGGAACATCAGAGAATCTGATAGCCAACGCCGATTTCTCAGCCCGCAATATTCAGGGCTGGAGCACCAACTGGAATGGTCCAAGCTATTTTCTTGCCAACGAAGCCTATGCATCAACAGGCATCGAGAAGCCAGCTGTGGCAACCATGATGAAATCTGCGGATAAGGCATACTACACTCTTCAAGGTGTGAAGGTTATTCGTCCTACCAAGGGTATCTATATCCATGGTGGTAAGAAAATCTTGATTAAAGAATAAACAATTATAAATAAAAAACTGAACGAAATGAATAAATTATCATTCGTGGCATCAATGCTGATGATGTGCCTCCCGATGACGATGATGGCACAGAAAAACGGGGCGAAGGCGCAGGATAAGCCCGACCCAAACTTTCAGATTTATCTCTGCTTCGGACAGTCGAACATGGAGGGAAATGCCAATATCGAAGACATCGACCGAACAGGTGTGAATCCAAGATTCATGGCAATGTATGCCGTGGATGATGAAAAGGCTGGATGGAAAAAGGGACAGTGGCATACCGCAGTCCCTCCGCAGGCAAGACCAACCACTGGCCTTACTCCTGTAGATTATTTCGGAAGAAAGATGGTTGACAATCTGCCCGACAGCATCAAGGTGGGAACCATCACCGTGGCTGTGGGCGGTGCCAGCATTGACCTCTTCGACAAGCGCACCTGCAAGGCGTACCTGAAGAAGCAGCCCGACTGGATGAAGAACTTCGCTTCCCAGTATAACGGCAATCCATACGCCCGACTTATCGAGCTTGCCAAGATAGCCCAGAAGCAGGGTGTCATCAAGGGAATCCTGCTGCATCAGGGAGAAACCAACAATGGTGATGTCAACTGGCCTAACCGTGTGAAGACCGTGTATAACGATATTCTGAAAGAGTTGCACCTGAAGGCTGAGGATGTGCCGCTGCTTGTGGGTGAGACTGTTCGGCAAGACCAGGGCGGAATCTGCTGGAAGCATATCGCCATTGTGGATGATATCGCCAAGACCATCCCTACTGCCCACGTCATCTCTTCCAAGGGATGTCCGCAGCGTGGCGATGGTCTGCATTTCATTGCCGAAAGCTATCGCACCATGGGTAAGCGTTATGCCAACATGATGCTCTCGCTGCTCGGCATCATTCCGGATGCCAATTATCCACGTGTGGATAAAGACCGCCGTGCCTACGTCAAGCTCCATGCACCGGAAGCAAAGCAGGTTATCTTTGATATCTGCGGAAAGAAGTATCCGATGAAGAAGGATTTCGACGGCGACTGGTATGGTGTTTCAGACCCATTGGTAGTGGGCTTCCACTATTATTTCCTGAACGTGGATGGTGTACAGGTAGTAGATCCTGCAAGCGAAACTTATTTCGGCTGCTGCCGGGAGGCGAGTGGTCTGGAGGTTCCTGAGGGAGCCGAAGGCAACTACTATCGTCCTCAGCAGGGAGTGGCACAGGGTCAGGTTCGTTCGGTATCTTACTATGCTGCATCTCAGGGCAAGTTCCGCAGAGCCATGGTTTATACCCCTGCAGAATATGAAACCAATCAGAACAAGCGCTATCCTGTGCTCTATCTGCAGCACGGAATGGGAGAGGACGAGACGGGCTGGAGCCATCAGGGCTATATGCAGCACATCATGGACAATCTCATTGCCGAAGGGAAGGCAGAGCCTATGATTGTGGTGATGGAGAGCGGCGATGTAAAGCAGCCTTTCGTGCCACGTCCTGGCAAGGATGTAGATGAGGAGCGCAAGCATTATGGAGAATCTTTCTACGATGTCATCATCAAAGATCTGATTCCGATGGTAGACCAAAAGTTCCGCACCTATACCGACAGAGAGCATCGTGCGATGGCTGGCTTGTCGTGGGGCGGTTGCCAGACTTTCAACACCGTGTTGCCGAACTTGGATAAGTTCTCAGCCTTGGGAACTTTCAGCGGTGCACTTTTCGGTGTGGATGTCAAGACCTGCTTCAACGGCGTTTTTGCCGATGCAGCAAAGTTCAACAGCCAGATAAACTATATGTTCATGGGCTGCGGTTCAGAAGAGAACTTCGGCACGGAGAAGATGGCGAAGGAATTGAAGGACCTGGGCATCAAGCTTGATGTCTATGTTTCACCTGGTACTCATCATGAGTGGCTCACCTGGCGCCGCTGTCTGAAGGAATTTGTGCCACATCTGTTCAAGTAACAAGACAGGAAATCAATAAGGTAATATAAAAGAAATCCCGACACTGCCTGGCAGTTTCGGGATTTCTTTTTGTTATATTTCTAATATCTTATGTTTCTTTTTGCTTTTTTTTATGTTTCGCAAAGTAATTGTAACATAAAAGAAAGTCATTTAACGAAATTATTATTAATTTTGCAGCGTGCTTTGCAAAAAGTAAGTTTTTACTGAACACGTACAATCATGAACTAATAAAATAACAATTTTAATCTATTCTCTTACGAGGAACTTAAAAAAGATTGAAAAGCCGTTAGCATTGCTATCCTTTCTCTGTTTATTCCCAGCAGGAATGTCGGCTCAGAGTATTGTAAAAGGAGTAGTTACAGATCCAAGTGGTGAACCTGTCATTGGTGCTACAGTGAAAGCTGCAGGCAGCAAGCTGGGTGTGATTACTGATTTGGATGGTAAGTTTAGCATTGATGCTGCACCTGATGCAACATTGACTATTACCTATGTGGGTATGGAGCCTAAGACCGTGAAAGCTCAGGCTGGTAAAACGCTTACCATTACCTTGAAGGATGATGCTAAAGTTCTGAATGATGTCGTTGTCATCGGTTATGGCGTTCAGAAGAAGAGCGACCTGACAGGTGCAGTTGCATCTATCAAGAGCGATGACATCAAGGGCTTGTCAGCTACCGATGCCGGTGCTGCCCTCCAGGGTAAGGCTGCCGGTGTACAGATTATCAACTCGGGTGGTCCGGGTGAGGCTGCCGATATCCGTGTGCGTGGTTATTCTTCAAACAGTGGAAATATCAGTCCATTGCTCATTGTTGATGGTCTGAAGGTGGATAACATCCAGTACCTGGATCCATCTATGATCGAGAGCATTGAGGTATTGAAGGATGCCGCTTCTGCTGCCATCTATGGTGCACAGGCTGGTAATGGTGTCGTTATCATTACTACCAAGACGGGTGCTGCCAATGGCGGTAAGGCTCAGATCTCTTACAGTAGCAAGTTCACCATCCAGTCGTTGGGAAAGAGGGCTGATATCTTTGATGCTCCTGAGTATATTGAGTATCATAAGTACTTGGGTGATATTGATGATGCCTTGCTCCAGAAAAACGGTTATAATGGACAGAATACCAACTGGTATGACGAGGTGTTTGAGAATTCCTTGGCTCACCAGCATAGTCTCACCTTGCAGGCAAGTAACGGTAAGGGACGTTTCCTCGCCAGCCTGAATATCCTGAACAATGATGGTATCGTTAAAGGTAGCAAGGATACTTATAAGCGTTTCACTGGTCAGATCAATGCCGACTATGATATCTATAAGTGGTTGAACGTGACTACTAATACATCTTTTGAAAAGTGGAAGACCAAAGGTGTAACTAAAGGTTATGGTTCATTGCTGAACTCTGTGGTTTCTATCGATCCTTTGACTCCACCTTATATCAGTAATGTGGAGGATTTGGCTCCTGGCATGAAGGCACAGGTAGAAGCCGGTGGCCCAGTTCCTAGAGATCCAAGCCATAACAATGACTTCTATGGTACTTCTAAATATGTAGATGATGCTACTGGTAACCCTCTCTATCAGCGCGACCGTCATGACACATGGAATTCTGGTATCAATGTACGTGGTACCGTTGCTGCCAATATCAAGCCATTCAAGGGCTTTACATTTACTTCTCGCTTAGGTTATCGTATCACTCAGAGTAACTATCATAACTACGAGACTCCATATTGGTTATCATCTATGGCACATAGTGAAAACTATACCATTGCAGCGAATACCAATAATGGTTTGTACTATCAGTGGGAGAACTTTGCCAACTATATGAATACATTCGGCAAGCATACAGTGGGTGCGATGGCAGGTATGTCGTTTACCAAGAATCATTGGGATAATAGTTCCATCAGTTCTACAGGAGGTAACATACTCTCATATTATGAGCCAAACTTCCGTTACATCGACTACTTGTTGGCTGATGCAGCCAAGATGTAGGTAACGCTCCTTCAGATGCAACAGAGTTATCTTACTTCGGACGTTTGAGCTATAGCTATGACAACCGTTACTTCCTGCAGCTCAACTTCCGTCGTGATGCCTTCGATACATCGAAGCTTTCCAAGAAGGCTCGTTGGGGTAACTTCCCATCTTTCTCTGCGGGATGGTCTATCAGCAACGAGAAGTTCTTCAAGGATCATATCGACCGTGATGCCGTTTCCTTCCTGAAGCTCCGTGCATCATGGGGTCGCAATGGTAACGTCAATATCCTGAGCGGTTATCCATATTCTTCTCCTATTGCACTCAACCAGAGCTTCTATCAGTATAATCCATCTATCGGTGATGGTAAGCTTGCCTATGGTTCCAAGCCAACTGGTCTTGCCAATCCTGACTTGACGTGGGAGACATCTGAGCAGGTGGACTTAGGTCTTGATGCTCGTTTCCTTAACGACCGTCTTACCTTGGGTGTTGACTGGTATCGCAAGACTACCAAAGACCTCTTGATTCAGATTACTCCTCTTCCAGAGATTGGTGTAAACAAGAGTGTTGTTAATACAGGTAAGGTACTTAACTCTGGTCTTGATTTCGAGTTGGGTTGGAGAGACAACATCAAGGACTTCAAGTATAGTGTGACCGTAAATGGTTCAACTCTGAAGAATGAGGTGAAGGAGGTTTCTAACCTTATAAGCCGTTTGACCGAAATAGGTATTGATGGATTCAATAACCAGCTTAAGCCTACATTCGAGGCTGGCCATCAGGTATGGTATTTCCGTGGTTACAAGTATGCAGGTGTAGCCGAAGATGGTAGTGCTCTCTATTATAATAAGAATGGCGAAACAACTTCAGCTCCAACCGATGAAGATAAGCAGGATTTGGGCTCAGCTATTCCTAAGTTTACTTATGGTATTACTCTTAATGCAGAATATAAGGGCTTTGACCTCACCGTATTTGGAACAGGCGCTGCTGGCAACAAGATTTACAACTTGATGGTTTCTGCAGACCGTCCGTTGATTAATGGAATTGATACCTACTGGAAGGATTCTTGGAGAGCAGACCGTACCAATGCTAAATATCCTGATATGAAAAAGGTTGCTACCGACTGGAAGTTCTTCAGTTCTGATGCAGCTGTGTTCAGTGGCTCGTATTTCAAGATCAAGCAGATTCAGTTGGGCTATACATTGCCAAAGACTATCACTAGCGTGGCAGGTATCAGCAATCTTCGTGTATATTGCTCACTGGATGATTTCTTCACCATCACCAAGTATCCTGGTGCTGATCCGGAGACCGCTTCCATGAACAGTGGTGCCTCTCGTGGTTTTGATAATGGTACTTATCCAACTTCCAAGAAGGTGGTATTTGGTATCAATGTAACATTCTAACCTTTTAAAACGAAAAGAAATGAAGAAAATATTATTTTCAACAATATTGGCTCTTGCTGCCACAGGAACAATGACGCTCACTACGTCTTGTGAGGATCAGCTAGACATTGAGCAGAAGGGTGTAATACCTACCGAGAACTTCTATAAGACCGATGCTGATGCAGAGGCTGCCCTCGTTGCTGCATACGAAGGCTTTATGTGTAATGTGATGGGACGTAACCACGATGGTGGTGGCCCAAGTATTTATACTCCATTGAAACTGATAGTCAATGAGTGTGGAGACGATGTGTTGGCAGCAGGTGCCAACTCTGGTGATAATACGTTTGGTATCATGCTCAATCAGTTCTATTATGATGCTGAGGCTGAGGTGCCAAAGTATATGTACACAGGTCTCTATCTCTCTGTATATACCTGTAACCTTGTACTCGATCACTTTGCCGATGCTACTACCGCTGTGCAGAAACGTTGCGCTGCAGAGGCTCGTGTGCTTCGTGCTTATGATTATTTCCTGTTGGCTAATCTTTGGGGTACTCCACCATTGGTAACTCATGTTCTGGATGCTTCTGCACAGCCTTTTAATTGTGATAAGGATCCTGATCATAAGATGACTCACCAACAGTTGATAGAGTGGATTGCGCAGGAATGTGAGAATGCTGCCAACGATTTGGATGAGCGTAAAAGTAAGGATGACAAGGATGGAGCTGTGAAGGTAACCAAGGGCTTTGCATATGCTCTTGCCGGAAAGGCTTATTTGTTTGCCGAACAGTATGACAAGGCTAAAATTGCCCTTAAAAAGGTTATAGACTCGGGCAAGTATGACCTTGTTCCTGGTGAGAAATATGCTGACAACTTCCATATCGAGGGTGATGCCAACGAGGAGAAGGTATTTGAAGTCAACTTCGAGTATAATGCAGGTAAGACCGATTGGAGTGGTATGATTCAGCGTTCTAGCTGGATGGAGACCAACTATTGGGATTGGCGTGCTGATCACTTTGTTGTTTCTCCTAACAAGGTTTACTGTGGCGGCGCTGATGGCTGGGGTGGCCTTGGCGTGCCTCAGTGGTTTGGTGACGAGTTCTATAAAAATGATGGTGACTCTTATCGCTTGAAGGCTACTTTAAAGCATATTGATGATGCGGTTTATCATATGTCTTACGGCAAGGATGAAATCGATAATATGACTGACGAGCAGAAGAAAACCAGTAACAAAATTGGCATCAATGACCCTACTCAGGGACTCTACGGCAACTCTACCTGGTTGGCGTTCAAGCAAATAATGAGAGCTTCTGATACTGATGGCAAGAAATATGGTGATAACATTCGCTTGAATAATTATCTTGTCATGCGTTACGCTGAGGTTTTGCTCAATTATGCAGAGGCTTGTCTTCAGACAGGCGATCAGGCTGAAGCTAAGAAATATATCAATATGATTCAGAAACGTGCTGGTTCCAAGACAATCAGTGAAACTGTTGATATGGATGTGTTGAAGAAAGAAAAATCATATGAACTTTGGCTTGAAGGCTGTCGTTGGTTCGATATCATGCGATGGAATGATACAAAGGCCATTGATCGTTTGACTAAGGCTGGTACAGTCGTGCCACATTTGTTTGATAAGGTTTTCAGAGCTCCAAAGGCAGACGACCAGGATGTAACTTGGGAGTATGGATCAGAAGCAAACAGCCGTTTCTATACGACCAACACTCCTGAGACTAATTTCAAGGTAGGTTTCAAGAAGGGCAAGCATGAGTTCTTCCCTTATCCACAGACCGTGTTGGATAAGAATCCTAACCTGCAGCAGAATCCTGGTTGGTAATCATGAAGTTGTTTTGTAAATAAAACGTTTTAAGTTAAAAGAACTATAGGTTAGTTTGATAATTAGGGGGTGTTTTGAAAAGAAGCACCCCCTTTTTTCTTCTTTAAAGGAATTTGCGTATGAAAACATGGATGTGTGCCTTGATGCTGGCGTTATCGACAGGGGCTTCGGCTCAGAACCCGATTATCAGCGGACAGTATTCTGCTGATCCTACGGCTCGCGTATTCAACGGGAAGGTATATCTTTATCCTTCTCATGACATTCCGAGTCCTATCGAGAAACTGAAGGAATGGTTCTGCATGGCAGATTATCACGTTTTCTCTTCTTCCAATCTTACGGAGTGGCAGGATCATGGTGTCATCGTTTCGCAGGACAAAGTACCTTGGGTACAGGATGGAAGCTATACGATGTGGGCTCCAGATTGTGTGGAGAAAGACGGAAAGTATTACTTCTATTTCCCTGCTGCTCCCAAGGGGGAGGAGAAGGGATTCGGAATAGGTGTGGCGGTTGCCGACCATCCGGAAGGACCATTTATGCCGATGTGGAAACCCATAGAGGGTGTGCACGGCATAGATCCTTGTGTGCTGATAGATAAGGACGGACAGGCTTATATCTACTGGGCGGGAGCTGGTTTGCACATGGCTAAGCTGAAACCAAACATGACGGAACTTGCCTCGGAACCCAAACTGGTAGAGGGGTTGCCTGAGGGATTCAAGGAAGGACCATTTGCCTTCGAGCGTAACGGCAAGTATTATTTCACCTTCCCTTGGGTACGTGAAAAGGATGGAACCGAAACGCTGGCTTATGCCATGGCTGACCATCCGATGGGACCTTTCACATTCAAGGGCATCATCATGGATGAGTCGCCTACGAAGTGCTGGACCAATCATCATAGCATCGTGGAATATCAGGGACAGTGGTATCTGTTCTATCATCATAATGATTATTCCCCAAAGTTCGACAAGAACCGCTCGGTGCGAATCGACTCTCTGAACTTCAATCCTGACGGAACGATACAGAAGGTGATACCTACGCTAAGAGGTGTGGGATTGACGAAGGCACGTTCGCATATTCAGATTGACCGTTATTCTGCGCTGCAAAGCAAGGGTATTGGTATTGAATATCTGGATAAAAACAATTGTTTTGCCGGCTGGAAGACTCTCTTCTCTAAATCGAATACAGCTCTTATATATAATAAGGTGGATTTCGGTAATGAGAAGGTGGAAGAAATCACCGTTCGTGCCAAGTCGGTTAAGGGCGGTGTGCTCGTAGTCAGAGCCGATGGCAAGAAGGGCAATATCATCGCTAAGGTGAAGATTCCGAAGTCGGCAGCCTGGAAGAATGTCCGTGCCCAGGTGCTCCATGCTCCTCAGGGCGTTCATGCTCTCCATGTATCCTTGCAGAGTGGAGCCGATGTTGAGGTTGACTGGCTGGGCTTTGATGCGTTGCCTTGGGAAAAGGGAGCTTTTGAAACTCACCAGTATCGCAATCTCTTTGCCGAAATGGGCTATAAGCAGGCTGATATTGACAAGAAGGTGAACGAAGTGTTCAATGATGTGTTCTACGGTAAGAACAAGGTTTATTTCGAGGTGGGCGATTCCATGGGATATGTCAGCGATATAAAGAACAGTGATGTGAGAACCGAGGGCATGTCGTATGGAATGATGGCTGCCGTGCAGTTTGACAAGAAGGACATCTTCGACCGTCTCTGGCGATGGAGCAAGAAATACATGCAGCATCAGGAAGGACCTTATAAGGGCTATTTCGCATGGAGTTGCAAGACTGATGGAACGAGAAATGCGCAGGGAGCCGCATCGGATGGTGAACTCTATTTCGTAACTTCGCTCATCTTTGCATCCAACCGATGGGGCAATGATACGGGCATCAACTATCTGAAGGAAGCGCAGAATATTCTGGATAGCAGCATGCAGAAGGTGGGAATGGATCGCACAGCTCCGCTTATCAATCTCGAACATCAGCTCATCACCTTTACGCCCGATCATTGGGGTGGAAAGTTTACCGATCCTTCTTACCATCTCCCTGCCTTTTACGAGGTTTGGGCTAAATGGGCTAACGATGGACGTTCTCAGTTCTGGAAGGAGTGTGCTGATAAGAGTCGTGAGTTCCTGCATAAGTGCATCAATGAAAAGACGGGCTTGAACCCGGATTATTGCAACTATGATGGCAGTCTGATGAAGACCGGTCGGTTGTTGGGTGATGCATTCCGCTACGATTCGTGGCGAGTGCCTATGAACATAGCGCTCGATTATTCCTGGGCTTGTAAGGATAAGGAGTGGCAGCAGAAATATGCCAATACGCTACAGAACTTCCTGTATAGTCAGGGTATAGATTCTTTCCTGGATCAGTATAATGTAGATGGAACGATGGTAGAAGATATTCTGCCGGCAGGTACGGCTCCCAAGGCACTCCGCCATTCCATAGGTTTTGTTGCCACTGCGGCTGCGGCTTCATTGGTCAGCAATCATGTGAAGGGCAGGGAATTCGTCAGTCATTTCTGGAATGCCAAGCATAAGCCAGACAAGGAAGGTTTCTTCGATGGCTATTACGACGGACTGTTGCGCCTCTTCGCCTTCATGCATCTGAGTGGCCGTTATCAGATTATCGAACCTCAAAAATAAAAAGAATAGTCTATGAACAACTTTTTTAATAAAATAGTTAGATTGTTTTGTTTATGTGTATTCCTTTTTGGGCATTCCTCTGCGGATGCCCAAAATAGGAATTTACCTGCAGACATCAATCCTTATTTCGGACCAGTCGGAAAGCTGGCAGTCATGCCTAATGCGGCTGGCTTTATTCAGAGATGGTTGCTCTTGGAGCCAATCTCTGTGCCGGTCAAGAGCAATGTCGTTTTTACTGATTCTTATCTGAAGGAGATATTCCATACGCAGTATTTCCCTAAACAGATGGAAATAGTTCCTAAGGATGGAGCCGTTGTGAAGGTGGGAAAGGAAAAGCTGAAATGGCATGCGCTGGATAGTAAACTGTTTAATGTGAAGCTCTTCCGTTTCGCTACTTCGTTTAAGAAGCCCAAGTATGGTGTCTTGTTCTGGGCGGTTACCATTATCGATTGCCCTGAGGAGATGAAAAACGTCCGCTTGTCTGTTGGCTCGAATGGAGCTTCCATGTGGTGGCTCAATGGTGAGGAGGCGGTGATGCTCGAAGGCGACCGAAGGATGGTTCGCGATGATGTGGTTTCTAAGAAACTTACTTTGAAGAAAGGTAGAAATATCCTTCGTGGTGCAGTTATCAATGGCCCTGGCATGAGTGACTTCTGTGTCCGAATCATCGACGGACAAGGCAAGCCAGTCAGAAACCTGTCTATTCAAGTGAAGTAGTGCAATCAATAAAGAAAGTTATGAAACAGAACAATATATTTTTCAGATATTTTTGCCCGGTTGCTGCTCAGCAGAAACTTTATGCCGCTGCTTTGGTTGCCTTGTTGTCTTCATCTGCTTACGAGGCAGAAGCCCAGGTTGGCGAACCTTTCATTCATGATCCTTCTACCATTGCCCTGTGTGATGGAAAGTATTATACCTTTGGAACGGGTGAAGGTGGAATCTGGTCGGAGGATGGCTGGACCTGGCAGGGTGGTGCTGTTCGTCCCGGCAGAGGAGCGGCTCCTGATGTGTTGAAGATTGGCGACCGTTATCTTGTAGCCTACAGTGCTACGGGTGGTGGATTGGGAGGCAGTCATCGCGGTGATGTCCTGACGATGTGGAACAAAACGCTCGATCCGAAATCGCCTGATTTCAAATATACTGAACCGGTGGTGGTAGCTTCTTCTTTGGATGATGAAGACTGTGATGCCATTGATGCGGGCTTGTTGCTCGACCCTACTACCGGCAGACTTTGGCTCAGCTATGGTACCTATTTTGGATTTATCCGTCTGGTAGAACTTGATCCGAAGACTGGTAAGCGGATGGAAGGCAACGAACCCGTCAATATCGCCATCGACTGCGAAGCTACTGATTTGATTTACCGCAACGGCTGGTATTATCTTCTTGGCACTCATGGCACCTGTTGCGATGGTCCTAATTCTACCTACAATATCGTGGTGGGACGTTCGCGAAAGATAACCGGTCCATACGTAGATAATGTGGGCAGAGAGATGTTGCAGGGCGGTGGAAAGATGGTGATTGCTGCCAATAATCTGAAGACGGGTCCCGGTCACTTCGGACGCTATATTGAGGGAGAAGGTGTAGAAAAGATGTCGTTCCACTATGAGTCTGATTTCAGACAGGGAGGACGAAGCGTATTGGCTATCCGTCCTTTGTTGTGGAAGAACGACTGGCCTGTGGCTGGCGAAGAATTTCATGCCGGAACTTACGAGATAGAATCGGAACGAAGAGGCTATGCCCTGGAGATTGCCGTAGATTTCGTGAGAATGCAACGTGATATCGAACCTTTCTGGATCAAGCCGACCAAGCCTCTGAAGAATATCGAACCTCAGACCTTGAAGGAGGTAGAGGCAGAATGGCCTAAGGACGAGGTGAAGGTAAGAATGAACGATTACATGTTCCGTCCTCATCAGAAGTGGAGTATCATGCCTGCCGGAAAGGGTGGTTATCTGGGTGGTCCTTATTATAAGATCTGCATAGAAGGCACTACTCGCTATCTTACCGCAACCGCTCAGCATGATGTCATTGCCAAACCTGAGTTTACTGGTGAAGATGCCCAGCTTTGGCGCATCGAGCAGCTCACCGATGGTACCTATCGCATCATGCCTAAGGCAGTGCCAGGCACAGAAGAAAAACTGGCATTGGTTTCACTCGGCGACTGTACCCCAGGTCTGGCTCCTTTCGATTTCAACAGCGATAATTCTAAATGGAATTTCAGGCAACAATAAATTCATGATGATTTGACAATCGAGAAGCGTCCCAATCATAAACCCTCTAATAAAATAAACAAAAGTATGCTAAAGAATTTATCTCTCATTGCCCTTTTGGGCTTCGCAGTAGTTGGCGTTCCAAGTGAACTCAGCGCCAAGAGCGTAAAGGTGGCAGGCACCCAGAAAGGTGTGGCTGCCAAGTCTATCACCCGTCAGGTGGCTCAGCAGAATGTAACCATCGAATTCTATTCTCCATCCATCGTCCGCATCTTGAAATCTGATGCTGGTGTTGGTGCTCCTGTTCAGAAGAAAAGCTATTCTGTTGTTTTAAAACCTCAACAGATGAAGGGCGTTCAAATACAGGAAAATGGTGATATTGTAAAAATCAATTCTAGTTTTATTTCCGTTGAACTGAATCAGCAGACTGGCGAAATCCGCTTCCTTTCGAAGGATGGAAAACTGTTGCTTACCGATACGAAGACCCGTCTGGAAGCCCGCAAGGATGAAGCCAACAAGGGCAAGTACCGCATAGAGCAGGACTTCCGTCTTGCTGATGACGAGGCCATCTATGGCCTGGGACAGTTGCGCGATGTTTATATGAATCAGCGTGGCCGTCAGAACATCGTACTCTGGAACAACAATACTTATATCGCCATCCCTTATTTCACCAGCGAGAAAGGCTACGGTCTTTACTGGGACAATGCGGGAAAAACCTATTTCAATGATGTAGTAGCTGCCAAGAATAATAGCAACCAGCCATCATGCACTTCCTTTACCAGCGAAGTGGGAACCTGTGCCGACTACTATTTCATGTACAAGGATGGTACGCAGGATGGAGTCATCGCCAGCATCCGTGAACTGACCGGACAGGCTACGATGTTCCCGAAATGGGCGATGGGCTTCTGGCAATGCCGTGAACGCTATAAGACCAGCGATGAACTGGCTGGCGTATTGGATAAGTATCGCGAACTGAAGATTCCTACCGATGCCATTGTGCAGGACTGGCAGTATTGGGGATGCGACTCCAATTGGAATGCGATGAAGTTCCAGAATCCATATTATATAAATAAGGTCGGCGACCCAGCCTATGCCAAGTATCTTCCTACAGATATGAAGCAGATGAAGGCGCAGGGAGAACCCCGCTTGAAGAGTCCGGAAGAGATGGTGAAGTATGTTCATAAGAACGATGCCCATCTGATGATTTCCATCTGGGCAAGTTTCGGTCCTTGGACAGAGCAGTATCGTGAACTGAAAAAGATGAATGCCCTCCTTCCTTTTGAAACGTGGCCAAGAAACAGTGGCGTGATGCCATACGATGTCTTCAATCCGAAGGCTCGCAACCTCTACTGGAAGTATCTTACTCATCTCTACCAGATGGGATTCGATGCCTGGTGGACCGATTCTACGGAGCCAGACCATTTTGAGAAGCCGGGCGATGAGAACTATCAGACCTTCGATGGTTCATGGTTGGGAGTGAAGAACGCTTTCCCTTTGTTGCACAACAAGAGCATCTACGAGCACCAAAGAGCGATGAAGGGCAACACAAAGCGTTCGCTCCAGATGACCCGAAGCGGCAGTTTCGGTATTCAGCATTATGGCACCATCTGCTGGAGCGGTGATGTGGTGGCTTCCTGGAACGAGATGAAGAATCAGATTCCATCAGGCTTGAATTTCTCCCTCTGTGGTATCCCATTCTGGAACACTGACCTGGGTGGTTTCTTCTACTGGGAGTTTGAACAGAATCCAAAGAACCCTGCCCTTCAGGAACTGCAGACACGATGGATGCAGTGGGGTACCTTCATGCCGTTGATGCGCAACCACTGTTCTTCGCCGATGGTAAGCGAACTGTATGAATTCGGAAAGCAGGGCGACTGGGCTTATGATGCTATAATTAAGACCATCAAGTTGCGCTATCGACTTTTGCCTTATATCTACAGTACGGCTAGCGACTGTGTACAGAATAACGGAAGCATGATGCGTGCCTTGGTGATGGATTATGCCCACGACAAGAAGGCTTCCCGCCTGAACGATGAGTATCTCTTCGGCCGCAACATCCTGGTGAAACCGGTAACCGATCCTTTATACACCTGGAAGGATAAGGAGAAGAAGGGCCATACCATCTATCCTGATGTAAGGAAGGCAGCTGCGCCTGTGAATGTTTACTTGCCAAAGGGTAATAAATGGTATGATTTCTGGAGCAACACCCAGTATGAGGGCGGTCAGGATATCCAGCGCCTTTGTCCTATCGACATCATGCCTGTATTCATCAAGGCAGGTACCATCCTGCCATTCGGTCCTGAAGTGCAGTATAGTTCAGAGAAGCCTTGGGATGAGTTGGAAATTCGTGTCTATCCTGGTGCTGATGGTAAATTTACGCTCTATGAGGATGAGGGCGACAACTACAACTATGAGAAAGGTAAATTCTCGGAAATCAAGTTTGTTTGGAATGAAGCAGACAGAACCCTGAACATCGCACCACGCAAGGGCAGCTATAAGGGAATGCTCCAGCATCGCAGATTCCACATCGTACTGGTGGGTGCCAATAGTGGTGCGGGCGATCAGCCTATGCAGGCAAGCAAGAGTGTGGAATATGACGGAAAGGCTGTAAAGGTACAGATGTAAGTTACATAATTGAAAGTATTTGATACTTGTGATAAAATAGTATTCTGCTTTTTTGTTTACCTTTGCAGCGCAAATAACAATTTAATATACTAATAGCTTAATAGTAATTACAATGAACAAGAAAGTTATATACGCAGCTTTGATGTTTGTGGTAACTATGTCCTCCGGCAATGCCTCAGCGCAGCAGTTGCCTTATCAGAATCCTGCTCTCTCAGCTCATGAGAGAGCGGTAGATTTATGTGGTCGTCTCACTTTGGAAGAGAAAGCTTCTCTGATGCTGGATGATTCGCCGGCTATCCCACGATTGGGAATCAAGAGATTCCAGTGGTGGAGCGAAGCACTACATGGTGTGGCGAACATGGGAGATGTAACCGTCTTTCCGGAACCTATCGGAATGGCAGCTTCGTTTAACGACAGAATGGTGTATAGAGTCTTTGATGCAACATCTGATGAGATGCGTGCCAAATGGAATGAACTGCAGCAGAAGGGAGGAGATGTAACCCGTTTCCATGCTTTGTCTGTCTGGACTCCAAACGTGAATATCTTCCGTGATCCTCGCTGGGGACGTGGACAGGAAACCTATGGCGAGGATCCTTATCTTACCAGTAGGATGGGATGTGCCGTGGTGCGCGGATTGCAGGGACCTGAAGATACGAAATACCGCAAACTCTGGGCTTGTGCCAAGCACTATGCAATTCATAGCGGACCGGAATGGGCTCGCCATACAGACAATATTACCGATGTTACACCGCGCGACCTTTGGGAAACTTATATGCCTGCCTTCAAATCGCTTGTGCAGGATGCAAAGGTGCGTGAGGTGATGTGTGCCTATCAGCGTTGGGATGATGAACCATGCTGCGGCAACACCCGCCTTTTGCAGCAGATTCTCAGGGATGAGTGGGGATTCAAGTACCTGGTAGTTTCCGACTGTGGTGCTGTTACTGATTTCTGGGAGAATCATAAGGTTTCGAGCAATGCCAGAAATGCAGCAGCTAAGGGTGTATTGGCTGGAACCGATGTAGAATGTGGATTTAATTATGTATATAAATCGGTGCCTGAGGCTGTGAAGTATGGTGCCCTGACTGAAGAAGAAGTTGATAAGCATGTGATTCGTCTGCTCGAAGGTCGTTTCGACTTGGGTGAGATGGATGACAACAAGATAGTATCATGGTCGAAGATTCCTGTATCGGTGCTTTGCAGCAAGGCGCATCGCCAGCTCTCGCTCGATATGGCTCTGCAGACCATGACGCTGCTCCAAAACAAGAATGAGGTATTGCCTCTCGATAAAAAGGTAAAGAAGATTGCTTTCATCGGACCAAATGTGGATAACGAACCGATGATGTGGGGAAACTATAATGGTACTCCACGACAGACAATTACCATCCTGGATGGTATCAAGAGTCGTTTGAAGAAAAATCAGGTCGTCACCTTTAAAGGGTGCGACCTGGTGAACGACCAGACTTTGGATTCTTACTTCGACCAGTGTAGCATGGATGGCAAGATGGGCTTTAAGGGCACTTTCTGGAACAATCGTGAAATGGAAGGTAAGCCTGTTACCATCACCCAGGAAAAGAATCCTGTGCAGGTAACTACCTATGGTCAGCATGCCTTTGCTCCAAACGTGAAGCTCACAGGATTTTCTGCCAAGTATGAAACCGTATTCCGTCCTAAGCAGAACGCCAAGGTATTGCTCGATGTGGCTGCCTGCGGTCATTATGAGGTTTATCTGAATGGTGAGAAAAAGTCAGAGAAGAGCGATTGGCGTACTGCGCAATCTCGTATTGAGTTTGATGGCGAGAAAGGTAAGGAGTATAAGATAGAAATACGATATGCTGAGATGCCTAACTATAATGCCAATATGAAGATCAATATCGGTCATGAGAATCCTATCGACTATAAGGCTTCGCTCAAGCAGTTGAAGGATTGCGAGACCGTTGTCTTCGTAGGTGGTATCTCTCCACAGTTGGAAGGTGAAGAAATGCCTATCGAGATTTCTGGCTTCAAGGGTGGTGACCGCACCAACATCGAATTGCCTAAGGTTCAGCGCAATTTCCTGAAGGCTTTGAAGGAGGCGGGCAAAAAGGTTGTCTTTGTCAACTGTTCGGGTTCGGCTATCGCCTTGACTCCAGAGACAGAGAGTTGCGATGCCATTCTCCAGGCCTGGTATCCTGGTCAGGAAGGTGGAGAGGCTGTGGCTCGTGTACTCTTCGGAGAGTATAATCCTGCCGGCAAGTTGCCTATTACGTTCTATAAGAATTCAGAGCAGTTGCCTGATTTCAAGGATTACAGCATGAAGGGCAGAACCTATCGTTATATGAACGATGCACTCTTCCCATTCGGTTATGGCTTAAGCTACACTTCTTTCCGTATGGGCGATGCTACACTTTCTAACTCTATCCTGAAGAAGGGTGAGAAGATTACGCTGAAGGTGCCGGTAAGCAATGTAGGAAAGAAGGATGGAACCGAGGTGGTGCAGGTGTATGTGAAGGATCCTGCCGATACCGAAGGACCATTGAAGAGCTTGAAGGCTTTCGAGAGAGTGGAGGTGAAGGCTGGAAAGACTGCTGAGGCTGTCATTACGCTGGATAGCAGAAACTTCGAACTCTTCGATGCTGCAACCAATACCGTCCGTGCCAAGGCAGGAAAGTATGAGGTTTATTACGGCAGCAGTTCGGCTGATAAGGACTTGAAGAAACTGGATGTTTCTATTGAATATTAAGTAACGGTATACTAATTAATATATACTGCTTTCAATAGTATCAATCCAATAAAATAATCGAATTATGAAAAGAATCCTTTGTGTACTTATTGCAGCCATCTGGCTCTGTACTTGCTGGGCAGGGAATGGCAAGAAACCTATTGTCTGGGAACAGCCGGTAGCTGAATCGAATCAGCTATTTTATGATCCTTTTCAATCTCAACTCAACATCTATCGTGTGGAATTCGCAGATGATGAAACACGAGTGTTCATGCACATCACTTTTCCCCCACACTATTGGGTAAAGTTTGTGAAGGAAACCTATCTCCTTGCTGATGGCAAGAAATATCTCGTCAAGAGCTGTGATGGACTGAAACTTGACGAAGAACACTATACGCCTAGCTCAGGCAAGGAGGATGTGGTCTTCCACTTCGCACCGCTCCCCAAGAAGACCCGAAAGTTTGACTTCCTGGAAGGTGACGGCAAGAAGAACTTCAAGATATTTGGCATCGAGAATATCGATACCCGCATCAAACAGCTCTTCTCCTCGCTTTGGCGCAACGATGCGACCGGCGATTGGGAGATAGGATTCTATGAAGATTTCGCCATCTACGACTGCCGTTACTGGCAATACAAGCAGAAGAATCAGAAGGGCGACAAGTACTCTTTCATCCTTACCGATGGCAAGAGCGACCTGGCTGTCAACATCGACAAACCTCAACATGGCAAGCGCACGATGACCATCAACGGCAAGAAAGCCGAATATTCGCTCATTACCACTTCCACCCTTCCGGATTATCCGCAGAAAGATGAGACCACAAGTCTGAAGGATACTCATAACAAGCCCGATACGGCTATTGTTGTGGGATGGCTCAGAAATATGCCTAAGGAATTTTGGGATAGAGGGCAGGAGTATAGTGTGCAGTATTATGACCTCTTTTACACATTCAAGGAAGTGAGCAATTATAGCAAGCTCGATTCTCTTGGCAGATTTGAGATCAAAGTGCCTCTCATCAACTCTACCGAGGTTTTCATGGACTGGAAACATACTTATATCAACACGGTATTGGAGCCAGGTGAGACCTATTATCTGCTCTATGACTTCAAGTCTGGACATTCCATCTTTATGGGCAAAAAATGCCGCTTGCAAAACGAACTGCTGGCCCATCCTATCCCAATGATTAACGCAGAATATCCAGGTAAGTATGAAAATAAGGTTCCAGCCCAGGAGATGATGCAGATTCTTGAAACCAGATATAAGGAGGCTGAAGGGAACTTACGAAAACTGATAGGAGAATCGGCATCTATCTCCAAATGTTATCAGGACTATACTGCCCGATATCTTCTCTGTAATTATGCATCATCAATCTTACAAGGAGCATATCACGTAAAAGACCATATTTTCCCTCAGGAATATGTGAGCCAAGTGGAAAAAATATGGAAGGAGATTCCGCAGCCTTATACTCAGTTTCGTGACTATAATATGCTGACTATTGATCTCATCGGCCAGGAAAGAAGGTTAAAGTACAGTACCCCCATGGGAAGGACCTATGGATTCTTATCCACCAATTCTTATCCGGAACTGTTGAGAAAGCACAAGGCTCTGGGGGATATTGCGATAACCGATTCAGAAATTGCTACGGTGGAACAATGGGCTAAGAATCTGGATGCCATAACTATCAAGCAATATCAGACGACAGATGCCAAGGAGCAGGAGGAAATAGTAAATGCTTTTTCCAACTCAGTCCTTGCCAAGCGTGCTACGGCAATCCTTGAAAGAGAAGATATTGCCAAGATGCTTAAGGATGAGACTCCTCTCCTCGAAGTATATTATGCCCAGCATATAGCTGATAGCATGGGGTGCAGCCAGCAGCAGAAAGATGTCATCATCTCCAAATCCCTTCTTGAGATGTTGGAAAGACTAGCCATGCCACTCAATAGTTATGGACTTGACCTGACTGAACATGGCATCAGTTCTGAAGTTCTCAGGGAAAAAGTATTGGCAGAACACCGAAAGTACCTGTCTTTGCAGAACAAGGATATTACAGTTAGTATCAAGACAGCTCCGCAGGATATGAGCGATGGTGAGAAACTTCTTCGCCATATATTGGAGCCTTATAAGGGAAAGCTTGTATTGCTGGATGTCTGGGGAACCTGGTGTGCCCCTTGCAAGATGGCTCTTGCCCATTCGAAGGAAGAGTTCGAACGGTTGGCGCCATACGATGTGGTGTATCTATACATGGCAAACAACAGTCCTGAAGAGTCATGGAAAAATATCATCAGACTGAATAATCTGGTTGGCGACAATATCGCCCACTATAACTTGCCAGCGGCTCAGCAGCGTGCCATCGAGAACTATCTCAACGTTCACTCTTATCCATCCTATCGCCTCTTCGACAAGAAAGGAAATCTGGTAGATGTGAAAGTGGATGCCCGCCAGCTTGACAATCTGGAGAAAATCATCAAGGAACTGAACAGATAGTAAGAATACTGATAAAATCCCCTTCAAGGTATTGGGGACATAGTTGAATACATAATAAATCCCGAAATCGCTTGGCGGTTTCGGGATTTTTGCTTATCTTTGTAGCTGTTTAAAGATTAACAAGTAAACATGAATACAGAGCAACAAAAGATAGAATACAAGAGTCTGCAAAAGATTCGAACTGGAGAGAAAGGATTCAAGGAACTCTCTACTACTTGTGTAGCTTTAGCCAATGCGCAAGGAGGACAGATTATGATTGGCGTGGAGGACAAGACAAAGAAGCCTGCTCCCAATCAAGTCATACCGCAAGAAGAGGCAAATAGTGCCGTTACAAGATTGCGTGGACTCTGTTTCAATGTAGGTCTTGCTGTAGGCGACGTATGTGCTGACGAAACTGGCAGCCAGTACTTTGCCATCACAGTATTCCCTTCACTCCATTCATATGCCACCACTTCTGATGGCAAAATGTACATCCGTGTCGCAGACAAATGCGAGCCTGTGCGTAGTGAAGATATTCAACGTGTAGGAGAAGAGAAAGGAGCTTTCCAATGGGAACTTGTGCCAACACGATTTGAATTGGAAGATGAGAATAAGACGAATCTCTCTAAATTCGCTAATGATATACGCCAATCTGATAGAGTGAAGCAGCATATCAAGCAGCTCGACGATATGGAAATTGGCGAACAGTACCATCTTCTTGACGGCAACAAGATGACTAATCTTGGTGTCTTATGGATTGGTACAGCCAAACAGCGTAGCCGTATTTGCTATCCTATCACTGTGCAATATATCGTATATGATGACTTGGAGAACAAAACCAACAAATTGGAATGGCGTGACAATACACGTAATCCGAAAGAACTTTTGGAAGATATTATGGACAAGGCTGTAGAGTTGACCTATAGCTATGAGATGCCTAATGGACTCTTCCGTAAGACAGTACGCTATTATAACGAGAACTTAATCAGAGAGTTGCTTGTTAACAGTTTGGCTCATAGTTCAAGAACCATCTCTAACGACATCACAATCAAGGTATATCCAGGTTATATCAGCATCTCCAATCCTGGTGGTCTCCCTTTGGGTGTAACCAAAGACAACATCCTTCATACTAAGCACAGACGTAATCCGAATATGATTGAGATACTGACTGCACTTGGATTGATGGAAGGTGAGGGCTCTGGCTATGACTTGATTTATGAGTTGGATGCCGTTGAAGCAAAGAAACAACCAGAGATAGAATCAACATTCAACACTGTCACGGTATATCAAAGTGCAGAGATTACGGATAAAGAAGTTGTTCGCCTGATGGATTATGTTGACCATAATTATCAGCTTTCCCAAAAGAACAAGATAGCTTTCGGCATCATAGCCAGAGAGAAACGCATTGCCGCAACTGATTTATCTAAAATCCTCCAGCTATCTGCAGAAGAACGATTGAGAAGCTATATCGATAACTTAGACAAAAGCAATCTGATAACGAAAGGTGGCGTCAAGAAAGGATCATTTTTCCAAATCAATACAACTTTGCTGAAAAATGCAAAATCTAACATTGTTACTAGTTTGAAGACTATAGAACCACATGTTCTTAAGGCACTAATTATGGAAGATCTCCGTGTGCATCCTTTGAGTAAAATATCTGATATAGCAGAGCGCATTCCTGATATAGATATGAAAGAGATTCGAAAGATGCTCTATTCTATGGTTGGGAAGGAGATAGAAAAAGAGGGCACTCGATTTGATAGTAAATATTATATAAAGTAATGGCATAAAAAAAAAGGTCTGAAAAAGAAAAAACTGTTAAAAATCATGTATTGGACTAATAATCAGCGACTTTCTTTTTTCAGTATTCTTTTTCTACTCCTATATTTCATAAAAGAGATTTTAAGTCTCGGTATAAGAACAGACATTACGATGGAAACAAAGGATACCATCTATGTGATAGAACTGAAATTTAATAAGTCGGCACAAGAGGCTCTTGACCAAATCAACAACAAACATTATGCTGATGCTTTTGCCCTAAGAGGCAAAACCGTGGAAAAGATTGGTATGAACTTTATGATAGATGAAGATAAGACGATCGTATTGGATTGGTGGAAGTTTGGGGAGTAGTAGGTTGAGAGTGCTGAGAATATCAGCGGTCAGGAGACCAGACAGAACTCCGGCTGGTACACGCTTCAGGGTCAGCGGGTAGAACACCCAACCAAGGGTATCTATATCCATAATGGCAAGATTGCTTTTTGCTATATAATATAATGTAAAGGCTAAAAACAAAAGAGGGTGTGGCATCATTTTATGACGCACCTTTTTCTTATGTGTTACATCATATTAAGTATTTGAAACATGTGAAAAAGTAGAATTCTACTTTTTGGCTTATCTTTGCATCCACAAACAACAATTTAATCAACTAATAATTAATTTAAATCATAAAATGACTAGATACAGAATGATTTTATCCCTGCTTTTGGCTGGCATGGGAACTGTTGCAACAGCACAGAACATCAACTTGCCAATCATCCAGACCAAGTATACGGCCGATCCTGCACCTTATGTGCACAACGATACGGTTTATCTCTATACCACCCACGATGAGGATGGGGCTGAGGGGTTCCTGATGAAAGACTGGCTGCTCTATACCTCAACGGATATGGTAAACTGGCAAGACCGTGGTGCCGTGGCTTCATTGAAAGACTTCAAGTGGTTCAAGGGCGAGAATGGTGCCTGGGCAGAGCAGGTCATCGAGCGCAATGGCAAATGGTATATGTATTGCCCTATCCACGGTCATGGCATCGGAGTGCTGGTAGCAGATAGTCCATTCGGACCTTTCAAGGATCCTCTCGGAAAGCCTCTGGCATGGGAGGGCGACTGGTTCGACATCGACCCTACCGTATGGATTGATGATGATAACCAGGCTTACATGTATTGGGGCAACCCGGAGTTGAAGGCAGTGAAACTGAACGAGGACATGATTTCTTATTCTGATTCCATCATGCACTTCCCGAAGATTCAGGATTATCAGGAAGGTCCTTGGCTCTGGAAGCGCAATGGCAATTATTATCTGGCTTATGCTTCTACCTGCTGTCCTGAGGGCATCGGTTATGCGATGAGCAAGAATCCGCTCGGACCATGGGAATATAAGGGACATATCATGAACCATACGCCTCGCACTCGTGGCAATCATCCGGGCATCATCGACTATAAGGGCAAGAGCTATTGCTTCGGCTTGAATTATGACATCTTCCGTTTGAAGACGGGGCGTCATGCCGAGCAGCGTTCGGTATCTGCAGCCGAGATGACTTACAATCCTGACGGAACCATCCAGGAGTTGCCATACTTCCAGGATTGCAAGTTGGAGCAGATAGAATGGTTCAACCCTTATCGCCAGGTGGAAGCTGAGACGATGGCTTGGGGCTATGGATTGAAGACGCAGCCAAAGAATCAGTGGGCGCAGAAGAACAAATGGAACCAGGTGGTTACGAATGTTGATGAGGAAAAGTATATCCTCGTGAAGGGTGTTGACTTCAAGAAGGGTGCAAGTAAGTTTGAGGTTTCTGCCTCTTGCCACATGTTGGGCGGCAGCATCGAAATCCGTCTTGATGGGGTAAACGGCCAGTGCATCGGCAAGGTGGATATCAGCAACACCAAGGACGAATACAAAACCTTCTCTACCTGGGTGAAGAAGGTAAAGGGTGTACACGACCTCTACTTCGTCTTCAAGGGAGGCGACATCCAGAAGCAGAACCTCTTCTTCCTGGATTGGTGGAAATTTAGTGAGTAAGAAAAAACATTAAAAGAAGTGTTTTTTCATTGAAAGCCATAAGCTAAATGTAATTGTCCGCATATACACTTTTATTAAGAATTTAAAATAATATCAAATTATGAAGAAACAACTGATGATAGCTCTGTTGAGCATTGCGCCTGCCTTGGGTGTTGTGGCGCAAGATAAACTTTATAAGGATGAGTTCCCGCTGGGCGACATCACCCTTCTGGACGGACCATTGAAGCATGCTCGCGACTTGAACGTGCAGGTGCTCCTGAAATATGATTGCGACCGTATGCTGGCCCCTTATCGCAAGGAGGCAGGCTTGCAACCTCGCAAACCTTCTTATCCCAACTGGGATGGACTGGACGGACATGTGGGCGGACATTATCTGTCGGCCCTTGCCATCAATGCGGCCACAGGCAATGAGGAGTGCCGCAAGCGCATGGAATATATGATATCCGAACTCCAACTGGTGCTTGATGCCAACAATCAGCGCCATGAAGCCTGGTGCCATAACTATATCGGTGGTGTTCCGAATAGTGCCAAGATGTGGACAGCTTTCAGTAAAGGAGATTTCGGACCTTACTTCGGAACATGGGCACCTTTCTATAACATTCATAAGATGTATGCAGGTCTTCGTGATGCATGGCTCTATTGCGGCAATGAACAGGCAAAGAATCTGTTTCTGAAGTTCTGCGATTGGGCTGTGGACATTACGCGTGATCTGAACGACGAACAGATGGAGAAAATGCTCGGCAACGAGCATGGAGGCATGAACGAGGTGCTTGCTGATGCATACGCTATTACCGGTGAGCAGAAATATCTGGATTGTGCCCGACGCTTCTCCCACAGAATGTTGCTTGTTCCTCTGGAAAACGGCAAGGACTGTCTTGACAATATGCATGCCAATACGCAGATTCCAAAGGTTATCGGCTATCAGCGCATCGCTGAGTTGGCTCATGATGTGCAATATCACAATGCCAGCGAGTATTTCTGGGAAATTGTGACACGTCAGCGTTCGCTGGCTTTGGGAGGTAACAGCAGGCGTGAGCACTTCCCGACTAAGGAAAATTGCATCGACTATATCAACGACATCGATGGACCGGAGTCTTGCAATACTTATAATATGCTGAAACTTACCGAGGATCTGAACCGAGTGAAGCCTAATGGCATGTATGGCGACTTTTACGAGACTGCGATGTTCAACCATATCCTCTCTGCCCAGCATCCGCAGCATGGCGGCTATGTCTATTTCACTCCCGCCCGTCCTCGCCATTATCGCAACTATTCTGCTCCTAATGAGGCGATGTGGTGCTGCGTGGGAACAGGTATGGAAGACCACGGAAAGTATGGACAGTTTGTCTGGACGCACGATAAGGGTGTAAAGGCGGAGGATGATGCTCTGTATGTGAATCTCTTCGTGGCTTCCGAGTTGAATTGGAAGGATAGAAAGATGGTGATTCGTCAGCAGACTGCCTTCCCGTATGCTGAGTCATCAGTCGTAGAAGTAGCCAAGGGTAAGGGAACTTTCATCCTGAAAGTCCGTAAGCCATCTTGGTGTGAAAACTTCACCGTGAAGGGTGTTGGTTTTGATGCCGATAGCTATGAGGAGAATGGATTTGTCTGCATGAAGCGCAAATGGAAGAAGGGTGACCAGGTAAAGATTTCTATGCCTATGCACGCTTACATCAAACCGATGATCAATGTGCCTCAGTATGTGGCAATCATGTATGGTCCTATCCTGCTCGGCATGAAGACGGGAACGGAGGATATGCGTGGACTCATTGCCGATGACAGCCGTTTCGGACAGTATGCCGGTGGAAAGAAACTGGCTCTTGATGAGGCTCCTATTCTGTTGCCGAAACATCTCGACGACATTGCCAAAAACCTGAAGCCAGTTCCTGGCAAGCCTTTGCACTTTAAACTTGCCACCCGAATGGAGAATGCCATTGATGGTGAACTGCAGCCTTTCTTCGAGATTCATGATTCTCGATATATGATGTATTGGTTGGCATTAGGCGAGAATGATTACAAGGCTTATATGCAGAAGTTGGCTGATGAGGAAAAAGCCCGTCAGGCTTTGGAGGCTAGAACTGTGGATAAGGTGAACCCTGGAGAACAGCAGCCTGAGACTGATCATAACATGGAGGCTGATGTTACTGAGCGTGGTAATACTGAGGGCGTCTTTTTCCGTGATGCAAGGGATGGGCATTTCTTCAGCTATCTGATGCAGACCAAGGGAGAGACTAATCTTAGCCTTCAGCTCAAGTTCTGGGGACAGGATGAATGGCGTACAAGTGAGTTTGATATTTATGTCAACGACAAGTTGCTTTGCAGCGTGAACAACAGTCATCGCTGGCGCACCACACAGTTTAAGACCGTTGATTATGCCATTCCTTCAGAGTTTGTTAAGGGCAAGAAGGAAATAAGAGTGAAGTTTGTGGCTCATAAGGGCAAGCAAGTTGGACAGATTTATGGTGTGAGACTTGTAAAGCATTAATTGTAGAAAAGTATATGTTAGCATATATTCAACTCAAGAATGAGACAAGTGCATCAATCACCAATAGAGTTTGTGTAGTAAGATAAACTTAATAAAGTTTTTGAAACATTCTATAAAGTCATTATGATTGTTTTTTCGTAATTTTGCAGCATTAAACGAAAAAACAATCATAATGATGAATACAACGAAAATCTTGGCTCTCAGAAAGCCGTTACTGATAAGCGCATGGCTGCTTGCCATGCAGGGAGCTGCCTATGCACAGAACCCAATCGTACAAACACAGTTAACTACCGACCCGGCACCTCTGGTTGTCGGAGACCGTCTCTATGTATATACCGGTCATGATGAAGATAAGGCTGACTTCTTCTGGATGAACGAATGGCGTGTGTATTCCACCAAGGATATGGTGAACTGGACAGACCATGGTTCTCCGCTCGACCTCAGTTCTTTTTCCTGGGCAGACGACCGTGCCTGGGCAGCACAGACTATCGAACGTAATGGTAAGTATTACTGGTATATCTGTGCGCACTCTAAACTGACGGGTGGAATGGCTATCGGCGTAGCTGTGGCTGATTCTCCTACCGGTCCGTTCAAGGATGCGCTGGGCAAACCGCTTTTCGATAATGGAAGTTGGGACAATATCGACCCTACCGTCTGGATGGACGAGGATGGTCAGGCTTATCTCTATTGGGGTAATCCGCATCTTTACTATGCCAAACTGAATAAAGATATGATCAGCTTCAAGGGTGGTATAGATGCTAAGGCAGCTGTTGATGAAAAGCGTGAAGTGGGCAGAATCGTGATGACTGAGGAGGAATTCGGTTCGCCTGACGTGGAGAAGCGTGATTCTACCCGAAAATATAAAGATTGCTACACAGAGGGACCTTGGTTCATGAAGCGTGGCAAGAACTATTATATGCTCTATGCTGCAGGTGGAGTGCCTGAGCATATCGCTTATTCCATGAGCAAGAAGCCTTTCGGACCATGGAAGTATAAGGGCGAAATCATGCCATTGGAAGATACGGGTTCCTTTACTAACCATTGCGGTGTGACCGACTTCAAGGGCAAGTCTTATTTCTTCTATCATACGGGTAAACTGGGTGGCGGATTCGGACGCAGCGTGGCTGTGGAAGAATTCAAATATAATGCCGACGGCACATTCCCAATTATCCACCATACTCAGGAAGGAGTGGCTCCTATCGCAACCCTCAATCCTTACAAGCGTCAGGAGGCTGAAACCATCGCTTTCTCTAAGGGAGTGAAGTCGGAGCAGACCGATGACACGGGTGTTTATATTTCTGAAATTCATACAGGTGATTATATCAAGGTACGTGAGGTGGATTTCGGAAATGAGAGTCCGGATGCATTTGCCATCTCAGCGGCGTGCTCTTCGCTTGGAGGTTCGCTGGAGGTTCATCTCGATAAAAAGGATGGTGAACTGGTGGCAAAGATAGATGTCAGCAAGACTGGTGGCTGGGAAAAGTGGAAGACTTTCTCGGCACAAATGCTAAAGAAAGTGACAGGAAAGCATGATATATACTTCGTGTTCAAGGGATTGAAGGGAAGCAAACTCTTCAATTTTGACTGGTGGAAGTTTGAGAAGAATTTCGCCAATCCTGTGGTTTGGGCTGATGTGCCTGATGTGGATGTAATCCGTGTGGGTGACAGCTTCTATATGGTAAGCACCACCATGCATCTGATGCCGGGTGCGCCTATCATGAAATCGAAGGATCTGGTGAACTGGGAAACCGTGAACTATATCTTCCCTAAACTTACCGATTCGCCTAAGTATGACATGAAGGAGGGTACGGTGTATGGTCGTGGTCAGTGGGCCACTTCGCTGCAGTATCATCGTGGCAAGTTCTATGCGCTCTTTGCTCCGAACGATAATCCTGGTGGAGAGACTTATATCTGCACCGCCGATGATATCGAGGGCAAATGGACTATCCACAGCCGTTTGCAGCATTTCCATGATGCCGCTCTCTTCTTCGATGACGATGATAAGGCATACGTGGTTTATGGAACGGGAGAGATGGTGCAGCTGAATTCAGACCTTACGGAAGTGGTGCCGGGTAGCCATCGTAAACTCTTTGAGCGTGATGCTGATGAAACGGGTTTGCTCGAAGGCTCCCGCATGATTAAACACAATGGCAAGTATTATCTCCTGATGATTTCGTGGCCACAGGGACATCCTCGTCGTGAGGTTTGTTATCGTGCAGATCACATTCAGGGCCCTTATGAAAAGAAGGTGATTCTGGAAACGGAGTTTGCCGGATTCAACGGCGTGGGACAAGGTACAATTGTAGATGATCAGGATGGCAACTGGTATGGCATCGTATTCCAAGACCGTGGTGGTGTGGGCAGAGTGCTCACGCTGGAGCCATGTACCTGGAAGAATGGATGGCCTATGCTGACCGATGAGAAGGGCAATATTCCTGCCAAGATGCAGAAGCCTGTGCTGGGCTACGACGGCAAGGGACTCGTGTATAGCGACGATTTCTCGAAGGATAAACTGGAACTGCAGTGGCAGTGGAACCACAATCCTGTGGATAATGCCTGGTCGCTCACAGAGCGCAAGGGCTGGCTCCGTCTGAAGACTTCCCGCATTGTTCCTAACATCTTCCTGGCTCCCAATACCATCAGTACACGTACCGAAGGACCAACCTGCGAGGGAATCATCAAGATGGATGTGAGCAAGATGAAAGATGGCGATGTGGCTGGCTTGTCAGCCTTTCAAGGTGATGCAGCCCTGCTTTCTATCGTAAAGGAAGGCAAGAAGCTCTTTGTGGTGGGTACCAAGGAGAGTGTAGCTTTGACTGAAAAGGAAAAGGCTGTGACCGATGTGAAGCGTGAGGAGGTGTATCGCCAGCCTTTGAATCTGAAGCAGGATAAGGCAACGAAATCAAGCATTATCTATCTGAAGATGAGCTGCGATTTCCGTCTTCATCAGGATCTCGCCACCTTATTGTATAGTATAGATGGAAAGACCTGGATTCCTGCCATCAAGGATTTCAAGATGCAATATGATTATCGACGTCTCTTTATGGGAACCCGTATTGCCATCTATAACTATGCAACAAAGGCTACTGGAGGATATATAGATGTAGATTCTTTTGAGTATTCTAAAAGAAAATAGGTTTAAAGTTTGAGATATTTTTAATTTTGACGGCACAAAGTGATGGAAAATCAAAAAGTTTCCTTATCTTTGTGCCGTTTTTAATTACTAATCAATGCTGATTTTATGAACAGAAATAAGATGATTTTGGGGGCTTGGGTCTTGGGACTATTGTTTCCGATAGAGATGATGGCTAAGACAAGTTGCATAGATAATAGTACTCGACTTTGGTATAACGCTCCTGCCCAACATTGGTTGGAGGCTTTACCTATAGGAAATTCTCATTTGGGAGGTATGGTATATGGCGGAACCACGGATGAGAATATCCAGTTGAATGAGGAAACATTCTGGAGTGGTGGTCCCCATAACAACAATAGTACGAAATCTTTGGAGACTCTGCCAAAGGTGAGGGAACTCATCTTCAATGGTAGGGAAGAGGCGGCGGCGGCTCTCATCAACCAGACCTTCATCCCAGGGCCTCATGGCATGCGCTTCCTGCCGATGGCAAATCTGCATATCAGAATGAAGAATCAAGGAAAGGCTGAGCAGTTTGTGCGCAACCTGGATTTGAAGAGGGCGATTGCCACGACTTCTTTCGTGATGGATGGCGTAAGATATACCCGTACCACCTTTGCTTCGCTGGCGGATGGCATCATAGTTTGCCACATCAAGGCGAGTAGAAAGGGGGCTTTGAATATCGATGTTTCTCTGAATTCGCCTTTTGAACATCAGACTCAGAAAACGCCTACAGGGGTTGTACTGACGGTGAAGGGACAAGACCAGGAGGGTATCAAGGCTGCTCTTACCGCCGAATGCGTAGCTGATGTGAAGACGGATGGCACTGAGGCTACCATCATCGTGAGCGCAGCTACCAACTTTGTGAACTATCACGATGTATCGGGCAATGCCGCTCAGCGTAATGCCGACTATATAAATAAGGTGAAACTGATGAGCTATGCCCAGTTAGAGAAACGACATGTGGAGGCCTATCAGAAACAGTTTGGTACTTCTTCCTTGACTCTGCCAACTGATTCCAATGCTTCGCTGCCTACCAACCAACGTCTGGAGAAATTTGCTGGCAGCAAGGATATGGCAATGGTGGCGCTGATGTATAACTATGGTCGCTATCTCCTGATTTCCTCTTCTCAGCCAGGAGGACAGGCGGCTAACCTACAGGGTGTCTGGAATAATAACAGGAATGCGCCTTGGGATAGTAAATATACCATCAACATTAACACCGAGATGAATTATTGGCCTGCAGAGGTTGCTAATCTCGGTAATACCACTGGTCCTTTGTTTTCCTTGATTAAGGATTTGAGTGAGACGGGAGCCAAGACGGCTAGAGAAATGTATGGCTGCCGTGGCTGGATGGCACATCATAATACTGATATCTGGCGTATAGCAGGCCCGGTAGATGGTGCGCAGTGGGGCATGTTCCCGAATGGTGGCGCTTGGCTAACCACTCATCTATGGCAGCATTATCTTTATACAGGCGATAAAGATTTCCTAAAGCAGTGGTATCCAGTGATAAAAGGGGCAGCGGAGTTCTATCTCGACTATATGCAGAAGCTGCCGGGCACCGAATGGAAGGTAACCGTGCCGTCGGTGAGTCCGGAACAGGGACCTAAAGGAAAGAAAACTGCCGTAACGGCGGGATGTACAATGGATAACCAGATAGCCTTCGATGCCTTAACCAGTGCCGTGAAGGCTTCTGAAATATTGGGGGTTGATGAAGCTGAACGCAAGGCGATGCAGCAGTTGATTTCTCAGATTCCGCCAATGCAGATAGGAAAGTACGGACAGTTGCAGGAGTGGCTTGTGGATGCGGATGATCCGAAGAATGAGCATCGCCATATCTCGCATCTCTATGGATTGTATCCATCCAATCAGATTTCTCCTTTTTCTCATCCGGAACTGTTCCATGCCGCAGCCACCACTCTGAAGCATCGTGGCGACCAGGCTACGGGCTGGAGTCTGGGTTGGAAGACAAATTTCTGGGCACGCATGCTTGATGGCAATCATGCTTTCAGAATCATCAGCAATATGTTTCGTCTGTTGCCATCTGATGCGCAGGCAAAGGAATATCCTGATGGCAGAACCTATCCGAATCTCTTCGATGCCCATCCACCATTCCAGATAGACGGCAACTTCGGAGTAACAGCCGGCATCGCAGAGATGCTCCTGCAGAGTCATGACGGAGCCGTGCATCTCTTGCCGGCATTGCCTGATGCCTGGAACGAGGGAAGCGTAAAGGGACTTCGTGCCCGTGGCGGCTTTGTGGTGGATATGGACTGGAAGAATGGCAGACTGATGAAGGCGAAGATTCGTTCCACCATCGGAGGCGTGCTGCGTCTCCGCTCATACGTACCGCTGAAGGCGAAAAAGCTGAAGAAGGCAGAAGGAACATGTCCCAATATCCTTTTTGCATCTGCAGAAGTGAAGCCTGTAATGGAACAGCATCAGATAGCAGAAGGAGTGAAGGTTCCTATTCCTGACGTATATGAATATGACTTGGAAACAGAACCTGGAAAGGCTTATCTGATTAAATAATGTCCTAAAATCACATTTGTTGCCATAAAAGTATCATTTTGTCCACCTCTGGTTGGATAATTATTCGTACTTTTGTGGCAATATTTTTTATAATAATCTTTTAGACCTATAAATGAGAATGAAGAAATTATTATTTGCAACCTGTTGCATCGCTCTTTTAGGCGGTTCTTTTGAAGCGTCAGCGCAGAAAAAATCTGTAGCCAAGAATGTTCTGATACAGACTTTGGAGAGGAAGTCTTGGTCGGCTGATAATGGGAATGGTACCTTTACCAACCCTTTGTTTTATGATGAGTTTTCTGACCCTGATATTATCAGAGTGGGGGAGGATTACTATCTGGCGGGTACCACGATGCACAGTGTTCCGGGACTGGTGGTGCTGCATTCCAAGGATTTGGTGAACTGGGAATTCTCTTCTTATTGCTTCGACCGATTCGATGATTCTGATGATTTCAATCTCCGCAATGGCAAGGAGGCTTACGGACAGGGTATCTGGGCGCCTGCCATCCGCTATCACAACGGAAAGTTCTATATCTTCTCCAATATCAACGGACATGGTTTGCAGGTGTATATTTCGGATAGTGCCAAGGGTCCTTGGACGCATCATAAAGTTAATGGCGATATCTACGACCTCTCTGTGCTCTTCGATGAGGATGGTAAGATTTATGCCGTGCATAAGTATGGAAACGTGACTGTTACGGAGTTGAAGCCCGATTTGAGTGGTCCGGTAGAGGGCAGCAGCAAGGTGGTGATTCCTGAAGGCAATGCGATGGGTGAGGGACATCATGTGTATAAAATCAATGGTATGTACTATATCCTCTCTGCCGATTATTCACCGATGGGGCGCATGCAGTGTGCCCGAAGCAAGAGTATCTGGGGGCCTTACGAAACCTGTGTGATCAGCGAACGCGAATCGTATGGTTATGCTGCTGGATGGAGCGTAGGTAACATGGGTATCGGTAGGCCGCTTCCTGAAGATGGATATCAATTTAATAACAACAGACCGAATGGGGTGAATCTGGGGTGTGCTACCATTCATCAGGGGGGCATCGTCCAGGCTCCTGATGGCAAATGGTGGGGCCTATCGATGCTGGATTTCAATGCCGTGGGCAGAACGGTATGCCTTTCGCCTGTCACATGGGTGGATGGCTGGCCTTACTTCGGATTGGAGAAAAACCTGGGCCGCTCGCCTCGCACCTGGTTCAAGCCGAATGATGTGGTGAAGACACCTCAGGCACCATACGAAAGATGTGATGATTTCTCTGGCAAGACCTTCAAGCCGGTTTGGCAGTGGAATCATAATCCGAACGACAAGATGTGGTCGCTGAACAAGGAGCGAAAAGGATGGCTCAGATTGCATTCTATGCCTGCCAAGCAACTGCTCTGGGCAAAGAATTCGTTGACGCAACGTGCCATCGGTCCTGTTTCTTATACATCTGTCAAGCTGGATGCATCCCGACTGAAGATGGGGGATGAGGCTGGACTCGGTGCTATGAATACGCCATACGCTTCATTGGGCGTGATGAAGACAGAAAAGGGATTAAGCCTGAGATGCTACGACCAGAATACCAACAAGGAGGTGCTGAAGCCGATTGCCAAGAACAAGGTGGTATGGTTGCGCCTTTGGGGTGATTATGATAAGAGTCTGCTGCAATATTCCTACTCTCTTGATGGAAAGACTTGGGAGAATATCGGAGAGCAGATGCTTTCTCCTTATCAGTTGAAGACCTTTCAGGGTGTGCGTGTAGCGCTGTATGCCTTTAACAAGGCGGGAGTGAACGGCGGCATGGCTGATTTTGATGACTTCAAGGTGGAGGAACCGATGGCTGACAGAACTGCTAATCTGCCTATCGGAAAGACCATCCGACTCTTTAATCTTGCTGATGGTAACCTGATGAATGCTACCAGTCATGGACTGATGCACAGCTCCAGGAATAAAAAGGAGATGAGCAATGGCGTGAAATTCATCATCGAAGACCGTGGACAGGGCAAGATTGCGCTGAAAACTGCAGATGGACGATATGTATATATCGCAGGTGCTGGCTTGTCGGGCGATGTGCGTCTTACTTCTGATGCCTCTCATGCAGAGGAGTTTGTATGGCAGGATATGCTTTACAACCGCTGTATGCTTCTTTCACTGAAGACCCAGCGGTATATAGGCAAGCATCCTACCGACGGAAGTCCTTATTCTGCTGATTTCCAGGGCGCTGATGCCGGTATGAAGAATGGCTGTGTCTTCTCTTGGGAAGTGGTAGAGTAGGCTACTCGAAATAGAATGTCAATGCTATCATTTTACTATGGGCTTCCTTGGCTGCCAAAGTATATGGTAGCATACTTTTATCTTTCACGTTCTTCACATGATCTTTATCGTATATATTCATGAGTCCATACATGAATTTCAATTCAGGTCGCAGTTTGAAGAATGGAAGATAAAAGTCGCAACCAAGTCCAAGTTCAAGAAAAATATCTGTTTTCTTTAATTGGATGTAGTCGCTTTTATTACCGCTGAGGTTCATCATCGGATTGATACCTGCCATGATATAAGGGCGATGATTGTTGAATCTTGGAGCAGAGAAGATGATGTCGAAGGCAGAGGAGATGTATGCCGTCTTCAGTTCTTGTTTTTTATCTTCCTGTTTTGTGTTTCCGTCTTCATTGGCGTCTTGCATGATATTGTGGAAGGTAAGGTGTCTTGTTCCAAAATACATGGCAGGAGCTATTCTAAATTGGAAATGGGTGCTCAATCTGAATTCTCCTAATACTCCGACCGTAAATCCTGGGTCCCATCTGTCTTGATCGATGGTAACGTTGGAGTTGACTTCCGCTCCATTCTCATCTGTATAGGTGACAGGTCCTGCGTTGATGAATTCCAGGTCTTGCAGGTGAGTACCCACCATTACTCCAAAATGAAATGGGCGCAGGTCTGTATAAGGACGATTCTCTACCGTCCTTTCCTGGGCTATTGCTATTGTGGCAATAAGCCCCATCATGATGCTAAGTATTATTCTTCTCATATACTTTTATAACGTTATTCTTTTCATCTTATTGTGTTTAAGTTTATTTCGACATCGTATAAATTACAAAAAAAGTAGTACCTAATTGTAGGTAGTATGAAAAATATTTCCTATCTTTGCATCATTAATTGTTGGTATAGCCGACACGGCAGTCGAAAATCGGCTGTTGCATATGATGCTTAAAAACATTATTAACATTATAAAACATTATTATTATGGCTTACGTAATTGGTGACGATTGTATCGCATGCGGTACATGTATTGACGAGTGTCCATCAGGTGCTATTTCTGAGGGCGACAAGTATTCTATCAACCCAGATATCTGCACTGAGTGCGGTACTTGTGCTGATGTTTGTCCTAACGAGGCAATCAGTCTTCCTTAATTTTTAAGGATGATACTTTAGTTACATAAAACTTGAGAGCGGCTCTATGAGTCGCTCTTTTTTATCCTTTATATTGCCTTTTTACTGGGCTCGTTTTTGGTCATTCTCATGATGCGTTTTATTGAGGTCTAATGATGTGCTTTCTTAGGTGTTAACGATGCGCTTTCTTAGGTGCTAATGATGCGCTTCGTTAGGGTACGGTGATTCGCATCAGGATTTTCTTGCTGATTTTTCTATATTAGACGCCAATCTGTTGATGTTTTAAGTAAGAGGCTACCGATGAATACGTACTGTGTTTTGGATGGTTTCTTTCTTGATGTTTGTGATTTCTTTTAAAGATGCAAAAAAAGGATGAACTGCATCTCAGTTCATCCTTTTTTGTATGTATGTTTTTATTTTTATTCAGCAGCTTTCAAACCCTTCTCAATAGCGTCCTTAGCATACTTGTTGTCTGGATCCAATTTCAAGAGTTTCTCCCAATATGGCTTAGCGAGATTAAAGTCCTGCTTGTCATAGTTGTAGATGAAGCCCATGTACTGATAAGCCTGCTTCAAGTAGCCGATTTCGTCTGCATCACACTGCTTAGCCTCAAGTTCTGTAATTACTTCCTGGTAAGCAGGAATAGCTTTGTCGTCCAACTCGTTCTGGAAAGCAGTATTACCCTCCTGCAACTTAGCAAATGCCTTCAGTGTAGGATACTTCTCTGCCAACTTAGCATACACGCCGATAGCCTTGTCGATATTCTCAACCTTCTTAGCAGCATCCTTGTTTTCTGCAGCCTTCTTAGCCTTGTTGATATAAATCTCAGCAAGCTTCATGAAGTCTGTTGGAGCAGCATCAGGATTCTTATCCATGTATTGCTGGTTGTATTCCAAAGCCTTGTCCTCATTGCCCATTTCCTTGTATGCCTCAGAGATATACAATAATGGTTTTGGATCCTCAGCCTTCATCTCCAATGCCTTCTGGTACTGAGCGATAGCTTCGTTGTATTGCTTGTTACCAGCTAAAGCCAAACCATAGTAGCTGATGATGCTTGAATTCTTCTTGATAGAGTCTGTATTCATAACGATGTTTGAGTGCTCAAGAGCTACATCATACTTTCTCAAATCAACAGCAGCGCGCATAGCCAAAACCTGCATAGCAGCATCCTTAGGGAATTTCTGAATACCAGCCTGGCAGAGGTTCAAACTCTCCTCTTTCTTATCGAGGACATATGCTGTGAATGCATACTCATAGTAGAGGTACTCTTCCAATGTAGATGGCTTTGCCTTAGAGAAATAGTCGTATGCCTTCTCGTAGTTACCTGCGCTGAAGAAATTGTGACCAGCTTCTGCCTCAATAGGGTAGTCTGGGTTGATTTCTCTCAGTTTGTTCAAAGCTTCTGCACTGGCAGCTGGGTCAATCTTACGATATACGTTAGAATAGCTAATGTATCCCTGAGGATTCTTAGGATCCATTGTCATACACTGGTTGTACCAGGTAGCAGCTTCACCACCGTTATCCTGCATAGCGTAGATATCACCCTTCAAGATATATGCATCACCATAGTTCTTGAATTTTGCAATGACTGCGTCAGCAACCAAGTTAGCCTTATCATAGTCCTTATGCATTGCGAGGATATTACCCAATGCGATTAATGCCTTAGGATCTTTCTTGAACTCTTTCTGATACTCTTTGATCTCCTTTTCAAATTCTTTAGTAGCAGAGTTACCAGACTTCAATGTTGTCTCGATAGGCTTCAGCATGTCCTTGTAATTAACCTCCTGAGCCATTGCTGGAGCTGATAATCCCATTATCAGTGCTCCTGCTATTAAATATTTAATTGCTTTCATAATTCTAAACTTTAATTCTGTCCTTATTTTATGTAGTTGACGTTTGCCTGTCGCTTTCGTTTATTCAATCTTATTTATTTTAACGCCTCTACACGATTTTTAGTTTTTTATGTTTACTTTCTTATAGGTGATATCTCCTCTATAAGGCAGTAATCCTGTTTTGAATACTATGAGTTGTCCACGAGGGTTGGTTATATAATTGGCGAAGCTCCATGGCAAAGCCTTATGAGGATCGACAACTATAGCATATAGTGTTCTAACGAATGGATATCTTCCATCGAGCAAGTATGCCTGATAAGGTTGCCAACTGTTGCTTGGTGTGGCTTTATCCTTTACAGAAACTCGCATTACATGAATATTCTTTTTGAATGTGGTGTTTGTGGAATCTCTTCTGTCGTTTAACCAGTTAGATCCAATCACACCGATAGCATTTGGATTTTTATCAACAAAATCGATGACCTGCTTACTGGTTTGAGCAGCCATGATTTTAGCACCAAATTTTTCTCCATGGAGAACAGAGTCAACAACATAGTTGGTAGTAGCAGAACGAGTATTATCGAAAACTACTTCTATGTCTCCTCTCTTAGAACCAGGGACTACGTCACTCCATTTATTAGCCTTACCAGTCAATATGCGCTTAATGTCATTTACGGTAATACAAGTATCATTATTGTTCTTGTTTACAATAAATGCCAAACCATCATATCCGATAGGGAAGACGGAAGGAATAACATTACTTTTAGATTTGAGATAAGCGATTTCACTATCTTTCAGCGCTCTTGTGGTAAACAAGAGAGTGGTTTTGAAATCCTTTATCATTTGGAGTCCTGTAACCTCATCAGAATAGAGGGGTTTAAGGTGAGCCTTAGGATATTCAAACTCAAACTGGCTTCTTTCTTCTTCGATGATAGGACTTAAACTTTCGTCAGCTACAAACTGGATTGTACCTGAAGTTGGTGTATCTGTTCTGCCATCTTTGGCTTTCTTCTGGCCACAAGAGCCGAAGAAAGCCAAAGACAACATAATAGTTAATCCTATAAAAATATAAGATGTCTTTTTCATATTCAAATTTACTGCAAATATATTACTGCAATCTAAATACAACAGGTACGGTATATTTTACACGTACAGCAGAACCGTTCTGCTTACCTGGTTTCCATCTAGGCATTGCCTTAACAACTCGCTGAGCCTCACGGTCGAGTGAAGGGTCAACTGAACGCATAACCTTCACATCTGTGATAGAACCGTCTCTTTCAACGACGAAACCAACGATAACACGACCCTGTACGCCGTTTTCCTGAGCTACAACTGGGTATTTGATGTTGCTGTTGAGGAAGGACATCAAGGCACCCTGACCACCAGGGAATGAAGGCATCTCCTCTACAACGTCGAAGACCTTGTTAGAAACCTCAGGCTTTGGTGCTGGTGGTGGAGGTGGTGGAGTAGCGACTGCGATATCACTTCTCACAGCCTCGATGTTACGGTCTTTCACACCTTCCTCGTCCTTTGTACCGACAGCTACCTTAGCGTCGAGTTGATCCATCTGCTTAACCTGGTTTTCCTCTTTTACGAGTTCATCCTTCTTGATGACAGGTGCAGTAAACTTCTGAGTTTCACGAGCCACAGGAATCTCTTTTTTCATTTCAACCTTAGGCTGTACTTTCTCAGGCTTCTTCTTTTCCTTTTCAGCCTGCTTCTGGAGTTTAGCCAACTCCATAGCTTCCATATAAGCTTGCTGTTCTTCTGCTTGTTTCTGTTCGATAACTTTCCAAGCCAAGAATCCGCCTACGAGAGCTGCAGCAATGACCAAGATCAGAAGAGACTTGATGTTTCGACCGGAAGTACCCTTACGGAGCTGGTATGCACCATACTCCTTGTTCTTTCCGGCGAAAACCATATCGACCCATTTAGGATCGTAAAGATCAATTTTTGCCATTTCTTTCTTGTTTTAATTGTTAGTATTCATCTTACATCTTCACGCCTTTTGACTTGAGAAGTTTCTCATCGTCTGGGCTAATTTTGTCGATGACATACGTACCAATGTTCAAAATCTGCATTTCATCGAGTGCGTCAACCATATTCTTATATGATGCGTTATCAGTAGGCTTGATGACGATAGTAAGAGTCTCGATCTTGCGACCATCCAACTCACCACCCTTAATCTTGCTCAACTTCTTCTGATATACGCTATCTGGCATGGCTGGGTTCTTTGCACGTTCAGCGTTCAATGTCTTTACAGCTACCATGATTTGCTCCACAGGACGCAAACCCTCACCAGTAGTATGCTCGCGCAAGACTTTACGGATACCATTGCTACCCCATGTAGTTTCCTTAATCCAGTTAGGATCATCGTACTTAGGGATACCTGCACCATAATAAATCTTGTTGTCTGCTGTAACGTAGAGTGTTACAGTACCAGACTCCTTAGCTTCGTTCTGGTTGTTTTGATCCTGGTTCTCATCATTACTTGGCATAGTCAGCTCCATTGTCTGAGGTTTGCTCAAGGAAGTACACAGCATGAAGAACGTGATAAGAAGCATGAGCATATCCACCATTGGCGTAAAGTCAACGCGGACATTCATTTTCTTTTGTTTGCTTTCTTTCTTTGCCATTTATTCGTCCCCCTGTTGTTTTAACTGTGTAATCATATAGTAATGACTCTCGTCCATATCCTGGAGTTCGTTCATCACTCTCTTAACTGTCTTGTATGGTGTAGAAGCATCTGCCTTGAGGGCAATCTTGATTTCTTCGTTTACTGTACGAGCTGCTTGTACCCACTGCTGGAACTCACTCATACCACCATTGATACTGTCGAGAGGAATACCTTTCTTCTGGAGATACTCAGGACGCTTAGAAGCGTTCAATGAGAGGTATGTCTTCAAGTCGCCCATTGGAACACCGAATGTACCCTCACTCTTGAATGTCTCTTGCATCTTTGGAGTCAATTCAACACCGAAGTTGCTTGTCATTGAACTCAAAGTGCTTCCCAGTTGATCAGTATTGTCAATACTCATAAATACTTGGCCTTCGCCGGTAGGTCTACCAGCAGCGTCCTTTTCAGGACTTACCAAGATGGTCAGAACGCCGTTCTCAGGCACCTTAATCTCAGACACAGATCCTGGAGTATTTACCTTGACAGGCTCATTCTTTACGAAAGTAGAGGTGAGCATGAAGAAGGTAAGCAACAGGGTCATAACGTCTGACATAGGCGTCATGTCGATCCAGACGTCACTCTTCTTAATTTTTACTTTACCCATAGCGATAAAATTTTAAAGGGTTAGCAAAAATTAAGCCTCGTCTGCGTGGTTAGCTTCGTATGTCTGAGCAATTGAGTAACCTACCTCGTCGAGTGCGTATGTCAACTTATCTACCTTGTTGGTGAATGTGTTGTAAGATACAACGGCACACCATGAAGTCAAGATACCGAATGCGGTGTTGATCAAAGCCTCAGAAATACCTACAGAAAGTGCTGCTGAGTCAGCGCCACCACCTTCACCCATGGCCTGGAATGACTTGATCATACCGGTTACAGTACCGAGAAGACCGGTCAATGTACCAAGTGTTACGATTGTAGCGATGATAGGCAAGTTCATTGTCAAAGTAGGCATCTCCAACTGTGTTGCCTCCTCGTGAGCCTGCTGAATCTTAGCTACCTTCTGTGCCTTCTTCAAAGATGCATTAGCGCCAGACTCCATTGACTTGTAAGCGTTCAAAGAAGCCATAACAACGTTAGCTACAGTACCGCGCTGCTTGTTGCAGAGCTGCTCAGCCTTAGCGAAGTCGTTTGCGTTCAAAGCTGTCTTGATGTTTGCAACGAACTTAGGAAGTGCACCTGTACCAGTAGCGGTCTTAAGAGCCAACCAACGCTCGATTGTCATTGCCAATACAGTGAGCAATAAAGTGTGGATAACAGGTACGATAACACCACCTTTGTAGATTGTACCCCAAATGTCTGCTGGGTGATCCTGTACACCTGGATCCTGGAAGTGCATGTCGTTTCCGAACCATGTGAAGAACAATGTGAATGCGATGATAGCACATACCACGATGATCCAGAATGCGCCTCTTACTCCCTGAAAGCCCTCAGACTTTTTAGCTGGGGCTGCTTGTTTTGTAGTTGCCATAATTTTACTTTTTAAATTATTAGTTAATAAATTTATTTATTGTTTCTTTTTATATGTTTTTGTTGCCTTTTGGTGTTGTTGACACTTTCAGGTTATCGTTTTTGGTCAATCCTTTGGCAAAGATAATAATTAAATAAGAACTACGAACGTAATTAAGAAGTTTTAACGAGATATTTCTTATATTTGGTCAAAATATCTCGTTAATTTTTACTTTTTCTCGTCTTTTATCCTTTTCTCGTCAAATTTTTACCCTTAAAGCATTCCGATATAAAAAGCCTCTTTTGGGGGAGGCTCTTTTTTACTTGAGTTTGCTCAGGGCTTCTTTGATTCTGCGGATTGCTTCCTTGATGTTCTCGTCGCTTGTTGCGTAGCTCATTCTGAAGCAATCAGGATCACCGAAGGCATCACCACCTACTGTCGCTACATGGGCTTCCTCCAAGAGGTACATGGCGAAGTCTGTTGAGTTGTTGATGGTCTTGTCTCCATTGCTCTTGCCAAAGTAAGAGTTGCATTTTGGGAAGAGATAGAAGGCTCCTTGAGGAATGTTGACTTCCAAGCCAGGAACTTCCTTGGCGAGTTTGACAATCAGGTCTCTGCGGCGCTCGAATGCCTGACGCATTTCTTCTACTGCACTCTGGTCGAGTGTGTAGGCTGCTTCTGCTGCTTTCTGGCTAACAGAGCATGTACCGCTTGTATATTGTCCCTGCAATTTGTTGCAGCCCTTGATAATCCACTCTGGACCTGCCAGGAAACCGATTCTCCATCCTGTCATAGCGTATGCTTTTGATACACCGTTTGCGATGATGACCTGCTCCTTGAGACCTGGTTCCTGGGCAATGCTGTGATGCTTGCCGATGTAGTTGATGTGCTCGTAGATTTCATCTGCAAGTACGAATACATCTGGATGCTTTCTGAGGACATCAGCTAATGCTGCTAACTCTTCCTTAGAATAGACGCTACCTGTTGGGTTGCTTGGTGAGCAGAGGATAAGCATCTTGGTCTTAGGAGTGATTGCTGCCTCCAATTGCTCTGGAGTCATCTTGAAGTCCTGGTCGAAACCTGCGTTGACGATGACAGGTACACCGCCTGCCAACTTTGCCATCTGTGGATAACTTACCCAGTATGGTGCAGGGATAATCACTTCATCGCCTGGGTTGACAAGTGCGAGGATTACGTTGCAGATACCCTGCTTGCCACCTGTGCCTACGATTACTTCATTGACGGTATAGTCAAGTCCGTTCTCATTTTTTAGTTTGGCAACAATCGCTTTTCGCAAATCTGGATAGCCAGGAACTGGTGAATATCTGGAGAAGTTATCATCAATAGCTTTCTTTGCTGCCTCTTTGATATTCTCCGGAGTGTTGAAGTCTGGTTCTCCTACGCTCATGTTGATTACATCAATTCCTTGAGCTTTCATTTCACTACTCTTCTGTGACATCGCCAGCGTTGCTGAAGGTGCCAATCTGTTTAGACGATCAGATAATTGTGCCATAATTCAATTTATATTAATGTTTTGACTGCAAAATTAATCATTTTATTTCTTTTAGAGAAGAAAAAGTGTCATTAATTCTATTTTTGCAATAAAATAATAACATCTTTTTTCTTTTTTCTCTCTTTTTAAAGGTGCAAGGTATGACCCATCCTGTCTCTTTTGGTCTTGAGATACCGTTCGTTGTATTTATTAGGTACAACTTCGATAGGTACATTTTCTACAATTTCGAGACCATAAGCTTCCAGGCCAACTCGCTTGACTGGGTTGTTAGTGAGCAAACGCATCTTGTGAACTCCCAACTGGCGCAGCATCTGTGCACCGCATCCATAGTCGCGCTCATCTGGCTTGAAGCCGAGATGTGTGTTGGCATCCACTGTGTCATAGCCTTCTTCCTGCAACTTGTATGCAGCAATCTTGTTCATCAGACCGATGCCTCTACCTTCCTGTTGCATGTATATGACTACACCTTTTCCTTCTTTTTCTATCATTTCCATAGCTCTGTGCAACTGCTGTCCGCAGTCGCAGCGCATGCTTCCCAAGATGTCGCCTGTAGCACATGAAGAATGAACACGTACCAGAATAGGTTCATCTTCATTCCATTCGCCCTTGATGAGAGCCATGTGTTCCAGTCCGTTGCTGGCCTGACGGAAAGGAATCAGTCGGAAATGACCATATTCTGTAGGCATGTCAACTTCTTCGCCCACTTCGATGAGTGATTCCTTCTTCAGTCGGTAGGTAATCATATCTTTGATAGAGATGACTTTCAAGCCCCATTCCTTGGCAAATTCAAGGAGTTCTGGAAGGCGAGCCATCGTTCCGTCCTCATTCATGATTTCCATGAGCGCACCTGCAGGGTAGAGACCTGCCATTCTGCAAAGGTCGATAGCTGCCTCGGTATGACCACTGCGACGGAGTACGCCATTATCTTGTGCATAGAGTGGGTTGATGTGACCCGGACGTCCGAATGTCTGAGCGGTGGAGTTTGGATCAGCCAACGCCTTGATGGTCTCAGCTCTGTCGTGTGCAGAAACACCAGTGGTGCATCCTTCCAGTTTGTCAATCGTTACCGTAAAAGGAGTGCCCAACATAGAGGTGTTATCAGATACCTGATGAGGAAGGTCCAATTCATCACATCTGCTGATGGTGATAGGAGCGCAAAGTACGCCTCTTGCGTGTTTGAGCATGAAGTTTACCTTTTCTGCATCTATCTTCTCTGCTGCAATAATGAGATCGCCTTCGTTCTCGCGATCTTCATCATCTACAACAATTACGAATTTTCCTTCTTTGAAGTCTTTTACAGCATCTTCAATGTTGTTTAATCTTAAATCTGCCATTTTGATACTTTATTTTATAGTTACATTTTGATTATTACGTGTTTGTATATCTTTTATTCTGCCGATGATATCGGTGTTGGTCTGAGAGATGATACGCAGGTCTCTGTACAGACGCATTCTGAATCTCCACATACGCAGGTATAATACGATGCCGAGTGGTACGATGATAGCCGCAGCGATATTCAGCCATTTCCTTTCGAATGGTCTTGTATGTGCCTTGGTGGTCAGAATCGGATATTTGTTCAAATCGTGCAGAATGAACTTGTTCTTTGTATTTGTCAGGTCTTCTATCACGTTCTCCAACTCCTCGCTGATGCGTTCTATCTCGTGGTCAGGCTGATATCTGAAGAATACATTGATGAAATTAGGCAGTCTTTTGAGGTGCTGCACCTTATTATATATATATATATCTTCTGTAATCTTTTCCAGTTTTTCTGCATCTGCCGTGTAATCCGGGTTGTTGATGATGACTTCCTTGCCGAAAATGTGGCGTTTCAGTCGGATGCCCAGCAGTTTTGCAAAGAATTCCTTATAGGCATCGATATTGAACACGGCAGAGTCGTTGGTGGCTTTCCTGGTGACGAAGATAGCCAGTGGAATCATGACCGCTGATGCCAAACCCTTACCAAACCAGATGGCCCACATTCCGCTTCTTGCCATTCTGTATCCGGAATTATCCAAGATGAAGTAGATGATGAAAATCAGTACGGATATCACGACAGGAAAACCGAGTCCTCCTTTTCGGATGATGGCACCGAGTGGTGCGCCGATGAAGAAGAATATCAGGCACGATAGGGCTAGCATGAACTTGCTGATGGCTTCGATTTTGTGTAATCTGATAATCTGATCTGCATCACCGGTCATCATGCTCTTGAAATCCAGGTCGCTCGATGCTTGACGGATATCCGACAAAGCGCTGTTGATAACTCTGATCTTCTGGTCTTGCGGGAGTCTGTTGAATAGGGTATCTATCTCATATCCCTTTGCTTCGGCCTTCTTGATGGCATTGGCAGAGTCTGCTTTGCTGACAGATGGGATTCGGTAATATCTGACACTTGCATCTGCCAGATAGCTTCTTCCTACAGAGTCATATCTCGCATTCAGCGAGTCGATGGTATGATAAATCTGTTCCAAACTCTTGCCCTTGGCGTTGTTGGATAGTGATGCTGCGTCTGTCATATTGAAATCAGCATCGAAGTCCAGGACAATTCTTTTGCTGATAAACGACTCTCTTCGGTATGGCACGGAAGCACTGTTCGCCATTTCGCTACTTTGCATGTTCTCAAACCATTCGCCGCTCCAGAGGGTGAGCAGGAGGTGCTTCTTTTCGGCAGTACTCTGGAGCATGGCAGAGTCGGCAAGAATGATGGCGGCATCTTCGTAGCTGTCTGTCATGCGGTAGATCATTACTCCATAGAGCTTACCGGTTTTGATATCTTTCTTCTGCACATACAGGTTGCAGTTTGGAATACCATCATAGAAAATGCCTTCCGGGATTTCCAGTTCCGGACTCTTCTGTTTCATGGAGATGAGGAGTTGGGTAAGTTTCATGTTGGACCTTGGACCAATGTTGTTTTGGAAGTAGAAGGAACCAAACATGATGATGATGGTGATGATGATCAGAGACCGGAAGGATTGCATCAGGGAAATACCCGCAGCCTTGATGGCTGTAAGCTCTGAACTTTCACCGAGATTACCAAACGTGATCAGTGAGGAAAGAAGAATAGCAAGTGGTAATGCTTGGGGAACAAGCATTAATCCCATATACCAGAAAAATTGGGCCATCACTTCCATGGTCAGTCCTTTTCCGATGAGTTCGTCAATGTATCTCCACAAGAATTGCATCATCAGCACAAACTGGCAGATGAAAAATGTTCCTATGAAGAGTAAGCCAAACTGTTTGGCGATAAATATGTCTAATTTTTTAATTCGAAGCATCTTATTTATGTCTATTGAACAAGTCGGTATATTCCGTTTATTCATTTTCAGTCTGCAAAGGTAACACAAAAAAATAGAATATCCTTCATTTTTGCAGATTTTATATATTTATTAAGGTGTAAAATAGGCTGCAAATAGGGTGAAAATAAAAAAATGCACTTTTTTCGAAAAAAAATGCAGAAAAATTTGTTCAATTCAAAATAATGTATTACCTTTGCACCCGCAATCGAGAAAACGATTTGCTGTGATGGCGGGATAGCTCAGCTGGTTAGAGCGTCGGATTCATAATCCGGAGGTCGTGGGTTCGGGTCCCACCCCCGCTACAAAAAAAACACTAACTGAAAAGTTAGTGTTTTTTTATGCTCAAAACTTTCCCGATTTTATCCACAAGGTTTTATAAAGTTATCCACATCTTTCTATTTATTGTTGATAACTGTTGTATATATCTGAATATGAAATGTTTATTCTTGTAGTTTAAGGTGTTGGTATCTTCATTGGATTTTGGATTATACCGCTTTTTATCTTCCTTTTTTCTTTTTCTCCAAACCAGGTTTATAGGCTCTAATTTTGAAAATTATTAAAAAATATTGCATTCTTGTTTGATATTTCAAAAAATAATCGTATATTTGTCACGAATTTCAATATTAGTAAAAATGCCTTTTGAGGGATAAACTGCAATATGGTTATTTAAATTTCAAAGTTTATGAAGTGTTATAATACCAGACTATTCCATTTTATAATAATTGTATTAATTGGATTTGTTGGCTGTTTACTTACTGTTGGCTGCGTGAAGCATCCAAAGAAATATGTCATCGGAGTATCCCAATGCTCTGAGGATATTTGGCGCGATAAACTCAATGATGAGTTGAAAATGGGAGAATACCTCAATGATTCTATTATTGTGAAACTTGCTTCTTCGAATGATGATAATGTGTTGCAGAACAAGCAGGTCAACCAGTTTGTAGATGAAGGTGTAGATTTGCTGATTATTTCTCCTAATCAGATGAGTGCCATTTCCAAGGCTGTTGAGCGTGCCTATGACAAGGGAATCCCTGTGATTTTGTATGACCGTATGTCCAATACTGATAAATATACAGCTTTCATAGGTTGTGACAATTATAAGATAGGTAACTCTATGGGCAAATATATAGCTCAGCAACTGCAGGGTAAGGGACGTGTTGTTGAGATTTGCGGACTTGAAGGGTCTTCCCCTGCTTTGGAGCGTCATCGTGGTTTTATGGATGCGCTTAAATCCTATCCGGATGTTCAAGTAGTAGCTTCTGCTGGTGGAGATTGGAAGGAGGAAAGCGGTATTCGTGCAATGAAGAAAATACTGAAAAAGACGCAGGATTTTGATTTCGTCTTTGCTCATAACGACCGCTTGGCTTGGGGTGCATACGTGGCTGCTAAGCAGATGGGCGTAAACCGCAATTATAAATATACCGGTGTGGATGGTATGGCAACCGAGGGTGGGGGCCTGGAACTCGTGCGTGATGGAGTGTTTGATGCTTCCTATCTTTATCCTACTAAAGGCGATGAGGTTATTGCCTTAGCAATGAAGATATTAAAGCATCAACCTTACAAACGCGATAATTTCTTGAGTACTTCCATCATCACCAAGGCTAATGCAGAGCTTACTTTGATGGAAGCAAGAGATGCTGAGCGTCAGGCTCGGAATCTGAAAACTTTGCATAAGCAAGTCGATCAGTATCTTGCTGATTATAATTCTCAGCAAGTCATGCTGATAGGCTTATGTCTGTTTCTTTTTATCTGTATTGCTGGTGCAGCGCTGATATTCAGAGGTTATGTTGTTAAAGTAAAGTTGAACGAAAAACTGGCAAATACGAACGATGAACTGAAAAGGGTTAATGGCGAATTGGGACAGAAAAATGATGAGCTAAAGCGCTTGAATGATGAAGTTATGGAATTAACTAATTCCCGTTTGGTATTCTTTACCAACATCAGTCATGAACTTCGCACGCCGCTTACTTTGATAGCAAATCCGGTAGAGATGCTTTTGGAGGATAATAGTATCAAGGGGAAAGCAAGAGATTTGCTGAAGATGGTACAGCGTAATGCCTTGGCACTTCAGCAGTTAGTAGGAAGTATTCTTGATTTCCGCAAGATTCAGAATGGAAAGATGGATTTGGAACTTTATCGTTTTGACCTTGTAAAGGCGTTGACGCTTTGGACAAGTGATTTCCTGCTGGCAGCTGAACGTAAGCATATCATGCTTCATCTGGATGTAGAAGAATTTAAGAGACAGGGAAAGATAGTGGCTGATAAAGAGAAAATTGCTCGTGTAGTATTCAATCTCTTAAGCAATGCCTTGAAATATACTCCTGCTGGAGGCGATATTTTTGTATCTTTAAAAATGGTTGATCCTCATCAGGTTAAAGGTTTATCTGCCGAGACCATCAATTCTTATAAGGATTTTTTCCGTATCGATGTGCGTGATACGGGCATGGGAATTTCTCATGAAGAAGCTGAAAAGGTGTTTGAACGTTTCTTTCAGACCAAAGGTGCTGCCAGTGGAACGGGTATCGGATTGGCACTTGTCAAGTCGTTTGTGGAGTTACATCATGGCAAGGCTTGGGTGGAGAGCAAAACGGATCAGGGTAGCAATTTTATAGTAGTTATTCCTTGTAAACAGATAGGTGATGCACAGGTTATCCACAATGATGAGGAAATTGTGGATAACTCTGAAAGTGCTTCATTATCAGTAGGTAAAATGACGATTAATGAGTCTGATCTGCAGTATATCGACGATGGAAATAAACAAAATGGAAAACTCCAGAAGTTGTTGGATGAGCAAGGAAATAAACCTTCTTTATTGGTGATTGATGATAATAATGACATTCGTCAATATATTCGCACGCTTTTGCAGGATAAGTTTTATATCTTTGAGGCTTCCGATGGTAAGGAAGGTTTGGAAATCGCCCGGAAGGAAGTTCCTGATTTGGTAATCTGTGATGTCATGATGCCTGTGATGAATGGTTTGGAATTTACAAGGCAGTTGAAGACCCAGACCATCACTTCTCATATTCCTGTCATTGTGCTCACTGCTAAAAATCTGGATGAGCATCGTGCCCAAGGTTATGAGTATGGTGCTGATTCTTACATTACCAAACCATTTCATGGCAAGGTTCTTTTGTCCCGTATAGAAAACCTTCTCAAGCAGCGAAGATTGCTGAAGAGTCATTTTGAGAATATTTTCAATCAGACTTCTCAAACAGCAGAACAGGAAGTAGCTATGAACCAGTTGGAAGATAGAGACAAGCAGTTCCTCAATCAACTTCATGCTATTATCCAGAAGAATCTTTCAGACAGTGAGTTTGGCGTAGAGGATATTGGCAAAGGAATCGGCTTGAGTCGTGTGCAACTCTATCGTAAGGTGAAAGCTATGACGGGTTCTTCTGTAGTAGATTTGCTTCGCAAGGCTCGTCTTGCCAAGGCTAAACGACTACTTGAAAGCCGTAGTATGAGTGTTTCAGAGGTCGCCTATGATGTCGGTTTTTCTGCACCTTCTTACTTTACGAAGTGCTTTAAGGAAGAATATGGTATGTTGCCAGGAGAAGTAGGGAATAAGTAAAGTCTTTATTCCCAATCTTCAAACTCCAGTTCCAGTTCCCGGTATTCTGGTCCTTGGCTACTGTTTTCCCTGTCCTCTTTCTTTGCTTCTTCTGAAGTAGCATTGCTTACAGACAAGCCGAGAAGGCGGATAGGGCGGCTGGCGGAGTAATCCACTTGTTGGAGCAATCGCTTGGCAAGTGGGAGTATTTCTCCTTTTTCCTTCAGGATTTTCTCTTGTGAAATGCTGCGGGTAATCTGGGTGAAGTCGGAAAACTTCACCTTTAAAGTTAATGTTCTACCCTCAAACCCACTCTTGGAAATCCGCTCCTGGAGTTCAAGTACTGAATGATAGAGTTCTATGATGACTGCCGTTTTTTTATAGATATCTTCCAGAAAAGTCTGTTCGCATCCCACAGACTTCCTCACTCTGCTTGTGATAACAGGTCTGTTGTCTATCCCACGGGCAAAGTCATAGAAGATATGACCGGCTTTTCCGAACACTTCAACCAGATGTTCCTCGGATACTTTCCGTAGGTCAGCTCCGTTGAAGATACCCATGAAGTGCATCTTTTGCAAGGTTTTCTTGCCCACGCCCCAGAAATCCTCTACTGGTAGCTGGGCGATGAAATCGAGTGCCTTGTCGGGATGAATGGTGCAGATACCATCAGGTTTACGGTAATCAGAAGCCACTTTGGCGAGAAACTTGCAGTAGCTGATGCCAGCCGAGGCGGTGAGTCCGGTTGCTTCCTTGATACGGGTTTTGATTTCTTTGGCGATATCCACCGCCAGTTCTATCCCTTTCTTATTCTGTGTTACATCAAGAAAGGCTTCATCTATGGAGATGGGTTCGATGAGATCGGTATATTCCTGGAATATCTGATGTATCTGATGGGATATTTTAGCGTAATAATCATGCCGGCAGGGCACGATGATGAGATTAGGGCAGCGCTGCTTGGCCTGAGCGATGGATTGCGCCGAGTGAACGCCATACTTCCTTGCCTCATAGCTGGCTGTAGAAACCACACCACGTGGTCCGTCGAAGCCAACCGCTACCGGTTTGCCCCGAAGTTCCGGATTGTCTCTTTGCTCTACAGCCGCAAAGAAAGCATCCATGTCGATATGTATGATCTTGCGTTCTTCCATCGTCTTGTTGTAATTCGACTTATCTCAATCTGATGCAAAGATACTGTTTTATTCTTTTTTGAAACAAATCTTTTAGAAAATTTTGCTTATTAGATGCTTCAGGTGCTTCTTTTGCTGATAAAAAACGTTCATTGGCTATTAATTTTGTTGCAATGAACGGAAAGTTATATCAGATGAAAGGATATTTTAAGTATGTGTTTAGACCTTTATATAATTTTGCATCAGAAATCAAAACAATAACGCTAACAATTAAAACATTAAGGTTATGAATACCTATTCTATGAGAAAGTCAGCAGCCATGGTGCTTGCACTTTCATTGGTAAATGTTACAGCAGCTTTTGCACAGGATGATAATGCAAATGCTAAGGAAGAGGGTAACCGCAACGTGATGCTCAATGCAGCCAGTGCGAATGGTCCTCGTGAGATTCAGATAGGTTTGCCTTCTGCCGATGTCAACGTATTGGAGAATGGTCTGCCTGTTACTTACGCTACCAATCCTCATTCTGTCAATACTATCTGGCGTGGTGATGCAAGTTTGAGCCATCAGGGTTTGCTCAAGATTGCCGAGACTGCCATCACTACCGGTAATATCGGTTATGCCGTGAACTCTTTCACCCAGAAGGGACAGAAGGGATTCAATGGTACGCTGAACTATAAGAGCAATCACTTCGGATTGCAGGAATTCTCTCTGAATATGAACGGTGATTTGGGAAGCGACTGGTACTACAGCTTTAATATGTATCAGGATTTCGACCCGGGTACCTTCAAGATCAAGTCAACTCCTTATCAGGACCGTACCCAGATCTACAAGGCACTCATCACCAAGAAGTACAACGGCAACCGTGGCGAGTTCACAGCCATGTACAAGTATGCCAATAGCCACAATGTGTATAACTACGCTACCCAGAGTGCTCCATTCATCTATGTTGGCGATGGAAGCGTAAAGGAGTATGGCGATTTCAAACTCGGTACCACCTCTTATCTCCCTATCGATAACGAGATGACTTATCGCAATATGCGTACCGGCAAGTTGGAGCAGACTTCTCTCTACGATGCCTGCCTGAACAAGGCAAGCGAGGTAACCCTGATGAACAACTACCGTTTTGACAACGGTTTGAACTGGAAGGCTACCTTGAAGTATGATCACTCCCGTGGTGCGATGGTTTACCAGACTCCAATGGCTATCATCGACTTGAAGAGCGCAGCTAATCAGGGCGTATATAATTATAAGTATCGCGATATCGACGGCCAGACCAAGGCTTACGATGGTCAGTACATCCAGACCCGTATGTCATGTCTCAATGCCGGTAAGATTGATGAGGCTCTTTTCACCACCGAGCTCAGCAAGAAATTCAGTACTTCCACCTTCCGTCTTGGCGTGAATGAGTGGTTCTACCATATCGATTATTGCTCAAATACAACCATGTATGATCAGAGTGTTCCTGCAGATGGCAGTTTTGCCCTGCGCGTTTGGGATGCCAACCAGCGCAATGGCTACTTCTACGATTTCAACAAGAATGCCTCTGAGTATTACAAGGGAAGCGAAAACAAGCTGGCTCTCTACTTCACTCACGATTGGGATGTTACCAACAAGTTGAATCTCTACTATGGTGCCCGTCTGGAGTGGCAGAAGCTGAAGGGTGAAAACGCAGCAGTGAAGAATGCCAAGGGTGAATTCGTAGGTCGTTTCGCAGATTACTATCTTGGTGCTATCGCAGCAGATGGAACCAAGATTGCTCCAGCAGACTTGAGCTACAACTGGATCAACTATGATTTCTCTGTAGCAGCAACTTATAAGTTGACCGATAACTTCGGCTTCACTGGCGATTTCACTTACATCGTTCAGCATCCTAAGTTCGAGGCTTTTGCCCCAGCTACATTGCCAAATACAGATCAGATCTCTGTGCCACTCGGTCGTGCAGGTATCTACTACAACAACTCATGGTTGAGCCTGACATCGTTGTTCTCTTATATCTCAAAGACCAACAATAATGCAACTCTCAACCTGCAGCATGGCAGTGAAATCAAGGCAGCTCCAATGTCTTACGATATCCAGACATGGGGATGGACAACCGACGCTGTGGCTCATCCATTCAAGGGATTCGATTTCCACTTCCTCTTCACTTATCAGAAGCCAACTTACAAGAAGTATGAAACCAGCGTCACCTTCAACGATGGTTCTGTTGGCAAAATCAACGCCACTGGCAATATCGTAGCAGAGATTCCTCAGATTCTCATCGAGTTGGATCCAAGCTACATGATTACCAAGGACATCAAGCTCTGGACCAGCTTCCGTTACTTCAGCAAGACCTACGCCAACATCAACGAGGCATATTACTTCAACGGTCACTGGGAGACTTTCGGAGGTTTGAACTGGCAGGCAACCAAGCGCTTAGCTCTCGGCTGCACCGTAGTCAACTTCCTCAACCAGACTGGTGCCAAGGGTAGTATTGCAGGTGCCGAGCTGATTACCAAGGATGAGGCTAAGGGAATCAAAAACCAGATTATGACGGGTAGCTATCTCCGTCCATTCACTGTAGAATTTACAGCTTCGCTGAAGTTCTAAGCGATATAAATATCAATAAACATCATCGACAGCTCCTATATATAATATAATGTATAGGGCTGTCGGTAATAACAAAGATAAAGCTACGTTCTATATATAAATAAACAATAACAATTAACAATAATAGTACAATGAGAACAAACAATATGATGAAGGCTGCCTGCCTCATGTTGATGGCATCAGCTACAACTTCTGCCTTTGCACAGAAGATGAATATCGAACACAAGGGTGATACTACTATCATCAAGGTGGAGAATCCTACCAAGTATCTTCTTCTCCCTATCCAGGAAGAGAAGGATGAGGCTCAGGTTTTGCTCGATACAGGTTCTAAGGATGATACCTGGATGGACGTTCGCCTGGCTCAGAATGGTTCTGATTACTTCGTACCATTTGCCTTGGGCAAGGGTAAGACCGCTACCGTCAAGATCCTCGGTTTGAAGAAGGATGCCCTGGCACTCAGCTTGCTCAAGCTCAGCAATACATTCGATACTACCAACACCGATTACTATCGCCCATCTTATCACTTCACTCCGCTCTACGGTTGGATGAACGACCCTAACGGTATGGTATATAAGGATGGTGAGTATCATCTCTATTTCCAGTATAACCCATACGGAAGCAAGTGGGGCAACATGCACTGGGGACATGCCGTAAGCAAGGACCTTGTACACTGGGAGCATCTCGACCCAGCCATCGCCCGCGACCCTGTAGGTCATATCTTCTCTGGTAGTTCTGTAGTAGATAAGAAGAATACTGCCGGTTTTGGCAAGAATGCCATCATCGCCATCTATACCAACAACAGCGTGAACCACGATGAGGTGCAGTGCATCGCCTACAGCAATGACAATGGTCGCACCTTCACCAAGTACGAGGGCAACCCAGTGTTGACTCCATTCGACGGTCTGAAGGACTTCCGTGACCCTAAGGTATTCTGGTATGAGAAGGGAAAGTGCTGGTATATGATTGTTTCTGCCGATAAGGAGACCCGTTTCTATAAGTCAAAGAACTTGAAGAAGTGGACTTATGTAAGTGCTTTCGGCAAGGGTATGGGTCAGCAGCCATGCCAGTATGAGTGCCCAGACTTCTTCCAGTTGCCTGTAAATGGTGATAAGAAGAAGATGAAGTGGGTGATGACGATGAATATCAACCCAGGTTGCTGGTTTGGTGGCAGCGCTACCGAGTATTTCGTAGGCGATTTCGATGGCAAGAACTTCACTTGTCCTGATGCCCACGATGTGAAGTGGCTCGATTGGGGTAAGGATCATTACGCCACCGTTACCTTCTCTAACACAGGCGACCGAGTATTGGGAATCACCTGGATGAGCAACTGGCAGTATGCCAACCTCACTCCGTTCAAGCAGAATCGTGGTGCCAACGGTTTGCCAAGAGAGTTGAAGCTCTACGAGAAGAATGGCAAGTACTATATTTCAGAGGATGTAGCTCCTGAGGTATATGCCTTGAGAAAGGATACCAAGGAATTGGCAGATGCTTCTGTTGCCGATGCCAAGGACTTGAAGGGTGTTGCAGCCAATATGAATGGTGCTTTCGAAATCGAGGCTGATGTAACTCCAGATGCCAACGGCATTGCCGGTATTGAGATTTCAAACAACAAGCGTGAGCGCGCCATGATCTACTTCGATATGAAGCAGGGCAAGGTTGTGATGGATAGAACCGAGAGTGGTTTGACCGATTTCGGCAAGCAGGCGGTTCCTCACGATATCGAGCTGGCTTGGGATAAGCAGCGTGCTGCAGAAGGCAAGGAGCCTGCCCGCATAGCCAATTCCATCAACTACAAGAATGATTTCGCTCTCGCTACCTGGGCTCCATTGAGTCTTTGCGAGGATGGCAAGAAGACCTATCATGTAGATATCTTCGTAGATAAGTCATCTGTTGAGCTCTTCGTTGATGGCGGTCGCATCGCCATGACCAACCTCGTTTTCCCTGTAGCTCCATACGAGAATGTGAAGCTCTATACTCAGGGTGGCAAGGCAGAGTTCAAGAATATGAAGCTTCATAAACTTGGTTTGTAATCACTATTGTTTCTAAGAGTGTTACTGATGTAGCAATACAATAAAAATGGTAGTCGATGAACGATATTTTATCATAGAAGATATCGTTTGTCGCTACCTTTGCAGCAGAAAACAAGAAACAATAACTCTAACAATTATGAATAAATCATCAAAACTGACAATCATCCCGGTGATGCTCTGTTTCTTCGCCATGGGATTTGTAGATCTGGTAGGTATTGCCTCCAACTATGTAAAAGAAGACCTGAATCTCAATGATTCGACAGCCAATCTGTTCCCATCTTTAGTATTCTTCTGGTTTCTCATATTTTCGGTTCCTACTGGAATCCTGATGAATAAGATAGGTAGAAAGAAGACTGTACTCCTGTCTTTGCTCGTTACCGTCATTTCTCTTCTCTTGCCTATCTTCGGTGAGAGTTTCGGAGTGATGCTCGTTTCATTCTCTTTGTTGGGTATAGGAAATGCCTTGATGCAGACCTCCTTGAATCCGCTGGTTTCTGTAGTGACAACGGGTAAGAATCTGGCTTCCACTTTGACCTTTGGTCAGTTTGTCAAGGCCATCGCTTCTTTCCTTGCACCATACATCGCTATGTGGGGTGCTATGGCAAGCATTCCATCCTTCGGTTTGGGTTGGCGAGTTCTTTTCCCAATCTATATGATTATCGGAATAACAGCCACATTCTTCCTGGCAGGTACTCCTATTGAGGAAGAAAAGAATGAAGGCAAGGCTTCTGGCTTTGGTGAGTGTTTCAAGTTACTTGGCAAACCTATCGTGTTGCTTTCCTTCATCGGTATCATGTGTCATGTAGGCATCGATGTGGGTACCAATACCACAGCTCCTAAGATTTTGATGGAGCGTTTGGGCTGGAGTTTGAATGATGCAGCTTTCGCCACATCGCTCTACTTCATCTTCCGTACCATCGGATGTTTCACTGGTACTGCTTTCCTCCGCATGATGAGAACTCGCACTTTCTTCATGATCAGCGTAGTAATGATGGCTCTGAGTATGATCGGTATGTGGGTAGGCGAGAGCAAGACAATGCTTTATATTGCCATTGCCTTGGTAGGATATGGTAACTCTAATGTGTTCTCTATGATTTTCTCTCAGGCACTGCTTGCTATGCCTGATAAGAAGAACGAGGTGAGTGGATTGATGATTATGGGTCTCTTCGGTGGAACCATCTTCCCATTGTTCATGGGCTTTGCCAGCGATACCTTCGGTCAGGTTGGTGCTGTGGCTGTAATGGCGGTAGGTGTAGTTTATCTCTTCACTTATATCCGTAGGCTGGCATAAATGTTCTTCCATCCCTATAGAAAGTTTCGTTCAGCGTCGTTGAACGTGCGTTCAAAGACGTTGAACCGACATTCAAAGACGTTGAACGTGTATTCAACGACGTTGAACACAACTTTCTTCTAAGGAGAAAAACTTCTTTTCTTAGTTAGAGATACAATACTGATTCATTGTAAATACAAATCAGATAAATACAATAATTATTATTCACTATCGTTTTTAGCATATATAGAATTTATACTATATATAATAAGGTGTAATTATGGAAACAAAGAATTTAGATAAAAAATATTGTGTAGGTTTAGGTGAGATTCTTTTTGATGTTCTCCCTTCTGGTTCTCAACTTGGTGGTGCTCCTGCCAATTTCGCTTACCACGCAGGTCAGCATGGCTTACATTCTGTGGCTGTGAGTGCTGTGGGTAAGGATGTCTTGGGCGATACAGCTCTTCGCCTTCTTGATGAGAAAAAGTTGAAATATGTGATGCCTGAGGTTGATTATCCTACAGGAACTGTTCAGGTGCAGCTCGATAAAGAGGGTGTTCCTACTTACGATATCAAGCAGGGTGTGGCTTGGGATAATATCCCATTTACTGATGACATCAAGGAGATTGCTGCCAATGCAGGTGCTGTTTGCTGGGGTTCCTTAGCTCAGCGCAGCGAGGTAAGCCGCAAAACAATCTATAAGTTCCTTGATTATACTCCAAACGATTGTCTGAAGATTTTCGACATCAATCTCCGCCAAAACTTCTATACTCCAGAAGTGATTACCGAGAGCTTGAAACGCTGCAATGTATTGAAGATTAACGACGAGGAGTTGATTACTATCGGTCGTCTTTTCGGTTATCCAGGTTTGGATATTGAGAATAAGTGCTGGTTGATTCTCGGTAAGTACAATCTCGATATGCTCGTGTTGACTTGTGGTGTAAACGGTAGCTATGTTTTCGCTCCAGGTGTGAAGTCATTCCAAGAGACTCCAAAGGTAGAGGTGGCAGATACTGTAGGTGCCGGTGATAGTTTTACAGGTACTTTCTGTGCCAGCATTCTGAAAGGCAAGAGTATTACTGAGGCTCATGAACTTGCCGTCAAGGTAAGTGCTTACGTTTGTACTCAGAATGGAGCGATGCCAATTATTCCAGAGGAATACACCAAGTAATAGGCGATTAGTTTTGTTTCATCGATTATAGTTGATATTTAGTTAATGTAAAAAGCTGCAGTTCATTTGATATGGATTGTAGCTTTTTTTTGAAATATTCTTTGCAATATTTGTTTTAATTGAAAAAAGATTGTATCTTTGCCACATTAAAATCATATTGTATAAGTTTTGAGAGCATTTTTTTATAATATATTGAACGATGGTGGCAAGAGAGTATCTGGTCATCTCTCATTCCAACTGCTTTTCCTTTTCTTTATCCTGTTTGTTTCTTCATTCTATACCAGTGTGCAAGGAATCACTCCAGGCAAACTGATTTCTCATAAGCAAAGTTCTTCGGATAAACTGCAAGCGGCTTATCCTCTGTTCAATACTCCATCCGCAGATTCTACTGCCGAATCGGCTAAGCCCCAAGCCGAAGAACAGGACAATGCCAATTCTGACACGATAGACTTTAAACTTTGTTTTGATATTCTTGCGAAAAACAGAAAGGCTTATAATCGTTATAATGACAGTATTTTCATGATCAAAGAACATGATAAATGGGTCAATTATTTCCGTCGTCGTGCCATCAAGAATCATCAGATCTTTGCCGCCAATCAGGAAATCATGCGGGGAATCAAAGAATTTTTCAAAAGGCATGGCGATTCTATTCCGGAAGAAGTCTATTTGGATTTTTGTCATTCTATGGAGAAAGAGTATGTCAGTAAAAACTTATATGACCCTTTTCTGTTGGTTAAAATGACTAATATTCTTGAAAAGGGCGGTGAATATCTGCCTGATAGCGTGAAGTTTACGAACGTATTTAATCTCTGGCGTCTCTATGGTTATGAGCAGATGTGGAACTTGGGCGGAAATATGGAATATCTGCAAAAAGCCTATCAGGCAGGTAAGGCTATTCTGTCAGAAGATGCCAAGCGTTATCCTTATTATCTCTTTGCTTTGGCTGGGGCTTTGGAGTATATGCCTTCCACAATTTGGCTTGCCTTCGGGATGGAAAATATTCAGGATTTTGAGGAACATCACAGGAGACTGGATGAATTCCTGAAAAGGGAGGACTTGGATGAGATTCTTGTTCCTAATCAGAAGAGAGACTTGCAGGAATTGAAGGAAACCAAAAATGAGGCTTTTCTGTGCAATATTTACTATTATACACCTACTGTTTTAGACAGACATGTTCGTGATTCTTTGACACGGGCGGTGATTGCCAGAAATCTCCAAAAAACAGAGTTGAGTAATTTGTCATTTATCCGTACTGTATTTTTGCAGATGAAGGCAAGGCAGATATCTTCTCGGGAAGCGTGGTTAAGATGCAAGAATCATTATCATGAGAAGTGGCTCAAATATAGAGATTCCCCAATGAATGACAGAATAATCCGTGATTACCTGATGCCTCTATATATTTTCCTGATTATTAATGATGAAGCCGATGTTCCTGTTTCGCAGAAAAAAAAGACGATATGGAAAATGTCCCAAAATATGGTGACGGCTTTTGGAAAACGGAAAGATTTTCAGGGAAATACGGATTTCGTTCGTGAGTTGTTCCGTTTATCGACACATAGGCGGTTGGTGAAATATCTCAGTTATAAGCAAATGATCCGGTTTATGAGTGGTTTGAATGTTTCTACTCAGGTAACTACCTTTGCTCATTCTATGCACGTGGCTAAAATAGCTAAGGTGTTGCTGAATGGGGTGTTGAAACATAAGCCAGAACTCCTTCAAGGAGTGTTCGGATATAAGACTACTACGGAAGTGCTGAAACATAAAAGAACTCTGCGTTCCTTTATATACGAAGCAGGAATGATTCATGATATTGGAAAGAATGCCATCGTGTCGGTAGTCAACAATGAGTATCTGCCATTGACAGATGATGAATTTTCCATTATCCGATTGCATCCTCGTCTGGGAGATATATTTCTGAATGCTGTTCCTGGTTGGGAGAATTTTCATGATACGACAGTGGGGCATCATAAATGGTATAATGGTAAGGGCGGATATCCTGCTGATTTTGATAATACGAAATCGCCGATTCGTTTCCTGATAGATATAGTGACGCTCAGTGATTGCTTGCAGGCAGCTACAGAGCGCGTGGGGCGGAATTATCGTATTGGTAAGACATTCGAGGTCGTCATGCCGGAGTTGAGGGCAGGAGCGGGAACAAAGTATAATCCTGATCTTGTTGCTTTGATAGATGCATATCCTAAGTTGGCAAAGAAACTGCATCATCTGGTGGAGAATGGATGGATAGAAATTTATTACCGTATCTATTCACGCTTCTTTCAGATATGACTTTTCTGATTGTCTGTACAGTTTCTCTAAAAATGAAAAAGTCTTGAATCGCAGAAAATAAAAATCCCTCTTGGATTTCTCTAAATCATGAGAAAGTCAAGAGGGATTTGTTGGTTTTATATGTTTTTACTTCTGGCACTCCTTGCAAGGTGTCCAAGGCTTCAACTGTTTGAAGAAGTCGTTGCCCTTGTCATCTACGAGGATGAATGCAGGGAAGTCTTCTACGGTAATCTTCCAGATAGCCTCCATACCGAGCTCAGGGTACTCTACGCACTCAATGCTTTTGATAGAACTCTGGGAGAGAACAGCAGCTACACCGCCGATAGTACCGAGGTAGAAACCACCGTGCTTCTTGCAAGCCTCTGTTACGATGTCGCCACGGTTACCCTTGGCAATCATGACCAAACTTGCACCATGATCCTGGAACTCATCTACGTATGGATCCATACGGTTGGCTGTGGTAGGACCCATTGAGCCACATGGATAACCCTCTGGAGTCTTGGCAGGACCTGCATAGAGAATAGGGTGGTTCTTGAAGTACTCTGGCATTTCCTCGCCAGCGTCCAGACGAGCCTTGAGCTTAGCATGAGCAATGTCGCGAGCCACGATGATGGTACCCTTCAAATTAACACGGGTGCTAACTGGATACTTGCTCAACTCAGCACGTACTGCGTCGATACCCTTGTCGAGGTCGATTTCAATACCCTTTGCACCCTCGCCTGGCTTGCGAAGCTCTTCAGGAATCAACTCTGTAGGGTTCTCATCCATCTTCTCCAACCAGATACCGTCCTTGTTGATTTTAGCCTTGATGTTGCGGTCGGCAGAGCAGCTTACGCCCATACCGATAGGACAGCTGGCACCATGACGTGGGAGGCGAACTACGCGGATGTCGTGAGCCAGGTACTTGCCACCAAACTGTGCACCCAAGCCGATCTTGTGTGCCTCTTCGAGGAGTTTGTTTTCCAAGTCAATATCACGGAAAGCACGACCTGTCTCATCGCCTGTAGTAGGCAACTCATCGTAGTATTTGATAGAAGCCAACTTCACGGTAAGGAGGTTCTTCTCAGCAGAAGTACCACCGATTACGAATGCGATGTGGTAAGGAGGACATGCTGCAGTACCCAGACTCTTCATCTTCTCAACGAGGAATGGGAGCAATGTACCCTCATTCTGGATAGTAGCTTTGGTCATTGGGTAGAAGTAAGTCTTGTTGGCAGAGCCACCACCCTTAGCTACCATCACAAAACGGTACTCATCACCTTCTGTAGCCTCGATGTCAATCTGGGCAGGGAGGTTGCAACGGGTGTTCACCTCATCATACATATTGAGAGGAGCATTCTGTGAATAGCGGAGGTTGTCTTGTGTGTATGTGTTATAGACACCAAGGCTCAAAGCCTCTTCATCCTCAAAGTCAGTCCATACGCGCTGGCCTTTCTCGCCATGAATGATGGCAGTACCTGTATCCTGGCAGAATGGGAGAATGCCCTTCACGGCAGTCTCTGCGTTGCGGAGGAACTGGAGAGCTACGTACTTGTCGTTCTCAGAAGCCTCTGGGTCGGTCAAAATCTTAGCTACCTGAGCATTGTGCTCACGACGGAGCATGAACTCTACGTCGTGGAAACCCTGCTGTGCCAGCAAAGTCAAAGCTTCTTTAGAAACCTTGAGGATTGTCTTACCCTCAAACTCTGCTGTGCTTACGCCTTCTTTAGAGATAAGGCGGTACTCTGTCTTGTCCTCTCCAAGCTGAAACATTGGAGCGTACTTAAAATCTGGAGCTTTTGCCATAATGTTTTTTTGTTATAATTTAAAACTGTTGAAATATTCTTTTTTACTGTTGAAACATTCAAATTTAATAGCTGAAACTATCTGACAGACACGTTGAGTAATCCATCATCAGTCTCTTTAATTCTCGTAATCTATTTCCTGGTCAAGACTATCCACGAAATTGCGGAAGACTTCTTCTTCCACATCTCCCATGGCAAATTCTTTCTCTGCATCCTTCTTGATTTCGGCAATCCATGAACGGCGGGCTTTGATGTAGTCCTCATGAATGCGGTTGGCATCTTCGAGCGTAATCTCGCTAATGCCGTAGTAATCGCAGATCATTTTGTAAGTCCATGACCACTGGTACTCGCGGTAGTTGGCATCGATATTTTCGAATCGCTCGATGAGTTCCTGGATGGTCTCGATGTTTCCATCTTTCAGGTCGTTGATGATTCTCTCTTCCTCTGATACAGGAAGGAGGAGACCCGACAGGTCGTCCCAGTCGCCCAAACCAATCTGTGTGCTTGGTGGGGTGATGCTCGGGTCGCGCTTGAGAACTCTCTTCAGTACGGCACCCATGTAGATGCGAAGAGCAATGTCGTAATACTTGATGCCCTTGTGAAGCGAGGTGGCTGGTATGATGTACTCATGATAGAGGTATTGCGAAACATTATCGCCCGTTACCTCGCGCAGATTTTCGAGGATTTTCTTGCCTTTGAGAACTTCTCCCACAGAGAATGGGGAAAGCCAGTCGAGATTGACGATACTCTTGCGGTTTTCTGGAGCACGAAGATCTCGCTTTGGCCATTTCTTGATGTCTCGATACAGACCTACGGTAGTGATGTTTCTGCCTGGTATGAGGAACATCTTGTCGCCATCGGCTATCAGATAGGCGAATGGCAGATTGCGAGTATCGGGATGGTGCATCAGTTTGCCGAAACATACAGAGTAGGTTCCTAACGTGGCAGGCATCAGCAGGTAAGCGCCGCTGGCTGTCTTCGAACCGCGTTCCAGGATTCCCCAGTGCATAGGTCCCATCTTGTAGGCATGGTTGGAGAAATTGGTGGCCGAACCTGCATTATAGAATGAGAACATACCTCCGATGAGGAGACTGCTCTTGTGGTGAGAGGCTGTGAATGGACCACAGAAGGCGGCACATGCCTCACCATTACTCATATAGCTGTTGGCGAAGAATACGGAAGCTGAGGCCGTGAAACCATTGCTCAACTGGCAAGTCTCACCGATGAAGCAGTCTTGTATCTTCACACTGTTGATAACGCTCGAACCTTCAGCGATGATGCTGTTTTCTGCAATTACGCCAGTACCGATGTACACATTACCATGGATGGAGCCCAACAGGGTGCAGTCGCTGAGTCGGGAAGCACCGTTTACCTCGCAGAAGTCATTGATCACGCAGTTGGTTATCTCCTTGGTGTTGATAATCTTCACGTTGTTCCCTATCTGTCCGCGTTCCGGCATCTTGGTGTCTATATCGCTCTTGATGAGCAGGCGTATCTTCTCCTTCAGTTCCTTGTCGGAGAAGTGTTTCACCATGAATGCAGCCAACTGACTGTTCAGGTCGCTGAAAAGAATGACATTTCCTTCGCCCACCTCATTGAGTACGCTTACCAGGTTTCCTTCGCCATAGGTAGCTCCCTCTGTGGTCTCCATGGTTGAAATATTGGAAATGTAGCAATCATCACCGATGGTGTAGTTGTTGATGAAATTGCCCACGTTTTCAATGAGGCAATCATCTCCGATGGTTACATTTCTCAGGGTGGCATTGTTGATGCCGGAATGCTTCACAAAGCCTTGGCTTACTTCTACATTCTTGTCGAATCCGCCGATGTTTACTTCACCATAGAGCATCACGCGATGCATAAAGTTGGGTTTGAAGTTCTCCGATACATTCACGGAGGTCCAGTCTTCTGCCCAACAGTCATTACTCTTGAGCACCTCGATTTCTTCTGAGGTTAGAGGTCTGTAGTCATTCATTGTTGATACGTTTTTGTGGAGTTATCTTTTCGGGATAACTCCAGGTATTATTTATTCGTAATCCTGGTACAGGAAGTCATTGTATGGATACTTCTGTACGTGGAGCTCTCTTACTTTCTTATAGAGTACCTCGCGGAACTCATCGATGTTGTCTTTGTTCTTTGCCGAGATGAAAAGGCAGTCATCGTGGAGTTTAGCCATCCATGTCTTCTTCAGGTCTTCCAGTGGAATGTTTTCCTTCTCCATAGGTGTTAGGTCATCTTCCTCTTTCTCTACCCAGGTATAGTTGTCTATCTTGTTGAAGATAATCATTGATGGCTTGTCTGAACATCCCAATTCCTCCAGCGTTTTCTCTACCACCTGTATCTGCTCTTCGAAATCAGGGTGCGAGATATCTACTACGTGCAACAGCAGGTCGGCCTCGCGGGTCTCATCCAGTGTACTCTTGAAGGAATCTACCAGGTCGGTAGGCAACTTGCGGATGAATCCAACGGTGTCGGCGAGGAGGAACGGAAGATTTTCTACCACAACCTTGCGCACGGTAGTGTCGAGTGTGGCGAAGAGTTTGTTTTCTGCGAAGACTTCACTCTTGGAGAGGAGGTTCATGATGGTACTCTTTCCCACGTTGGTGTAACCTACGAGTGCTACACGGATGAGACGGCCGCGGTTTTTTCTCTGGGTTGTCTTCTGCTTGTCGATTTCTGCCAGTCGTTCTTTCAGCAGGCTCATTCTGCCGAGGATGATACGGCGGTCCATCTCCAGCTGGGTTTCACCCGGACCACGCAAACCAACAGAACCTTTACCGCCACCAGAACCAGAACCGCCTCCCTGACGCTCAAGGTGAGTCCAGAGGCGTTGCAGTCGTGGAAGCATATAGCGATATTGTGCCAATTCTACCTGAGTCTTTGCCGCTGCGGTCTGTGCACGCATGGCAAAGATGTCGAGGATGAGTGAGGTACGGTCGAGAATCTTCACTTGCAACTCTTGTTCGATGTTGCGTATCTGCTTGGCAGAAAGTTCATCATCAAAGATGACCATGCCGATTTCTCTGTCTTCTTCTTCCTCTTCCTTGATGTATTGTTTGATTTCCTCCAACTTACCTTTTCCCACGTATGTGGTCTGGTTAGGTGAAATCACCTTCTGTGTGAATCTCTTCACGGTGACCGCACCAGCAGTATCGGCGAGGAATTCCAACTCGTCGAGGTATTCTTTTGTCTTGGCTTCGTCCTGTGTCTTGGTTACCAGACCTACGAGCACTGCGGTTTCTGCCTTGACTTCTGAAATTACAAATTCTTTCATTTATGTTCTACTGTAGAATATATTTTATTTGGTTTCACTCTCGTGCGCAAGATATAAGCATCGTCCTCGTGCGCACGCGTATTATATATAATGTGCAAAGGTAACAAAAAAATATCTACTTGAATAAAGATAGAGGAATTATTTATAGTTTTTTATTGTAATTGTCGTTTGTCGTTTCTTCATGAAAGCGTTAGTCGAACCTTCAGAATGTCGTTTGTCGTTTCTTCAGAAAGAATGAATCCAAGCCTTTTGAAGAAATTGGAATTATCGAAATACCGCAAATGCACAGCTTGTATTTGATACACATTTCACACAAATAACGCAAAATGGCATCGATAATTCGCAAACGTTTGCGTGGTTTTTTGAATAAAAAAGTAGATTTTCTTTGATTTACATCAATAATTTTATTAATTTTGCACACGTAAAACAAAACTGATTTTCAAAAATAAAATCATAACTACATAAAGTGCAAAACTGCTGAAACATTTAAAAAACTTTGAAATAGTCCCGGCGTGATGTCGGGGCTTTTTTCGTTTTAAGCCCTGGTAGTTGTAGTTTTTTTGCTGCGTTCAGCCTGTTTCCTCTTTAGCTTTCCTTTGGCCCGCTGTATTTCTCCTTACTCCTTTCACTATGGTTTTTTCTTTCGCTGTAATTTGCAGTATTGCTTTTGTAGATTTGGATTAATATTTAAATAGGTAATGACAGAGGGTGTAGGAGTCTTTTGATTTGTTGTAAGTACACAAATATGTTTTAAATGCGCTTCTAATCGTGTTGAAATTAGTAGAAAATAGCCGTTTGTGACAAATATGAACGTTTTTTGAACGAAAAATGCACCTTATTCTCCTTTTTAATGTTTATCTTTGCAAACGAATGTAGAAATAACACTTTGTTAGCTGGTATTGAGGAAAGCTATATCTTATATGTCATGCGTCGTCATAATTATATATGATGCTTTGTCATTCGAAAATGCGTTATGAAGTTCATGTGTTTCTTATTCGATAATAATTAAAAATGAAAATGTATCAACCTAAATAGTAGAATAACAAAATGCAAAAAAGTATTCTAAGTAGTATTTTGTTGCTTGGCGCTGTTTGTGCGCAAGCCAACAATTACACAGTGACTTCGCCAAATGGCAAGTTGGTAATGAATGTGAAGTGTGAGGGAGGCAAGGCTTCCTACACGGTGGATTTGAATGGAAAGCAGATGTTGGCAGCTTCGGCTCTCGGTCTGGTAGCGAATTATGGAGATTTCTCTCAGGGACTTGCCATGGGAGCTCTGAAGGGCGCACCTAAGCATCTGACCTATGTTATGGACCATACGAAGAAATCTCATGTAGAGAAAGATGTGTATGAGGCTACTATCGGATTCCTCAATGCAAAGAAGGATTCCATGACGCTTCACCTTCATGTTTCTGACAATGATGTGGCCTACAAGTATGAGATGAGCCGCCCTAAGAAGGATAATCCTAAGTCGGTGATTATATATAAAGAGGTGAGCGGTTTTAATTTTCCAGAGAAGACTACTACTTTCCTCTGTCCTCAGATTACTCCGATGACAGGATGGGAGCGTACCAAACCTTCTTATGAGGAGGAGTACACACCTAATGCCCAGATGAACGTGAAATCTCAGTTTGGTGTGGGCTATACATTCCCTTGTCTTTTCAAGGTAGGCGAGGATGGATGGGTACTGGTGAGCGAAACGGGTGTTTCCAGCGCTTATCCTGGCAGCCGTCTCTCTGATTATGAACCTGGTAAGGGTTATACGGTTGCTTTCCCTCAGAAGGGTGAGAATAATGGCGTGGGTTCTGAGTTTGCTGGCATTCCTTTGCCAGGTGAGACTCCTTGGCGTACCATCACCGTAGGTGCATCGCTGGCTCCTATCGTGGAAACCACCATTCCTTATGATGTGGTAGAACCTTTCTATGAGGCTTCTCAGAACTATAAGCCTTCCCGTTATACTTGGAGCTGGTTGATCTGGCAGGATGGTTCCATCAACTATGATGATCAGGTGAAGATGATTGATGTGGCTGCTGCTCAGGGTTATGAAGCCATCTTGGTGGATGCCTGGTGGGACAAGCAGATAGGCAGAAAGCGCATTGAAGAGTTGAGTAAGTATGCCAAGAGCAAGAAGGTAAGCCTGATGCTCTGGTACAATTCCAACGGTTTCGAGAATGATGCTCCACAGACTCCTCGTCAGATTATGAACAATTCCATCGCCCGCAAGAAGGAGATGGCATGGATGAAGAAAATCGGGGTAGTGGGCATCAAGGTGGACTTCTTCGGTGGCGACAAGCAGGAGACTATGAAACTTTATGAAGATATTCTCAGCGATGCCAATGACTATGGTTTGGAGGTTATCTTCCATGGTTGCACCATGCCTCGCGGTTGGGAACGTATGTATCCTAACTATGTTTCCAGTGAGGCTGCCTTGGCTTCAGAGAATGTTTACTTTACTGATTATCATGCAAAGAAGGAGGCTTTCGAAATGACAATGCATCCTTTCTCCCGTAATGCTGTAGGTAGTTTCGACTGGGGTGGTGTGATGATGAACAAGTATTTCTCCAAGGACAATAAGAGTCGTCATCAGCGCTATACAAGCGATATTTTCGAGATGGCTACTGCGATTACCAATCAGAGCAGCGTAAACTGTGTCTGTCTCTATCCTAACAATCTGCAGGATGTGCCTCAGTGGAAGTTGGATTGGCTGAAGGCTGTGCCTACGGCTTGGGACGACGTGAAGTTTATTGCTGGTTATCCTACCCAGTATGCTGTAGTGGCTCGTAAAGCTTCTGCAGCCAATACAGGTACTGCTGCAGCCAGTGCAGGAAGATGGTTTGTTGGTGGTCTGAATGCTACAGACAAACCACTTGCTCTAACCCTGAATTTGCCGATGTTTGCAGGCAAGACCGTGACTTATCTCACCGACCAGCCTAAGAAAAAGGGCGAGAAGTTCTTCACTTCTGTCAAGAAGACTTTGAAGGTGGGTAAGGATGGTAAGGCAAAGGTAGTGATTCAGCCTAATGGCGGAATCATCATAGAGTAGTTTGCTGTTTGATGAAACGAAATGGCTTGCTATAAAGCATAAAAAAGGTTCCTTCGAAGGATGTTACTCCCCGAAGGAACCTTTTTTCTTGTTTTCTTTTTATCTTGAACCTATTGAATTGCTTTTCTTCAATTCTATATTACTTGTTCTCGAATACCAATCCGCCTTCCTTGGTGTAATCGATGGTGATTGGTTTCTCACGACTTACTTCTTCGGAAAGAATCTTCTTACTCAAGTCGTTCAATACGTAATCCTGAATAGCACGCTTTACAGGGCGGGCACCAAACTCTGGATTGTAACCTACCTCAGCAAGATAACTGATAGCGGCAGGAGTCCAGCAGAGTTCAAAGCCTTGAGGCTCCAACATCTTCTTGACTCTATTCATCTGGAGTTCAACCACTTTGGCTATCTGCTCCTGGGTGAGAGGCTTGAAGGTGATGATATCGTCGATACGGTTCAGGAACTCAGGACGGAAGGTCTTCTTCAACATCTCACGGCTTGCATTGGAAGTCATGATGATGATGGTGTTCTTGAAGTTTACCACACGACCCTTATTGTCGGTCAGACGGCCATCGTCCAATACCTGAAGTAAGGTGTTGAAGACGTCAGGGTGAGCCTTCTCTATCTCATCGAAGAGAACTACACTGTATGGTTTGCGACGAACAGCCTCGGTCAACTGACCACCCTCATCGTAGCCTACGTATCCTGGAGGCGCTCCGATCAGACGAGTGACACTGAACTTTTCCTGATACTCGCTCATATCGATTCGGGTCATCATCGACTCATCATTGAACAGGTATTCGGCAAGCGCCTTGGCCAACTCGGTTTTACCAACACCGGTAGTTCCGAGGAAGATAAAGCTGGCGATAGGACGCTTAGGATCCTGCAATCCAGCACGAGAACGGCGTACTGCATCACTTACTGCTGTGATAGCCTCGTCTTGTCCGATGACTCTCTTGTGGAGTTCTTCCTCTAGATGGAGTAGTTTCTCGCGCTCGCTCTGCATCATACGGCTTACTGGAATTCCCGTCCAGCGGCTTACTACCTCTGCAATATCGTCGGCAGTAACCTCCTCGCGGATCATCGCCTCACCGCCCTGAGTACTCTTCAGTTGCTCCTGAATCTTCTTGATATCGTCTTCGAGAGCTACCAGCTTAGAGTATCTGATTTCAGCTACGCGCTCGTAATTGCCTTCACGCTCCATGCGTTCAGCCTCAAACTTGAGATTCTCCATCTCCTGTTTGTCCTGCTGAATCTTGTTGACGAGTGCTTTTTCTCCTTCCCATTTAGCACGGAAGTCATGCTCCTTGTCTTTGAGTTCAGCGATTTCCTTGTCGAGCTGCTGAATCTTAGGTTGGTCATTTTCACGCTTGATAGCCTCACGTTCAATCTCCAACTGCTTCAAGTGACGGGTGATTTCATCCAGTTCTTCTGGTACAGAGTCGCGCTCCATACGGAGTTTAGCTGCGGCTTCATCCATCAGGTCGATGGCCTTGTCCGGAAGGAATCTGTCGGAAATATATCTTTCAGACAACTTGACGGCTGCAATGCAGGCATCATCCTGAATACGTACCTTATGATGGTTCTCGTAACGTTCCTTAATACCACGGAGGATGCTGATGGCATCTACCTCGTCAGGTTCGTTGACCATGACGGTCTGGAATCTACGCTCCAGTGCCTTATCCTTCTCGAAGTACTTCTGATACTCGTTGAGGGTAGTAGCACCGATGGCTCTCAGTTCGCCACGTGCCAAGGCTGGCTTCAGAATGTTGGCAGCATCCATGGCGCCCTCGCCACCGCCAGCGCCTACCAAGGTATGGATTTCATCAATGAAGAGGATAATCTGTCCGTTGGCATTGGTTACCTCCTTGATGACGCTCTTGAGTCGTTCCTCAAATTCACCCTTGTATTTTGCACCAGCCACCAGTGCGCCCATGTCGAGCGAATAGAGTTGCTTGTTCTTCAGATTTTCAGGCACATCGCCACGAACGATACGCTCTGCAAGTCCCTCTACGATAGCGGTTTTACCAGTACCTGGTTCACCGATAAGGATAGGGTTGTTCTTGGTTCTACGAGAGAGAATCTGAAGTACCCGGCGAATCTCTTCGTCACGACCGATTACAGGGTCGAGTTTGCCGCTCCTGGCCTGTTCAACCAGATTCTTGGCGTATTTTTCGAGACTCTGATAGTTCTCGTCAGCACTTTGACTCTTAACGTTCTGTCCTTGTCTGAGGGCCTGAATAGCAGCAGTCAAATCCTTCTCGTTGGCACCAGCATCCTTCAAGATGCGGGCTGCTGTAGAATTACCTTTGAGGATGGCAAGGAGGATTGGTTCCACGCTGACGAATTCGTCGCCCATCTTCTTGGCGATGTCCTCGGCATTGATAAGAATCTGATTGGTGTCGCCCGAGAGATATGGCTGCCCGGCACCCTGCACACGAGGCAGATGCTGCATCTCCTGTTGCAAGAGCATGGCAATCTGATTGCTGTTCATGCCTAACTTCTGGAAGATATAGTTGGTTACATCAGGTGCTTTCTCGATGATACCACTGAGAAGATGCACCGGTTCGATGGTCTGCTGACCATTACGCTGCGCGATGTTCACAGCGGCTTGCACCGCTTCTTGCGCCTTGATTGTAAATTTGTCGAATGTCATATTTATTCTCCTTTCTTATTTATAGGGATTATTATTTTCTTTTAGTGAATTCTGATTTTATGAATTATTATTCAGCTTTCTCTTGGCAAAGGAGCGAATAGTGTGCCGATATGTGATTTTCTGACATTTTGACATAAATGAGGCGGTTTTTGGTGGGTTTTGGGGTGTTTTATGTGTCAAATTGTCGGCTCAAAGGGCGAACTTTGAGTCTTTTAAAAGAGGATAACTTCAGGACTTTTATAGACGACCAACTTAGGCCTTAATAGACGACCAACATGGGTCTTAATAGATGCCTGACTTTGGTCTTCATAGACGCTTCATTCTACCTGTTATAGAAAATAGGCTTTTTGCTTTTTGGAAAGGATGGGTGAATGACCGGTCATGGTCATTATCGGTCATTTTTATTTTCGGGATTCATTAAAAGCTTGTACTTTTTTAGTGATAAATAGTTAATTATACTTTCTCTTTCATTTTGACCGAAAAAGACCATGACCGGAATTGTAATATTAGCATCCGTTGATGAGAGAAAGTATATGTAAAGTAAAGTGTAACTTCTTGAATTGCAGAGGATTATCGGATAGAAATGGTGTGGACGAGAAACTATGGACGGCATCAGCTTGTGCTCGCAATGTTAACCAAAACTGGTAATATTATTAGCAATCAGACTTGATTTATCGCAAATATACCTAAAATATTCCTATAACTCGCCTTGAAATTTGGTGGTTTCGATTATTTTTTGTAATTTTGCAGCGTTTTATAATTAGAAAGAAGTCGAATTCAAAATAGATAATTAATGGCTGAAACAAAGAAAATCAAGACAGCGTTGGTGTCTGTCTTCCACAAAGATGGCTTGGATGAGTTGCTCGCCAAGTTGAACGAAGAGGGTGTTAAATTCTTGAGCACTGGTGGTACTCAGAAATTTATCGAATCTTTGGGTTATGAATGTCAGAAAGTTGAGGATGTTACCACATATCCATCAATCCTTGGTGGTCGTGTGAAGACTCTTCACCCAAAAATATTTGGAGGAATCTTGGCTCGCCGCGACAATGAGGGTGACCAGGAGCAGATGAAGGAATTTGAAATTCCAAGCATCGACCTCGTTATCGTAGATTTGTATCCATTCGAGCAGACTGTAGCAAGTGGTGCCAGCGATGCTGATATTATCGAGAAGATTGATATCGGTGGTATTTCTTTGATCCGTGCAGGTGCAAAGAACTTCAAGGATGTAGTCATCGTTCCAAGCAAGGCTGAGTACAACGTACTTCTTGATATTCTCAAGCAGAAGGGTGCAGAGACTGATATCGAAGACCGCAAGATGTTCGCAGAGCGTGCCTTTGGTGTAAGTTCTCACTATGATACTGCAATCCATGCTTGGTTTGCTAAGTAAAAAAGGTTCTCTTCTTGTTCTCATCTTGTGAGGCGAGAAGATGGCTACAAAAGATAGATTTTAAGCTTAAAATAATAGATTTTACATTAGAAAATGGGATTTTTTTCATTTATTCAGGAAATCGCAATGGACTTAGGTACCGCCAATACCATCATTATCAGTGATGATAAGATTGTAGTGGACGAACCTTCTGTTGTGGCACTTGACCGTCGTACCGACAAGATGATTGCGGTGGGAGAGAAGGCTAAGATGATGTACGAGAAGACTCATGACAACATCCGTACAATCCGTCCTTTGCGCGATGGTGTTATTGCCGACTTTACCGCTTGCGAGCAGATGATGCGTGGACTCATCAAGATGGTTCACACGGGTAGTCGTCTGTTCTCCCCATCACTCCGTATGGTTATCGGAGTTCCTTCTGGTTCTACTGAGGTGGAACTTCGTGCAGTGCGCGATTCTGCAGAACATGCAGATGGCCGTGATGTTTACTTGATTTTTGAGCCAATGGCTGCAGCTATCGGTATCGGTATCGATGTAGAGGCACCTGAAGGCAATATGATAGTTGATATAGGTGGTGGTTCTACCGAGATTGCAGTGATTTCTCTGGGTGGTATTGTTTCCAACAATTCTATCCGTACTGCGGGTGATGATCTTACTGCTGATATCCAGGAATATATGAGCCGCCAGCACAATGTGAAGGTTTCTGAGCGTATGGCTGAGCGTATCAAGATTCATGTAGGTTCTGCCTTGACAGATCTTGGTGATGAGGCTCCTGAGGATTTCATCGTTCATGGTCCTAACCGTATTACAGCCCTTCCAATGGAGGTTCCTGTATGTTATCAGGAAATTGCTCACTGTTTGGATAAGACTGTAGCGAAGATTGAGAATGCTGTGCTTTCTGCACTCGAAAATACTCCTCCTGAGCTTTATGCTGATATCGTAAAGAATGGTATCTGGCTCTCTGGTGGTGGTGCTTTGCTCCGTGGTCTCGACAAGCGACTCCAGGATAAGATCAATATCCCATTCCACATCGCAGAAGACCCATTGCACAGTGTAGCTAAGGGTGCTGGTATTGCATTGAAAAATGTAGATCGTTTCTCTTTCTTGATGCGATAAATAGTTTCATCAAAGAGAGATAATAACATATAAGGTGAAAAGATAGATAAAGAGATGGAATCCTCCTCAATCGAGGAGGAGATCATCTCTTTTTAAGTCATAATGGTTTAATACATTGAGCGGATTAAGGCGTAAAATGAATTAAACCAGGATGGGTTGACTCATCATGGGTGTGTCTTATGATAGCTTTTCTCCTGTATGTTGATATTCTACATGTTTTTTTCATTTACATGTTAATTTACTAAAAGTATGCACAACCTTTTAGAGTTTTTGACAAAATATAACCATTGGTTTGTCTTTGTGATTCTTGAGGTGGTGAGTTTTGTGCTCCTGTTTCAGTACAACAGTTACCAGGGTAGCGTATGGTTCTCATCGGCTAATGCCGTGACGGGCAAACTCTACGAATGGGATTCCAATGTGGAAACCTTTTTCTCACTCACCAAGGTAAATCAGGAACTGACCCAACGCAATGCTTACCTGGAACAGCAGGTGCAGCAGCTCTCCGAGAAATTGACTGATGCTACCAAGGACAGTACCTTTGCGCAGCGCAGCCAGATGAGTCTGTTGCAGTCTTATCATCTGATTCCTGCCAAGGTGGTTGCCAATAGCATAGATAAGCCGGGCAACCTGATGACTATCGACAAGGGTAGGGCTGATGGTGTGCGCAAGGATATGGGTGTGGTTTGCGGTACAGGTGTGGTTGGCATTGTGTATCTGGTAGCAGAACATTATAGCGTGCTGATTCCTGTACTCAATACAAAGTCTAACATCAGTTGCACCATCAAGAACAGAGGCTATTTTGGTTATCTTCGTTGGAAAGGTGGTCCTTCTGAATATGCTTATATGGAGGATGTTCCTCGTCATGCTCATTTCAAGTTGGGCGATTATGTAGTGACGAGTGGCTACTCTGCTGTCTTCCCTCCAGGTGTGTTGGTAGGAAAGGTGCTGCACGTATTCAATTCCGCGGATGGTCTTTCGTATCGGGTTCAGTTGAAACTCTCTACTGATTTTGCCAAGCTGCGTGACGTCTGTGTCATCGATGATGCGCCTATGCGTGAGCGTCTGGAACTGATGAGAGCGGCTCAGGATTCCATCAAACCGGATTAAAATAGCCTGTATTCCTGATGCATGGAATGAGGCAAAATGGAAATGGTTATTCAAATATTTAAATTTCTAATTTTAACTAATGAGTATAGAACAAGTAAGACGATTTGTGCTGTTTGTAGTACTCTTGTTGGTACAAGGACTGGTGCTCAATCATATTCATCTCTTCGATTGTGCCACACCATTGATCTACATCATCTTGGTGCTGCATTTTCGCAGAAACCAGTCTAGATGGTCGGCTCTTCTCTGGAGCTTTTCCCTCGGACTCTGTGTTGATGTCTTTGCCAATACCCCAGGTGTGGCAGCTGCTTCTATGACGCTCATGGGACTGGTTCAGCCTTATCTCTTCGAACTTTTCATACCGAGAGACAGTGCTGACGATCTGGAACCAACCATCCGCAGCATTGGTGTTTCTTCCTTTTTTTGGTATGTTTTCATCATGATTCTGCTCTATTGCTTGGTATTCTTCACATTGGAGACCTTCAATTTCTTCAATTGGATCCAGTGGCTCAAGTGTATTGGGGGCAGTACCCTGCTCACTTACTTGCTGGTTATGGCATTGGAAAGTATTAAAAAATAGAAGGACTTCAGGGGTTCACTGTGCAAATCTTGAATCTCCTGAATTTCAGGACAATCAATATGGATAGGAAATATGATAGATTATAATCTCGAAAAGCGTAGATTTGTGATAGGTGGTGTGGCCATAGTAATAGTGGTCACCTATCTGATTCGTCTCTTTACGCTCCAGATTATGAGCGACGACTATAAGAAAAATGCCGATAGTAATGCCTTCCTCAAGCAGATAGAATATCCTTCGAGAGGTGCCATCTACGACCGCAATGGCAAGCTGATGGTTTACAACCAGCCTTCCTATGACATCATGGTAGTGATGAACGAAGAGAAAAACCGTCTTGATACGATGGATTTCTGTAATGCCTTAGGTATTACCAAGGAATTTTTCATCAAGCGTATGGAAGATATCAAGGATAGAAGTAAGAATCCGGGATATTCCAGATATACGCAACAGCTCTTCATGACTCAGTTGAGCGATAAGGATTTTAGCGTGTTCCAGGAAAAGATGTTCCGTTTTCCTGGCTTCTATGTGCAGAAACGAAGCATCCGAGAATATACTTATCCTTATGCAGCCCATGTGCTGGGTGATGTGGGAGAGGTTTCGGAAAGCGATATAGAGGATGATAGCTATTATCAGCCAGGTGACTACATCGGTAAACTCGGTCTGGAAAAGCATTATGAAAAAGAATTGCGCGGACAGAAGGGTGTGAAAATCATGCTTCGTGATGCCCGAGGTAGAATACAAGGCAGTTATCAGAACGGAAAGTTCGACCAGAAACCTATCGCAGGTAAGGATCTGACGCTCGGTATTGATGTAAAATTACAGGCATTGGGTGAGCGACTCATGCAGGGTAAAATCGGTAGTATCGTAGCTATTGATCCGCGCACGGGAGAGGTGCTGGCTATGGTTTCTTCTCCTACTTACGACCCTCGTCGTCTGGTGGGCAAACAGCGTGGAAAGATGCATAAGTGGCTGTCTCACAATCCGTGGAAACCACTCCTCAACCGTAGTATTATGGGTCAGTATCCTCCGGGTTCTACCTTCAAGACTACGCAGGCGCTTACTTTCCTTTCTGAGGGAATTATCACGCCAGGTACGGCTTTCCCTTGCCATAGAGGTTTCTCTTACAGGGGGCTCCACGTAGGTTGTCACGGCCATCCATCGCCTATCGCTCTGGTGGATGCTATCAGTACCTCATGTAACGGTTATTTCTGTTGGGGACTTTACTATATGATGGGTAATAAGCGCAAGTACCATTCCGTGCAGACCGCTATGGACACCTGGCGCGACTATATGAAGAGTATGGGATTCGGATATAAATTGGGCATTGACTTGCCTGGTGAAAAGCGAGGTCTTATTCCTAATGCTGCCTATTATGACAAGGCTTATAAAGGCTCATGGAACGGATTGACCATTATCAGTATCTCCATCGGACAGGGTGAGGTCAATCTGACTCCTCTGCAAATAGCCAACCTGGGTGCAACGATAGCCAACCGTGGTTATTACTACGTGCCTCATGTAGTACGTAAGGTAAAGGGCGAGCCGCTTGATACGCTTTATACCCGACGCCATCAGACGATGGCTACTCGAAGGGCTTATGATTACGTAGTGGCAGGTATGAGAAGTTCTGCTTTGAGAGGAACCTGTAAGATGCTTGCCCGATACGACTTTGAACCTTGTGGTAAGACGGGTACAGCGCAGAACCGTGGTCATGACCACTCTGTATTCATGGGTTTCGCACCGATGAACAATCCAAAGATTGCCATTGCCGTATATGTAGAGAATGGTGGATGGGGTGCCGATTATGGTGTGCCTATCGGTGGATTGATGATGGAACAATATTTGAAAGGTAAATTGTCGCCAGCTTCTGAAAGTCAGGCGACGGCAATGCAAAATAGAAGAATCGCTTATGGCTCAAGTAGCAGATAATAGACAACCAAGTGTGCTTCGTTCCATCGACTGGTGGACGATAGGTATTTATCTTGCACTGCTTTCATTCGGATGGATCAGTGTCTGTGGTGCCAGCTACACTTATGGAGACAATGATATTTTCAGTCTGGGTACTCGTTCGGGCATGCAGATTATCTGGATAGGTACTTCGATCGCATTAGGCTTTGTACTCCTGATGCTCGACGACAGGTTTTACGATACCTTCTCTTATGTGATTTATGCCGTCTTGATATTGTTGCTTTTTGCTACAATCTTCAATCCGCATAGCATCAAGGGTTCGCATTCCTGGCTTGTGTTAGGTCCGCTCCGACTCCAGCCCGCCGAATTTGGTAAGTTTGCCACGGCACTCGCCGTTGCTAAGTTTATGTCGAGTTATGGCTTTAATATCCACAACATCAAGCATTTCATGGCTGCTGTGGGTATTATCCTGCTCCCAATGGTGTGCATTGTAGGACAGAGAGAGACGGGTTCTGCACTGGTTTATTCAGCCTTCTTCCTCATGCTCTATCGCGAGGGAATGCCCGGAAGCATCCTCTTTACGGCTGTGGCCATGGTGGTCTATTTCGTAGTTGGCATCAAGTATGAGAATGTGATGATGTGGGACTCCTATACTTCCATCGGTAAGTTTGTGGTGCTTTTGCTGGTGCAGATATTTACGGCAGGTATGGTTAGTTCCTATACGGGTAACAAGAAACATTGTTATACGATTCTTGCTTACTGTGTTGGTATTACGCTCATCTTCCTGCTCTTCTCCACCTATGTGATTCCTTTCGACATCGTTTGGGTTCAACTTGGTTTGTGTGCAGCCATGATTGGCTATATTGTTTATCAGGCATTGGCAACCCGATTGCGCAGTTATTATTTCATAGCTGCCTTCGCCTTAGGTTCTATAGCTTTCTTCTACTCAGCCGATTATGTGCTCAACAATGTGATGGAACCTCACCAGCGTGTGCGTATCAATGTACTTTTAGGATTGGATGAAGACTTGGCAGGTGCAGGTTACAATGTTCATCAGAGTGAGATTGCTATCGGCTCTGGTGGTTTGCAAGGTAAGGGATTTCTGAACGGAACGCAGACCAAACTGAAGTTCGTGCCAGAGCAGGATACTGACTTTATCTTCTGTACGGTAGGAGAGGAGGAAGGATTCCTTGGTTCGGCCTGTGTGCTTCTGCTCTTCCTGGCATTGATCTTGAGGTTGATTCATCTGGCAGAGCGACAACCCTTTAAGTTTGGGCGAGTGTATGGCTATTGCGTACTGAGTGTGTTCCTCTTTCACCTGTTTATCAATGTGGGCATGGTGCTGGGTCTCACTCCTGTCATTGGTATTCCTTTGCCATTCTTCAGTTATGGCGGTAGTTCGCTTTGGGGTTTCACTATCCTGCTTTTCATTTTCCTAAGGATTGATGCTGGACGAAATCTGATAAGAAACTAAAAAATGCAGAGATTAAGCTGGAAAGAAAGCAGAGTTAAGCTTGGAAAGAAGCAGAGATTAAACTTGGTAAGAATGCGAAGTATTAAATAAAATCTGTGTAATCTGCGAAATCTTCGTGAAAAAAATCGTAAAATAATAAATCAGCGAGGAGAAAATAATAATCCCCAAGAAGGAATTTCTTCAGAAAAATATATTTCTGACTGAAGTTTTGCATGTGGTTTAAGTACCGTCTAAGGGCTTCTGCCCTTTCAGGGCGTGTGGAGCTTACATGCGAAACTTGATTTTCTGAAAAATCCTTGAAAAATAATCCCTGAGAAAAAAGTGAAAAAGAGAAATCCCCCTTGAAGTTCCTCTGTGATGTTGAGAACTTTCAAGGGGGATTTCTCTTTAATGTTTCACGACTTTTAATCCAATATCACTGATGCCTGGCAGAATCTCTCGTTTCATGTCATGGCGGATGGTGACATGGATAGAGTCGTTTTTGTTCAACTGATAAACGTTGATGGGGAAGTTATATTGATAATAACTGATTCCTTGTCCTGTAGTAGCTCCGTTTTTGTCGATGAGCTTGCATTGGATAGTATCTATCTTCACCGTTTTTTCTTTCCTGTTGTGGCTGTCGGGGTAGATGCTCTGTTCTACGATGAGGGTCAGTCCCATAAAAGGATAAGCACCTGTGATGCGAAGTCCTAAATGTTCCTGATAGTACCCCGATGCTGCCAATGGTGGAATATCAAACGACAAGGTGTCGTTTTTTTCCCATCCGGCAATAGGAGTATGAGAATACGAATCGTAAACCATTGAATCCTTGCAGGATGAGAAAAAGTTTAAAGCAGTGAATGTACCTATTATTAATAAGGTATAGAATAGTTTCTTCATTATCTTATATTACCTTTCTTACCTTTTTTTTTATTATCATTCCTTACTTCATGTTATTCTTGATGGCTACCTTGGTTGTTGTTACCTTGGTTGCTTTCAGGGATGTTTACAGGATTATGACTTGGGTTTTCTCCCTGATTATTTCCCTGATTTCCATTACCTTTTTGATAGTTTCTGTCTCGCTGTGGGCGGTTTCCTCTTTGCTGTCTTTCTCCCTGCTGTCGATAGTCTCTCTGAGGTCTTTCTCCCTGCTGTCGATAGTCTCTCTGAGGTCTATCTCCCTGCTGTCGATTGTTTCTCTGAGGTCTATCTCCCTGCTGTCGATTATCTCTCTGAGGTCTCTGTCCGCGGTTTCGATGATCATTGCGTCGATTCTCTCTATTACCATCACGTTCCTCAGGTGCAGACGCTGTATTTGAAATATCGGCATTTGGCTGCTGTGGCGTATTTTGCTGCTGAGCATTTTCGCCATTAACAGCTTTGCTGCGATTCTTATTATTCTTTTTCTTTCGCTTCGCCTTGTCAAAACGGCTTAAGTCTGCTTCTGCAAGCAAGTCTGCAGATTTTGGTTTCTCTTTCACCTTACCATCTTCCAGTAAGCTCAAAGGCTTTTCGCCCTGACGGTTCATTGCTATGATTTCTTGAGCTCGTTCTGCTGTAATCGTTTCGAGGTTGGAAGCCATATTCTTATCTGAAGAATAGGTGATAAGACCTGCGAGAATATCTGTCTTAAACTGGTAGAAATCTCCATCTGCCGTTTGCAGAACAATATCCTTGGCAGGAATTTTCTTGCCTGCTTCCACATAATTATCTACCTCATAGTTGAGACAGCATTTGAGTTTTGCACACATACCTGCCAATTTCTGAGGGTTGAGAGAAATGTCCTGGAAACGGGCTGCGTTTGTACTTACACTCACAAAGTTTTTCATCCAAGTGGCACAACAGAGTTCGCGTCCGCAAGGTCCTGTACCACCGATGCGTCCAGCTTCCTGTCTTGCTCCTATTTGTTTCATTTCGATACGCACATGGAAAGTATCTGCCAAAACCTTGATGAGTTGTCGGAAATCGACACGTTCGTCGGCAATATAATAGAAGATGGCTTTGTTGCCGTCTCCCTGATACTCCACATCGCCAATCTTCATCTTCAGTCCAAGATCTTTCGCAATCTGTCTGCTCTGGATCATGGTGCCATGCTCACGGCTCTTGGCTTCCTTGCACTTCTCGATATCTACAGGTTTGGCTATTCGATAGATGCGCTTGATGTCATCTGCAGATTTGAGATTGGCTTTCTTGATTTGCAATTTCACCAATCTTCCTGTAAGCGTTACCACGCCAATGTCATGGCCAGGACTCGCCTCCACCGCCACGATATCCCCTTTTTTCAGGTCGAGGTTGTTGACGTTGTGATAATATGCCTTTCGGGTGTTCTTAAACTGCACTTCCACAAGGTCTGTGCTTTCGGCATTGCCAGGCACATCGGCAAGCCAGTCGTATGTGTTCAGTTGTCGGTCTTGGCGTCCTACTGCCTTGCAGCAGAGACCTCGGTCGCAACCATTCCACATTCTGAATTTCATATCCTTGTAATCCACAATAATCTGATTTTAATAATGTATAATTTTATGATATATATTGTATTGTACAAATATTTTTTGTACAATGATTATTCCTTATATGGTAATTAATTGTCTTTACTGACTCTTTAGTCTGCATACCCTGCCGTTATTTTCTGATGAGCAATACGATGATTTTGAGAGCCAGATCGAAAAAGACAATTTTTGCATTGGCATTTTGCCCAATATCCCTTTTGCATTCATCGAAGAGGTTGAATATGTCGATGATATTAGCCTCGTTGATGAAACGGGCGAAATTCTTGGCGAAATTCTCTTCCTCTTGCGTCATGTAAATCAGTTCTTCCTGCCGGAAATTGTACATGAAGCTTTCTCTGAGCATGTGCGTGAAATAATCAAGCATACGTTTCTGTTTTTCTCGTCCGAAAGTAGCTACTACTTCGCTCCATTTCTTGAGGTCGTGGATATTGCGCATGTAGGCAAGTCGCATGAGCATGATAAACATGTCCAGATGCTGCCTGTTCTCATTGCCGGCATTGAGTTCTTCGATAGCCGCATTCCAGTTGCCATGTGCGATGCGTGCGATGCGATGGGCATTCTCTTGCTCTAATCCTCTTCTGCTGATGAGTGCTTCTTCCATCTCTTCATCAGAAATCTTCTTGAAATCGATTCTTTGAGTACGGCTTCTGATGGTTTCGAGGAGCAATTCCGGTTCTTCACTCACCATGATGAAGTAGGTCTTGGCAGGCGGTTCTTCCAGAAGTTTCAATATCTTGTTGGCACTCGTAATATTCATGCGCTCAGGAAGCCAGATGAGGCTTACCTTATTGCCTCCGAGTACCGACTTGAAATTGAGTTTGCGGGAGATTTCGTCAGTCTCTTCTACAGTAATGATAGCCTGCTTGTTGAAGTCTGCGTCATTTTTTCCCATTTTCCTCATCCACTGGTCGATTTGGAAGTAAGGCCCTTCGGCAAGCAATTCTCGCCACTGGGTAATGAAGTCGTCGCTGATAGGCTTGTGTTCACTTCCCATATCAGATGTTTTGATGGTAGGGAAGGTGAAATGAAGGTCTGGATGTTCCCATTTCTTGAGCATGGCACTGGTACGGCGTTCAGCGTCTGTAGGAGTAGAAGCATTCTCTTCCATTTTTTCTCCCATCAGATAGCTGGCGAAAGCCAAAGCTACAGCCATCTTGCCGCAGCCTTTAGGACCGCAGAACATGATGGCATGAGGAATACGTTCTTCCTCCGCCATCTGCATCAGTCGTGCCCATACTTCTTTCTGACCTATTACTTCGCTAAACTTCATATTATAGTATTTTTTGTAGGAGTAAACTCCGTTTTCTTATTTTATATCTTTTCTATTTAAAACGTTTAAACCGACTTCTTTTTTTTACCAATTCCTTTTATATAAAGGATTTTATTATTTAGTTCATGTTTCTAAAACGTCTTTAGCGTTTTTTTGAAATCTCTCGCTTAAAACAGAGTCTTTGCGATTTGTTTAACACTATCCACAGCGGAGACGGTGAAGAAATGAACATTGTTGTAACCATGCTCGAAGAGGTCTTTCACCTGAGCAGTTGTCCATTCAATGCCAAGTTCTTTTGCGTCTTCATCAGTCTTACACTTCAAGACTTCCTGTGCCAGTTCCTCTGGTATGTCGCAATGGAAAGTCTTAGGTACAACGGTAAGCTGTGACAGTTTTGCGAAAGGCTTTATGGCAGGAATGATAGGTATGGTGATACCCATTTTCCTTGCCTTTTCCACGAAATCATAGAATTTCTGATTGTCGTAGAAGAGTTGGGTTACAGCATAGGCTGCGCCCAATTGTTGTTTCTCCAGGAGGTGCTGCATGTCCATTTCCAGATTTGGAGCTTCTTCATGCTTCTCCGGATAGCAAGCTACGCCACAGCAGAATTTTTCTCCCGGGTGTTTGATAGGAGTACCATCCATGAAGAAGCCATCATTGAATTGGTTGACTTGCTTCAAGAGGTCTGTAGCATGCATGTGACCATTTGCGGTCGGTGTAAACTGGCGGTCATCCTTCGCCTTGTCTCCACGCAGTACGAGGAGATTTGAAATGCCTAAGAACTGGAGGTCGAGCAGTTCATACTCGATATCTTCCTTGCTGGCTCCACTACAAATGACATGAGGAATAACCGGAATGTCGTATTTGTTTTGGATGGCACCTGCAATCGCAACTGTACCAGGGCGACGACGCACACGCTGGCGGGTAAGCAAACCATTGTCCAACTCTTTATAGACAAACTCGCTGTGGTGCGTGGTGATATTTATAAATCGAGGGTTAAATTCCTTCAGGGCATCGATGGTGCGGAAGAGTGCTGCAGTACCATTTCCCTTCAATGGAGGAAGAACCTCAAATGAAAAACCTTTCTCTTGGTCCCCGTTATTCAGAAATTCTGTTATGTTCATCTTCTTTATTTCTTTTTGTAATGTAGGGTGTAATTTGAATGTTGAATAGACTCTGAGGGCCTTACTTTTGCGGATGACAAAGCGTATAGCCCTATTTGTTTGCAAAAATACAAAAAAATAGGCTGAAAGACGAAAAAATAAGGAGCAAAACGAAAAAATAAAGAGCAAAAATGAAAAAATATGGGGAAAAAAGAAAGATGGACGTAATATTTTTAAGAATCATGTAATATTTGTGGAAAAATAGCGTAATAAGTATAGTTTTACAAACTATTCTAAAACAGATACAATTTAAACCTAAAAAATATGGAACAGAATCAAAATGGCTCTAAAGCCTATCTTATCTCAATTGTGATGGTCGCCGTATTGGGTGGCTTGCTCTTCGGTTATGATACCGCAGTAATTTCGGGTGCCGAAAAAGGATTGCAAGCTTTCTTCAAGGGCGCAAGTGATTTCGAATACACGGATTTCATGCACGGATTTACATCATCAAGTGCATTGATCGGTTGTATCATCGGTAGTGCTCTTTCTGGTCTCTTTGCCAGTAAGTTGGGACGTAAACGCTCGCTTATTTTTGCGGGTGTCTGCTTCTTCCTGTCTGCATGGGGATCAATGGAACCAGAGAGCTACATCCTGCCACAGGGAAAGCCTGACTGGACTTTGCTTGTCGTTTTCAACTTCTATCGTGTCTTGGGTGGTATCGGTGTAGGTATGGCTTCGGCTATTTGTCCTATGTATATTGGAGAAATCGCACCAAGTAATATACGTGGTATGCTGGTAAGTTGGAATCAATTTGCTATCATCTTCGGTCAGTTGGTGGTCTATTTTGTCAATTTCATCATTATGGGAGATCATGCTAATCCGATTTATGATGCTGCAGGTGCTATTGCCAACTGGGCTGATGCGGAATGGACTGTTGAAACGGGTTGGAGATATATGTTCGGAAGTGAATGTGTGCCAGCCGGCTTGTTCACTTTCCTGATTTGTTTTGTTCCTGAGACTCCTCGTTATCTCGTCATGGTAGGACAGGAAGAGAAGGCTTATGGTATTCTTTCAAGAATCAATGGAAGTAATAAGGCTCATGAGATAATCCAGGATATTAAGAATACGGTAACGGTGAAGACTGAAAAGCTATTCTCCTATGGTTTTATGTGTATCTTTGTGGGTGTTATGCTCTCTGTTTTCCAGCAGGCTGTAGGCATTAATGCCGTGCTCTATTATGCTCCTCGTATCTTCCAGGATATGGGCATGAGCAATCCGATGGTTCAGACTGTGATTATGGGTATAGTGAATATTTCATTTACTTTAGTTGCTGTATTCTATGTAGAGAAATGGGGACGTAAACCTTTGCTGATCTTCGGTTCCATCGGTATGGCAATAGGAGCACTTGGTGTGGCTTTGACCTTCGGAAATCCTTCTTTGGGAACCATCACGATGCTCAGTATTATGGTTTATAGTGCCAGCTTCATGTTCTCTTGGGGGCCAATTGCTTGGGTGCTCATCGCAGAACTTTTCCCAAATACCATTCGTGGCGCTGCTGTTGCCATCGCAGTTGCCTTCCAGTGGATCTTCAACTTTATTGTCAGCTCAACCTTCGTTCCGCTGTTTAATATGCATTTGGTGGAAGGAGATGATTTCGGTCATTGGTTTACCTATGGTCTTTATGGAGCCATCTGTATTTGTGCAGCCCTCTTCGTGTGGAAACTTGTGCCAGAGACAAAGGGAAAGAGTCTGGAGGATATGAGTAAACTCTGGAGAAAGGAATAATGCTTTAAAACATTTATGATCAGTAAAAAGACGAGGCGCAAGCATCTTCACGATGGTTGCGCCTCTATACGTTTTTATATAAGAGAGTATTAACTTTATATAAGAGAGTATTAACTACGCATATATTTGATAGTTTAATTCTTTTCTTGATAATATTTTTATTATTTTGATGTCGCTTTATTGCGGCAAGCAAAACTTACATATGCACCTGAATGTGTTGAATTCTTGATGTAGTTGGTCTGTGCGCCATCTACAAAGATGTAGGTAAGATAGAATGGGAAACCGATTTGCTTGGTTGACCAAACACAGCTGCCTGTATAGTAAGAGGAGGTAGTGAATACCAATACAACCTTATGCTCTTTAGCATCTGAACCGTATGTAAGATTGAGGTTGATAGGACTTGGACAAGCATAAAAATATGCTTGGTTTGTCTGACTGTTTGGTAAAACCATGTACTTTCCTGCCACAGTCTTGTCTCCTACCTTACTGATAGCTTCCTTCAATTCTGGATTAGAGATGTGCTCAGCAAGTTTCTTGATTGGGAAATTGCTGATGGTAAATGTACTATCATTACGCATACTGAAATAGCATTCTGTCTCTACAGAATCTATCTGGTTCTTAACGTTAGCATCATTCTTGTGATCGAATAAGAGTACCAGATTAGAATAAGAACCTGCCATTTTCGTTTGGTAAGCATCTTGCTGCTCCTTTGTAAGATAGCTGTAGCCGTTATCATCTCCTGTATTACATGAAGTGAAAGTTAGTGCTGTGAGCAATACAGCAACTAAAGATAGCAATGTGATTTTTTTCATTTTCTTATGTTTAATTGTTATTATACTATTTTCCTACCTTTATGATAAAGGTATTTAGTTACGGATATATTATTCTTTTTATTTCTATCCTATTTTATAACCCAAAAAGAACAAGAATCTTGCATTAGATAGTAGTTAATTAATGTTAATAATGTTTTTGATCTATTTTCTTGCTTAATTAGAAAACATTATGTACCTTTGCATGTGTAATAATATGGTAGGGTAAACCTAAGCTTGTTGTTTTTCGGTAAATGATATTTTTAATAATTAGGTAAACTAAAATAATCAGTATGAAAAAGTTAAATAAGTTTGTGTTGAAATCTCTTGCATTGCTCTTTGCATTCTCTATTGCTGTGAGTTGTGGAGAGAGCAAGTCAAACCAGAAAGTCTTGTTTGATAAGATTGTTTCTAAAGCAAGCAAGACGGCTTCTGAAATAGACAAGGTGGTTTCTGAAGCAAACCAGTCTTCCTCGAAAACAAGTGGAACTTCTGTAGCAGAAGGTAATTATGATGGTTTGGAAATTCCTGTTTATACGAGGGGCACCTTGTCGGAAACCATCAGAAAGCGCTATTCCTATACCGTTTCTTACAATCATGAGATGAAAAATCCTAATTGGGTAGCTTGGACAATCTCTGCAGAGCATGCTTCTGGTAAAGTACAGCGTATGGCTTTTCAGGATGATGAAGATATGCCTGATCCAAAGGGCTATCTGTCTGATTATTATAATAGCGGGTATGATAGAGGTCACATGTGTCCTGCTGCTGATAATAAATGGAGTGAAAAAGCTATGGAGGATTGTTTCTTGATTACCAATATGTGTCCACAGGATAATGGTTTGAACCGTGGTATGTGGAATAGTATTGAGCAGCAATGCCGTTCGTGGGCAGTAAAATACGGGAAGGTCTATGTGGTATGTGGTCCTATTTATCTGAACCAGCAGCATCGCAAAATAGGAAGGAATAAAGTAGTGGTTCCTGAGGCTTTCTTTAAGGTAGTCCTTCGTATGGGTGATTATCCTCAAGCTATTGGCTTTATCTGTAGGAACCAATCTCAGAAAGGAAGGAAAAAGACAGACTTTGTCAATTCTATCGATGAAGTTGAGCGAATTACGGGATACGATTTCTTCTCTAAATTGCCTGATAATATAGAGAATAAGGTGGAAGCCAAAGCGGATATGAATGAATGGTAGTTGATAATCAGTTGCATATAGCAGATGTCTATAGTAGATCATCAATAGCTATCGGATAAATCAGTATCTGAAAAATAGAATGATAATAAAACAAAAAAGACTTCCAAAAAAATGGAAGTCTTTTTTAGGATTGTGACTCGCATGGGGCTCGAACCCATGACCCCAACATTAAAAGTGTTGTGCTCTACCAGCTGAGCTAGCGAGTCAATCTCCAACTTTATGTTTCAAAAGCGAGTGCAAAGGTATAGCTTTTTTTTGAATCCACCAAATAAAAAGCAGATTTTTTGTAAAAAACTCGCGTTTTTCTCGTTTTTCTTTACTTTTTATTTCTCAGAAGGCACTTTGGCAGGCGTTTTCAGTTCATTGGCGGCTTCTTCCGGAGTCTGGTAGTTTTCATAATGAGGCTTCTCTCTGGTCACATATCTTTGCCAATAGGCGATGAGAAGTGTGGTAAGAGGAAGGGCTACAATCAAGCCAATGAATCCTAATAAAGCACCCCATACAGAAAGACTCAAGAGCAAAATGGCAGGATTTAGTCCCATTGCCTTACCCATAATCTTAGGTGTCACCACCATGTCGGTTATAATCTGTACTACACAGAATACCAGGAAGGCTAATCCGAAGACCAACCAGAAGTTCTGGCCCGTATCTGCTGCCTTGAGCATGGCAAGGAAGGCGGTAGGGATGAGTGCAAAGGTGTGGAGGTATGGTACTAAGTCCATGATTCCTATCAGAATGCCCAAACCTATAGCCATTGGAAATCCGATAATCGTAAATCCGATACAGAACATGATGCCCATACATAATGCCACCATTCCCTGACCACGAATATAGTTATTCATTTCGCGTTCTACATCCTTCATCAGTTCGTGCCAGAAAGGACGGCTCTTTTTAGGGAAGATGCGTATCCAATTGGCGGTAAGGGTCTCATAATCGAGCAGGATAAAGAACATATATAATAATGTAATCATCGAAGCGATGATACTCAGAATGATATTTGCAGTTTGTCCTACTACGGAGAAAACCTTAGGCATGGCACTCTTAATGGCATCGGAAAAATCCTTGCTCTTCATGAATTTCTCTATTTGCCCCTGATTTTCCTGTATCCAGTCCTTGATGAGTGCTGTGAGGTTGTTGGTATGAGTAGTCTGGTGCAACCACTTAGTCAGCACATCGCCCAGTTTGTCAAACTGGTCAATCATAGGAGGAATAATCATCCAGATAACTCCACCGATGACACCAATGGCAAGCAACATGGCTATGATGATAGACAAAGCTCTCACCTTAACGTGCAACTTGTTTTCTATGAATTTGACTACAGGATAAAGTAAGTAAGCGAAAAACCAAGCGATGAAGAATGGTAAGAGTACGCTGCTTAAATAGTTGGTAGCAAAGAGCACAGCCCCTATTATGAGCACAATGCCTGTCCAACGGATAAATTTGTCAAATGTAATTTCCTTTGCCATAAGTATTATATAATAATGTAGAGTTAGGCATGATTCCTTGGAGAATTTTAATCATCTCCTTTCAGTGCTTTCTGGTAACATTCTCGACACAAAGGCTCATATTCGTCTTTTTCGCCGAGCAGAACTCTTCGCTCATTGTTCACCAGACGATGGCTTACGTAAGCCAAGGCGCCACACTTCACGCAGATGGCATGCACTTTGGTAACCTCGTCTGCGATGGCACACAAGGCAGGAATCGGGCCGAAAGGAACTCCCTTGAAGTCCATATCCAATCCGGCAACGATGACTCTGATGCCACGGTTAGCCAGTTCGTTGCAAACTTCAACGAGGCCATTGTCAAAAAACTGGGCTTCATCAATACCGACCACATCGATGTCTGAAGCCAATAAGAGCAAAGACCCAGAGGATTCAATTGGAGTTGACCGGATAGAGTTCTGGTCATGGCTCACAACTTCTTCATCTGAGTAGCGCGTATCGATGGAAGGTTTGAAGATTTCCACCTTCTGCTTGGCGAACTTTGCTCGCTTCATTCTTCGGATTAATTCTTCTGTTTTTCCAGAGAACATAGATCCGCACACCACTTCAATTCTGCCGGGACGGTGTGTCTCCCCAAGTAGATTTTCTGTCATTTCGTGGCAAAATTAGCAATAAGGTTTTAAAAAATGCAAAGAAAATCGTTTTTTTTTTGCTTAGAAAGATTATTTAACTACATTTGTACCCCGTATGGGCATATTATATATCGTACCGACTCCTGTTGGCAACATGGAGGACATGACAATGCGAGCTATCAGAGTCTTGAAAGAAGCTGATTTGATTCTCGCTGAGGACACTCGAACATCGAGCGTCCTACTGAAGCATTTCGACATCAAAAACAGATTGATGGCGCATCATAAGTTTAATGAACATGGCACTTCGGCTTCTGTTGTAGAACGCTTGAAGGCGGGTGAGACCATAGCTCTCATCTCGGATGCTGGTACTCCTGGAATCAGCGATCCCGGCTTTTATTTGGCACGTGAGGCTGCTAAAGCGGGGATAACCGTTCAGACTTTGCCTGGTCCTACGGCCTGCATTCCTGCCATTGTCTCATCTGGTTTACCTTGTGACAGATTCTGTTTCGAGGGCTTTATTCCCCAAAAGAAGGGGAGACAGACTTATCTGGAGTCTTTGCAAAATGAAACTCGTACGATGATTTTCTATGAATCGCCTTATCGTGTGGTGAAAACCTTACAGCAGTTTGCTGAGGTATTTGGTGAAGACAGACAAGTAAGTTGCTGCCGTGAAATCTCAAAGATACACGAAGAAAGTGTCAGAGGTACTTTGGCAGAAGTGATTGCTCATTTTGAGGAAGTGGAGCCAAGAGGCGAGTTCGTAATCGTGCTTGCCGGTAAGGATCCTAAGCAACTCAAGGAAGAAATGAAAGAAAAGCGACGTGAAGAACGTAAAATGAATAAGTATCAAAATTAAAAGGAGAAAGATTATGAAAAAATTATTTTTTATCGTCTGCTGCGCGGCCTTGTTAGTAACTGGTTGTAAGGATGGAAAAAACAGTCCAGAATCGGCTAATGTGCATCTTGCAGATTCGCTCAATGAGGTAATTGCTCAAAGAGATAGTGAGATTAATGACATGATGGGTACCTTCAATGAGGTTCAGGAAGGTCTTCGCCAGATTGGCGAGGCTGAGGGACGTGTTGCTTTGGCTAAGAGCGGAGAGGGTGCAAGCAGTAAGCAGAAGATGAAAGAAGATATACAGTTCATCGCTGCTCAAATGAAGAAGAATAAAGAGCTGATTGCACAACTTCAGAAGAAATTGGAAGGCAGTTCTTTGAACGCTACTCAGTTGAAGAAAACTATTGAGGGTCTTCAGGCTCAGTTGGTAGAGAAGGAGAAGCAGCTCCAGACTCTCCGTGAGGAATTGGACAAGAAGGATATTCATATCATGGAACTCGATGAGTCTGTTAATAATTTGAATACCAATGTCAGCAACTTGAAGAATGAAAGTCAGAAGAAGACTGAGACTATCAATGCACAGGACAAGCAGCTGAATACAGCTTGGTATGTATTTGGTACAAAGAAGGAATTGAAGGGTCAGCGTATCTTAGAGAACGGCAAGGTGATGAATGGTAATTTCAATAAGAATTACTTCACCAAGATTGATATCCGTAATACTACAGAAATCAAACTCTACTCTAAGTCCGTTAAATTGATGACTGCTCATCCATCAAGCAGTTATACGCTGGTACGTGATGCCAATAAGCAGTACACATTGCGCATTACTAATCCACAGATTTTCTGGAGCACCAGCAAGTATCTGGTTGTGCTTGTTAAATAAGGATTATACAGAAAATGAAGGAGTTTTGATTCCTTCGTGTTATTCATAAAATCTCGGCATAAATGTGGGAAGCGTTATTGTTTTCCATATTTATGCCGAGTTCTTTTATTCTTTCGAGTTCTTTTTATCGAAATTCTTTCAGACGAATCTCTTCAGTTGAATTCTTCTTGTCCAGCTTCTTGTACCGACTCTTTATCTTTTTCTTCCGAAAAAATCCTGCATGAGCAATCTGCATTCTTCTTCCAATACACCTGATGTGACTGTCGTTTTGGGATGCAGAGCGTTGGGAGCAAATTTGGAGTAACCTCTTTTCTCATCAGCTGCGCCATAGACGACTCTGGATATTTGAGCCCATCCGATAGCTCCTGCGCACATCACGCAAGGTTCTACCGTAACGTAGAGCGTACAGTCTTTCAGATATTTACCTCCAAGCATATTGGCTCCTGATGTAATAGCTTGCATTTCTGCATGTGCTGTTACATCGCAAAGCATTTCTGTCAGATTATGAGCACGGGATATGATTCTGTCTCTGCATACGATGATGGCTCCTACCGGAATCTCATCCTCCTCGAAGGCTTTTTGTGCTTCGAGTATTGCTTTCTTCATGTATTCCTCGTCTTTTTTCTTTTGTTCTTCCATATTATCTTTTTTGTGATTTCCTGTCTGTTTTTATCTGATTTCTTACAGGCTTTCTTTTTTTAAAACAAAGATTTCCCTGCTGTTTTGGGTGCAAAATTAATGGAAAAGCGAGATAAAACAAAATAATATAAAACCTTTTTTGAAAGAAACCGTTTTGTTCTTAAAAAAAAGCAATAAAAAGTTTGACGTTAAAAGGAAAAGTGTTATTTTTGCAAATAAATTATGCTTTATGGCTCATGCAGCATATAAAAGAATGAAATGACGAATTGGTATAGATATGGCAGAACATAATGAATTGGGTAAGTGGGGTGAAGATGAAGCTGCCCGTTTCCTGCAACGGAAGGGATTTTCTATTCTTGAGCGGGATTGGAGAGTAGGGAAGCGAGACTTGGATATCATCGCCTTGAAAGAAGATGGCAAATTACTCGTCTTTGTAGAAGTAAAAACCCGCCGGAATGATGTATATCTGCAACCAGAGGAAGCTGTCAATACTACCAAAATGCGTAATATTGCTATTGCTGCTAATGCATACGTAAAACAGAATATGATTGATTGCGAGATTCGCTTTGATATTATTTCTGTTATCGGTATGCGTCCTCATGTTGAGAGTATTGACTGGATAGAGGATGCTTTCAACCCCTTACTCCTATAAGAATATGGGTTATGCCATTTTGTTTCTCTTGAAAGCTAAATGCCACTATATATATTAATATAAGGTGAAATGAAAACAAAAATTATAAGATTAGAAGAGATTGACTCTACCAATCGATATCTCAAAAATTATCGTGAGGAGGGTGATGAAGAAATGATTGTCGCTGTTGCTGACTATCAGGCGGCTGGCAAAGGACAGGGTACGCATACCTGGGAAAGTGAAAAAGGGAAAAACCTGCTTTTCAGTATCAAGGTGTATCCTCATTGGATTCCTGTGCGTCGCCAGTTTGTCTTGTCTATGGCTGGTGCTCTTGCTGTCAAGGATGCATTGGATTCTTATGTGGAGAACATCACATTGAAATGGCCTAATGATGTCTATTGGAACGATCAGAAAATCAGTGGTACGCTGATAGAAAATACAATCGATTCCAAGGGTATCAAGAGTTGTGTTTTTGGCATAGGATTAAATGTCAATCAGCTTGTCTTTCATAGTGATGCTCCTAATCCGGTTTCCTTAGCTAAGATTCTTGGACATGAGGTGGATCGTGATGAAGTCTTGAAGAAAATCCTTGATGGATTCGAAAAGTATTATGAATTGCTGCGCCGTGCAGACTATATGGACGTGTCGGGAATCTATCATTTGTCTCTGTATCGCAGAAAGGGCTTCCATCCTTATCGGGATGCTAATGGTGAATTTGAAGGCGCCTTGGTTGAAGTTGAGGATGATGGCCATTTGATTTTGCATGATAGACAGGGAAGAATCCGTTCGTATGCTTTTGGCGAAATCAGTATTGTCAGGGAATAAAATAACTCTAAGAAAGTAGGAAAAAACGTAAATTATTAATTTTAATTCATATAAAACATGGCTAAGTTTAAAAGAATCCTTTTGAAATTGAGCGGTGAAAGCTTGATGGGTAAACAGAGTTTCGGCATTGATCCGGAGCGTCTTAGTGATTATGCAAAACAAATCAAGGAAGTACATGAAATGGGAGTTCAGATAGGTATCGTCATTGGTGGTGGTAATATCTTCCGTGGATTGAGTGGAAGCCAAAAGGGTTTCGACCGTGTCAAAGGTGACCAGATGGGTATGTGTGCTACGGTCATCAACTCTCTTGCCTTGAGTAGTGCGCTTGGAGCTTTGGGCGTAAAGAACAAAGTGCTTACGGCTATCCGTATGGAACCAATCGGTGAGTTCTATACCAAGTGGAAGGCTATTGAGGCTATGGAAGATGGTTATATTTGTATCTTCTCTGCTGGTACTGGTAGCCCTTACTTTACTACTGATACCGGTTCTTCTCTGCGTGGTATTGAAATAGAGGCTGACGTGATGCTGAAAGGTACACGCGTGGATGGTATATATACTGCAGATCCAGAGAAGGATCCTACTGCTACTAAGTTCTCTGATATTACTTACGATGAGATTTATACGAAGGGATTGAAGGTAATGGACCTTACTGCAACAACGATGTGCAAGGAGAATAATCTCCCTATCTATGTATTCAATATGGATGTCGTAGGTAACTTGAAAAAGGTAATGAATGGTGAGGAGATTGGTACCTTGGTACACAATTAATTTCTTTACTCCATTCTTTTCATTATATGAAAATAGCCTATAGTTTACACGTATAAGTAAACTATAGGCTATTGTTTTATTTCTTCTTTAAATACAGAATCACAGAAAGAATCACATAGGCAAGTATGATAATCCACCAGGCCTGAAGAAATCCGATAGCGCCCTCTGTGAATACAGAGCCGGCAAGAATGATAACGGTCAGACCTATAAAGAAATACTTGACTTCGTTACCTTTGAATGACCATTGCTTGAATTTCAGAGCAAAGAGTGGCAATTCACATACAAGCAAGAAACTGGTAATGAGAATCATTGCCAAGATGATAGCCACAGACCATTTGTCGTTGGTTAGCCATGAAGGACTACTTACTATCAGCGATCCCCAAAACAGCGCATTGGCAGGAGTCGGAACACCAATGAATGATGTCGTCTGTCGCTCATCGAGATTGAACTTTGCCAATCTTAGGGCAGAGAAGGCTGCGATGATGAATGCAGTATAAGGTAACCATGAACGTAATGGCTCTAAGATTGCCGGATACTCCATCACGAAAAGTTGTGAAAAAACGATGGTTGAAGGAGCAACTCCAAATGTTACATCATCAGCAAGAGAGTCAAGCTCTTTTCCTATAGGTGATGAAACATGAAGTAATCTGGCGCTCATGCCATCAAAAAAGTCAAATACTGCACCTATTATAATCCAGAGAAGTGCCATCTTGGGTGCTCCTCCGAAAGCAAACGATGTTGCGATGCAACCAGATACGAGGTTACAACAGGTAATCGTGTTAGGAATATGTTTCTTTATATTCATTTTTATATATGATGATCAGTAGTTGAATGGCTCAACTTGCCCGAAAACTATTTCAATTTGGCGATGATGGTCTGGTCGCCTGTCGTAGATTGCCCCATCTTGACGCAAATCTCGGTACCTACAGGCAGATAGACATCAACTCTGGAACCCAACTTGATGAATCCCAGATGCTCATCAATATAGCATTCTTCACCTTCCTTGGCATAAGTAACGATACGGCGTGCCACAGCACCAGCAATCTGACGGCATAATATATCCACGCCATCAGGAGTCGTAATCATGACATCGGAGTGCTCGTTTTCTTCGCTCGCCTTAGGAAGCCACGCTTTGTGATAATTGCCATCTACGTGTTTCACGAATTTCACCTTGCCGTCAACAGGGAACCAGTTGGCATGCACATTCCATAAGCTCATGAAGATGGAAACCATCATGCGCTTATCATTGAAGTAAGGTGCGTGGTCAACTTCTTCAATGACTACAATCTTGCCATCGGCAGGAGCCACGACTAATTTATCGGTGTCTTCTACGTTCAGGTAACGTATAGGGCAACGATAGAAGTTAAGCACGATGCAATACACAACACCCATGACTACAGAGAAAGACCAAAATGGTATTTTGTTGTCAAAGGCATTCCACAATATCACCGCAATTGCTATGATAGCAATGATACCGTAAATCAGCTGGTCGGTACCTTCACGGTGTAATCTAATCTTCTTTAGTTTCTTTATTTTTTGTCCCATTACAGAGAGATTAAGTTTTTATCACTGCAAAGGTACATTATTTTTGTCATTTTCGCAAATTTTTCCGCAATTTCTTTTGGTTATGTCAACTTTTAGCAGTAACTTTGAACTCAAAATTCGCTTTTTAGTATAAAAAATGGAAGATTTCATACATTTACATGTCCATACACAGTATTCCATCCTTGATGGTCAGTCCAAGATTCCCCATCTTGTTGACAAGGCTATCAAGGACGGTATGAAGGGTATGGCCGTTACCGATCATGGTGTCATGTTTGGCATCAAGGAACTGACCGATTATTGCGGAAAAGTCAATAAGGGTAGAAAAAAAGAAGGTCTGGAACCTTTTAAGCCTATTATTGGTTGTGAGATGTATGTGGCCCATCGAAGAAAAGAGGATCGTGATAAAAACAGGGGTGATATGAGTGGTTATCACCTCATCGTTTTGGCGAAGAATTACAATGGTTACAAAAACCTCATCAAATTAGTCAGCAATTCATGGGTGGACGGATATTATATGCGCCCACGTACGGATCGTGCTGATTTGGAGAAATATCATGAGGATCTGATTGTCTGTTCGGCTTGTATTGCTGGCGAGGTTCCTAAGAAGATTCTGGATGGTGATATCGAAGGTGCACGCGAGGCTTGTGAATGGTATCATCATCTTTTCGGTGATGATTACTATTTGGAATTGCAGCGCCACAAAGTGCCTGATGATCCACGTATCCTTGCCAATCGTGAGACCTACGAATTGCAGCAGCGTGCCAATAAGGTGCTCATAGAATTTGCCAAGGAATATGGCATTAAACTGATCTGTACCAACGACTGTCACTTTGAGGATAAGGAAACAGCTGAGGCTCACGACCATTTGCTCTGTCTTGCTACAGGTAAGGATCTGGATGATCCGAATCGTATGCGATATTCTAAGCAGGAATGGTTTAAGACTCGGGAGGAGATGAATGAAGTGTTCTCTGATATTCCTGAAGCCTTGTCCAATACGCTCGATATATATAATAAGGTGGAAATCTATAGTATCGACCATGGACCTATCATGCCGTTCTTCCCGATTCCGGAGACTTTCGGTACCGAGGAACAGTTGCGTGAGAAGGTGTCAGAAGAAGACCTTTACAAGGAATTTACTTCTGATGAGAATGGGGAGAACCAGTTGCCGCCTGAAGAAGGACAGAAAGTGATAGACCGCTTGGGCGGTTACGACAAAATATACCGTATTAAGTTTGAGGCGGAATATCTGAAGCACCTTGCTTACGAGGGTGCCAAGAAATTATATGGTGATCCTTTGCCGGAAAATGTCGATGAGCATGTCAACTTTGAGTTGCATGTCATGAAGACGATGGGTTTCCCTGGTTACTTCTTGATTGTGTCCGACTTTATTCGTGCAGCACGTGAAGAATTGGGGGTTGTTGTAGGTCCGGGTCGTGGTTCTGCCGCAGGTTCTGTGGTAGCTTACTGTTTGGGTATTACCAAGATAGACCCATTGAAATATGACTTGCTGTTTGAGCGTTTCTTGAATCCAGACCGTGTCAATCTTCCTGATATTGATACCGACTTTGATGATGATGGTCGTGGAAAAGTGCTCCGATGGGTGATGGATAAGTATGGGCATGAGAATTGTGCGCATATTATCACTTATGGTAGTATGGCAACCAAGAATTCTATCAAGGATGTTGCCCGTGTAGAGAAACTTCCTCTGGATAAGGCAAATGCACTCTGTAAGGCTATCCCAGACCGATTGCCTGATGGAGCTAAGATGAACTTGACCAATGCCATCAAATATACGCCGGCATTGAGGGATGCGGAGTTTTCTACTGATCCTCGTGAAAGCAATACCATCAAGTATGCCAAAATGCTTGAAGGTACGATACGAGGTACAGGTATTCATGCTTGTGGATTCATTATCTGTCGAGACCCGATTAGTAATTGGGTGCCGGTTTCAACTGCTGATGACCCGGATTTCCCTGGACTGAAGACTGCCGTTACCCAATATGATGGCCACGTGATTGAATCTACCGGTTTGATCAAGATGGACTTCTTGGGTCTGAAGACACTTTCCGAGTTGAAGGAGGCCTGCAAGGTAGTAAAGCAGACATTAGGTGAAGATGTTGATTTGGATACAATACCGATTGATGATGCGCTGACTTATGAACTCTATCAGCGTGGTCAGACCATTGGTACTTTCCAGTTTGAGTCGCCTGGTATGCAGAAGTATCTGCGCGAGTTGAAGCCTACGGTCTTTGAAGACTTGATTGCGATGAATGCGCTCTATCGTCCGGGACCTATGGATTATATCCCATCTTTTATTGCCCGAAAGAACGGACAGGAAGAAATCAGGTATGATATTCCATGTATGGAAAAGTATCTGAAGGATACGTATGGTATCACGGTCTATCAGGAGCAGGTGATGCTTCTTTCCCGTCAGCTTGCCAACTTTACTCGTGGTGAGTCTGATGCCTTGCGTAAGGCGATGGGTAAGAAGAAGAAGGATATTGTAGATGCGATGAAGCCTAAGTTCATCAAGCAAGGTCAGGAAAATGGTCATGATCCTGCCATTCTTGAGAAAATTTGGGGCGACTGGGAAAAGTTTGCTTCCTATGCTTTCAACAAATCGCATGCAACCTGTTATTCCTGGGTGGCTTACCAGACGGCATATATGAAGGCGCATTATCCTGCCGAATATATGGCTGCGCTTATGACTCGCCGTTTTTCTCAGATTACTGAGATTACGAAGTTGATGGAAGAATGCCAGTCTATGAATATCAAGACGTTGGGTCCGGATGTCAATGAGAGTTACCGTGCATTTGGTGTGAACGAGCATGGTGAGATCCGTTTCGGTCTTTCTGCCATCAAGGGTATGGGTGCTCCAGCGGCTGATGCCATTGTGGCAGAGCGTGAGAAGAATGGTGCCTATAAAGATATCTTCGATTTTGCCCAAAGAGTAGATTTCTCTAATGTGAATCGTAAGGCTTTTGAAAGTCTTGCGCTGAGTGGTGGCTTCGACAGTTTCGGAATCCCAAGAGAGGATTTCTTTGCCAAGGATTCCAAGGGAAATGTCTTCCTGGATACTTTGGTGAAGTATGGACAGCTCTACCAGCGTGAACAGCAGGAAGCTGTGACTTCTCTCTTCGGTGGAGAGGAAGCGGTAGAAATTGCAACTCCTCCTATTCCTAAGGGAGAGCCATGGAGCACGATCGAGAAATTGAATAAGGAACGTGAACTGGTAGGTATTTATCTGTCTGCTCATCCGCTGGATGATTATAGTATCGTTCTCCATTCGATGTGCAATACGCATTGTACAGAATTGGGCGACAAGGAGGCCTTGTCCAAAAAGGCTGAAATTGTCTTTGGCGGTATCGTTACTGCGCTGAGATCAACGTTTACCAAAACTGGCAAGCCTTGTGGATTTGTAACACTGGAAGATTTTGAGGGCTCCGGAGAATTGGCTCTCTTTGGTGAAGATTGGGGACAATGGCGTGGTATGCTTGTAGAAGGAAGTACAGTCTATGTTACTGCAAAATGCGCTCCAAGATATGCCAATAGTAATTATCTGGAATTCAAGATCAGCAGTATTGATTACATGCAGACGATTAAAGAAAACCGTATCGAGAAATTGACGATTACGCTGGATAGTGATATCGTTGATGATACAGTTATCAATGATTTCAATACGATGTTGAAAGATGATCTGGCAGGGAAAACTCAATTGTATTTTCAGATACATGATGTGGAGAGCAATACCTTCATCATGTTCCGGGCGCAAGATAAGACTGTCAATGTGGGCAAGGAACTGATACAATATATTGAGGCGCATCCTAAAATGTCATACCATATCAATTAATAAAATTGGCATACGGTTTGCAGTAAGACATATCATATTTATAATAATATTAATATAGAATAAAATGGAAGTAACAATTACAAATGACAATTTTGAGAGCTACAAGAATGGTGAGCTCCCATTGGTAGTAGATTTGTGGGCAACATGGTGCGGTCCTTGCCGCCAGATTGCTCCTATTGTTTCTGAACTCGCCAACGAGTATGATGGCAAGTTGGTAGTAGGTAAGTGTGATGTTGAGGAGAATGATGACATTGCCATGGAATTCGGTGTTCGCAATATCCCTACTATCTTGTTCTTCAAAGGTGGTGAGTTGGTTGACAAGTTTGTGGGTGCAGCTTCTAAGGCTACCCTTCAGGAGAAGTTCAATTCTCTCTTGTAATACTTGAATAGTAGTACGCCTTTCATAAGATAAATAGGCTTGTATAATAAACATGAAAGAGGGTGTGTCATCAGTCCATGACACACCCTCTTCTGTTAATCTTCTTTCAGTAAAAGATTTTGAGGCTATTGTTCTTTTTTCTGAAATTATTATCGTACTTTTGCAAGCGTATTTACTTATTTTATAATAATGTATGGCAAAGAAAGATGTCAAAAATACAAGAAAGTAAACAAAAGATAAGAAGCGTATGGATTCATTATTTCTATTTCAGTTTGCATGCTTCATATTCATGCTCATCAATGCCTTCATCGTGGCACTCTCTCATCTGCATGTAAGATGGGAGAACAAGCGGTATGAGCGTTCTCGATGGATGATCGTTGCTGCCCTGATAGGACTGGCGATACAATATGTGCTGCAGATGACTTTCGGGTTCCGTGCTATGCACGATAATTTAGGAGCGGTCGTCAACATCCTCATTTATACCCCATGTTTTTCACTTATCTCCATGGGAATCTACAACATAGAGACCACAAGTTCCAACCTCAGAAAAATGATATTGATGTGCAGTGGCATTTATGCTGCCATCATTGTGGTCTTTTGCGTGGGTATCAGTCTTCATCATAGCCTGTATATCAGAGAAGGGCTTTATCTGATGCTGACACTGTTTTGCGTAAGTGTTTTCTATTGCATATACATGATTATTCAGGAGATGATTAGGCGTAAAAATATGTTGGAGCCAATGGCGGCAACAGACTTGTTGCCTTACGTAAGATATTCGCGTGCAAGTGTAATCATTCTATGGCTCGCAGTTCTTGCTATGCCAGTTGCCACCTTTTCTACAACCTTATTATATATAGTAGGTCCTACCGTATTGCTTGCCTTGTTGTTCTTCAACCTTACGTTTATCGCTCTCGGCAGCAGTTATATTCCAACAGAAGAGCTATTGGATAAAGAAGAGAACATTCAACGATGTGGGGGGGGCGAATGGGGAAAAACCTTTACAGCAATTATCTGAAGAACGCAGAAACTTTATCCAAAACAGTCTTGACCAATGGTGTATGGATTTGGGCTATAAGGATTGTAATGTGAACATGTTGACGCTTTCTCGTACACTTTGTATATCAAAGAACGAATTGAGCCTGTTTTTCGATCAATGCCTGCACTCTAGCTTCCGAATATGGCTCAGCGAGATACGTCTCAACGCTGCAAAAAAGATGATGTTGGAATATCCGGATTATAGCAACGACATCATTTCAGCCGAGTGTGGATTCTCTTGTCGCACTCATCTTTACCGAATCTTCAAGACAAAAGAAGACTGTTCTCCTACAGAATGGAGAGACTTCCATTCTACAAATGCAGCACAAAATGACTCAAATTGAGCATAACCATCATTTTGTAAAATACCAAAGAAAAAGCAATTTTTTTATCGAAAAACAGCCAAAAAGGTGTCGCATTCCTACGAATGCGACACCTTTTTGATAGGAATGCGACACATGAACAGGGAAAAAATGTACCTTCCTTCGTGGAAAAACACTATATTTGCAACATGAAAGAAGTAATAGAAACAATGCCAAGGATTGAATTAGCCCTGATCATCATCGGGGTGTTTGTACTCATATCATGTATTATCTTCGGATATGCCATGATACATGAGTACAGAATATATCTTGAGAATCATTGGAAGGCTCGCTATAGCTTTCGTGACTTCATCAAGAGAGAACGCTTTTATATCTTTTTGCTGTTGGCATCCATATTTATCTTGCTGACAAACCTCTTGTATTTTCTGGAGTGAGTTTCGGCAAGAATGGATGAATTGGCTTTGTGGTGGATACTTGTCCTGTAATTGGAAATAGTTCCTTACTTTTACGATAAAAAATAAATGAGTGATATGATAAATTATTTGACAACAAAAAATCGATTACTGGTCGCAATGCTTGCATTTATTCTTCCATTTTCTTTTGCGAAAGCGGAAGTAAAAGAAGATGGAAAGGCAACTTCGCATGGCTGGTACGTCGGTATTGAGGGTGGAATGCCTTTCGGTTTCTCTACTTTCTCAAGTTTCGGACATGACAAGACGCACCTCGGTTGGGCTGCTGGCTTATATGGGGGCTATCGTTTCAACTCCATATTCTCGGCAGAGTTATCTGCCAAGTATGGAGAGATGAACTTGTCGGCACAAGACTGCTGCGTAGAACGTAACTATTGGTTGGGTAGCGACGGTGTGCTTTACAACGCAGGTGTCCTGGGCATGGACAGTTGGGAATATGCCAATCTGAAAAGCCATGTCAGAATGGGCAGATATGGGGCAAGAGTGAACGTTCATCTCCTTGGACTGTTCCATCAAACAGCTAACAGCCGATGGGATTTGGCAGTTTCACCTCATATATATGCTGTAACGACCAAGGCTGATATCCAGACTATAGCCGATGATGCCAAGGTAATGAAAGGTTCTACCAACTGGCATTTGGGTTATGGTGCAGACTTGCAGGTGGGTTATCAACTGACCTCATGTCTGAAATTGGGCATCTATTCCGGTTTGACCCGTCTTACTGGCGAACGTATGGACGGAATGCCAGAACATCTGCATAAGAACAACTTTGTTTGGGAAAGTGGAGTGAGATTGGGGATAAACCTCTCTAAAAAGAAGAACAAGGTAGCAGAAACTCCATCAGTTCCACAAAAGGAGGTTCTACAACAGGAACCAACTTCTTCGGAGAATGTCAATCAGAAAGAAACAGTGGATAAGGCAGAAACAAAAGTTGCTGAACAAGACATAAAAGAATCTGCAAAGGTGACATTCCCTGTCGTTTACTTCGCATTCAACAGTATCGGCATCAAGCAGAACGAGCTGTCGAAGCTGAATGGTATCCTACATACATTGAAAGAGAATCCGAACATGAAGGTGACGGTAACAGGTTGGTGTGACACAAAAGGCAGCGTGGCTGTCAATAAACGTATATCTCGCCAGCGTGCAGAAGCCGTAAAAGCTTGGCTTGTGAAGAATGGCATAGAGGCAAGTCGCATTACTGCCATAGGAAATGGCAGCGATGACACCCAAGATGCGGATAAGGCTCGCCGAGTAGAGACTAAAGACAATCATAAGTAACCCATAAAACACGGATAGAAAATGAAAGCAAAAAGAAGATTTAATATTTGGTTATGGGTGCTGTTATGCGTCCCATGCCTGTTGGCAAGTTGCGACCATGATGTTCATTCTGATGAGAAAGAAAGCGGCTTGTCGGTATCGCTCACTTGGTCTGATGAAGCCGACCAAGGTACGGAAGTGAAGGATGTGAAACTCTGGATATTCAATGCCGATGATGGTTCGCTTGTAGAGGAAAAACATTATGGCAGTGCGCAGGAGGTGGCAAGCCAACGCTTCCAACTCCCAGAAGGAACCTATCGCATCCTGACTACCACCAACCTTACAGAACCGTTCTTTATCAACGAACAGACCCGGGCTTTGACCAACTGGAACAATATTCTGATAGGTTTGACCAATCCCAAGGATGTAAGGAACAATGCCTATTTCGGAGTGACCGACGTGAAGATAGACAACAAGGAAGGCAACTATGTGGTGCAGAATCCTATCAGGAGCGTGCTTGCCGAACTGACCATCATCATCGAGAACATACCGAAAGGTACAGAGATGAGTGGCAAGGCTTTAGATGCAGCCTGGAGTCTGTTCCCTACACAGAAGAACAGTGATGGAGACTACGGTTTGCCGAGCATAGAGCCAACGGAAGTGGAACTCCCTACCCTCCTGGCTACGGAATCAACCCTGAAATCGGAAGTCATCCGACTGATGCCGACCATACAGGGAAGCTCATCCTCTCATATCTATCTCCGCCTGCTGCTGCCTACCGGGACCTTGCAAGAGTTTGACATCACTGCTCCTAAGATGAATGTAGGAGGAAAGTATGAGCTAAGGTTCAAGTACGAAGAAATGCAGCCGAAGATGAATCTGGATGCTACCATCAACGGTTGGACGAACCTCAACAATGAAGTAGAAACCAAATAATAATAATAACTTTTAAAATATTGATAATATGAAAAAGATGACGAAGTTTTTCGCCCTTGCACTCTTAGCAGGTGCAATGGTTTCATGCAGTACAGAAGATACAACTCCTACAACAGCAAATGGTAAGGTAGCCGTGCAGTTTACTGGTGGTATCAGCGTAAACACCCGTGCCAGCGGAACCACTTGGGACAACGGTGACCGTATCGGCATCACCGACATCGACAACGATACCCAGTACGGCAACGTGCCTTTCATCCTGAAGAACGGGAAATTTGAGGCAGAAGGAAAGATCATCTATATCGAAGATGCAAAGCCCCATACTTTCCGCGCCTACTATCCGTACAACGCGGCGGGAGGCATCCTCACAGCCACGACCGATGCCACGGCGCAGCAAAACCAGCCTGCCATCGACTTCCTCTTTGCTTCAGGAGCTACGGGAGACAAACACAGCCCGGTGGTGAGCTTCACCGACAAAACCGGCAAAGGCGGTGAAAACAACTCCTTCCACCACCGCATGAGCCAGATAACCCTTACCTTCGAGGCGGGCGACGGCGTGGATTTCAGCGTGGTCAAGCCTAAACGTTACACGCTGGACGGATTGTTACTCACTGGTACGTTCAACACGGCCGACGGTCTTGCCACCGCAGACAACGGGGCACAGACCGGAGAACTGGCCATGAATCTGGCAGACGGCAATCTCACGTCATCGATCATCCTCTTCCCGCAGACAGTTGCATCCCTGCCGTTGGTTGTGAATTACAAAGGTCAGGAATATCATGCCACACTCACCATGCCCGAAGGCGCACTGCAGGCGGGCAACAACTATACCTATACCGTCAAGGTACGCAACAAAGTCCTTGAAGTCAGCGAAGCCACCATTGCAAAGTGGAACGATATAGACGGCGGAGAAGTGGATGCTGACCTGTAAGATATTAATAATTAATTGATTAGAATGAAGAATTATGAGGCATAGATTATTTATCCCCGCAGCCACCGCGTTGCTGTTCGCCCTCGCCGCCTGCACACAGGACGAACTGGCTGACGATAGCCGGCTGTCCGAAGGTGAATACCCCGTAGTCATCCATGCCACCGGACTGTCCGTGGAGGCAACGCCGCAGGCAGCCCCATCAACCCGTGCCGCTGTGGACGGCGACTGGCAGGGCGTCACTTCCGTGGCACTCAAGATGGGCGATGCGGTAAAGGAATACACCGTAACGGCATCTACCGATTTCAAGAGTGCCACGCTTTCACGTAAGAACGACCCGTACTACTGGACCAGCCGCGACCCGATTACCGTATCGGCATGGTGGCCCTTCGACAATGCCGACATCACACAGATGCCTGCCGTGAAGGTGGCAGAAGACCAAAGCAAACTGGCTGACTTCCAGAACAGCGACTTCATCTCTGCAGAGAACCGGAAGGTGGAATTTAACAATCCGACACTTGAATTTACCCACCGCACGGCACGCGTGACAATCGAACTGAAGCCCGGCACGGGATTCACGAGCGTCGCTGGTGCCATGGTGAGCCTCGTGAGCCTGTCCGCCGATAACGGCAACCCGACTGCCATCAAGACCTACAACGCAAGCGGCAACACCTACGAGGCACTGACCGCCCCGCAGACCGTTGCGGCAGGCAAGCCGTTCGTCAAGGTGAAACTCGGCGGCGGCACCTTCTACTTCCGTCCGCAGAACAACGTCGTATTAGAAGCGGGCAGCCGCTATAAATATACCGTTAAGGTGAACACCACCGGCCTGACGTTAGAGGGCTGCACCATCGGCAGCTGGGCTGACGGCGGCGGCGAGAGTGGCGAGGCCGAGGATTTGGGCTACATCTACGACAGCAACACCAATACCTACACGGTCTATAACGCCGACGGCCTGATGAATGTAGCCGAATTAGTGAACGGAGGTAAGACCGACATAAACATTACCCTCACCGCCGACATTGACCTCACCGGCAAAGGCTGGACGCCGATAGGCACAGACTACGACAACTCATACACCGGCACCTTCGACGGTGGCGGCCATACCATCACGGGGCTGACCGTTACGACAAATGACAAATATGCGGGTCTGTTCGGCTATCTCGGTAATTTCAATAATGGCGCCGCTACGGTGAAGAATGTGGTGATGGAGGGCATACAGATAACATGCAATCACAGGTTGGGTTATGCCGGCGGCGTGGCAGGATATAGCTGGGGCACCATTGAAAACTGCTCGGTGTCGGGCAGCATTAGCGGCACGGTGAGCGTCGGCGGTGTGGTGGGTGTTCAAAGGGACCGTCCCATCACCGGATGCAGTTCCTCTGCCACAGTGAAGGGAATGGTCCAGGTCGGCGGCGTGGCAGGTCAGACGATTTTTGGTGCCACCTTGACCGCTTGCTATGCCACAGGCAACGTGATCATAGAAATAGACCGCACAGAGAATATCTCTGGCGGCGGTCTGGTAGGATTCAACGACGGAATAAGCCTCCTTTCCTGCTATGCCACGGGCAACGTAACCAGTACGGGTAGTAGCACTGGCTATGTACATATCGGCGGCTTTTTGGGAGATAACTACATTACCTTGACCGCCTGCTATTGGAAGAACAATCATGAACAAGGTATCGGCTACAATAGGGAAAGCACCAAAGTCACGAAGGTGGACGGCTCTGTCGTTACCTGGAAGAACGCCGTTGATGCCATGAACACCGCTTTGCAGAACGCTGGTTCAAAGTGGCGTTACGAACTTAACGGAACATTGCCTACCTTGAAGAAGCAGTAAACCGTTGCGGGCGGAAAAGTTACGCCCGCAATGGAAAGAACCAGAGTAATAAAATAACAGATATTATGAGGATAAGATTTTTTGCACTTGCAGCGCTCGCCCTCTTACTGGGCGCCTGCACACAGGACGAAGCAGGCTTCCTGCCTGAAGGGGCGGAAGGCACACCCATCGTCTTCACCGCCACGGGGCTGAACCCCGCCGCGATAGCCACCGCCGGCACCCGTGCCCCGGTGGACGGCAATTGGGAGGGTGTGCAGAGCGTGGCAGTCCTGATGGACGGCAAGGTGAAGGCATACGACGTGACGCCCTCCACCGTCGACAACACAAGCGCCACGCTGACCTCCACCGACCCGTACTACTGGACCAACCACAACGACATCACCGTCACAGCGTGGTGGCCCTACACCGCTGGCAAGACAACCCCACCTGCGGTAAAGGTAAAAGCCAACCAAAGTACCCAGAAAGACTTTGAGGGCAGCGACCTCATCGTAGCCGACGGACAGACGGTGACCTACGGTAGCCCCACGCTTCGCTTCACCCACCGCACGGCGCGGGTGACCATCATTCTGACGGACTACACCGAGGGGCTGGCATCCGTGCAGCTGACGGGTCTCTCCACCGAAGGCGACAACCCGGATATAATCACCCCGTATGACAAGGGTAGCAACACCTACACCGCCATCGTAGCCCCGCAAAGTGTGGCAGCTGGCACGACCTTCATCGTCTGCACCTTCACTAACGGCAAGACCTTCGTTTATAAGATGAAGAATGCTACCGACTGGCAGGCGGGCGGTGAATATACCTACACCGTCTCCCTCGCAGCGGCAAAAGACCTGGGCTATACCATAGAGAGCGACGGCAGCTACACCGTGACCTCCGCCGATGGCCTGATGAATGTAGCCGAATTAGTGAACGGAGGTAAGACCGACATTAACATTACCCTCGACAAAGACATTGACCTGACGGGCAAAGAATGGACGCCGATAGGCACAGGCTACAGCAACAAATACACTGGCACCTTCGACGGTGGCGGTCATACCATCAAGGGGCTGACCGTTACGACAAATGACCAATTTGTGGGTCTGTTCGGCTCTATCGGTTATGCCGGTACGGTGAAGAACGTGATGATGGAGGACGTACAGATAACAAGCAATCGCAGTTCGGGCTTTGCCGGCGGTGTGGCAGGATATAGCGATGGCACCATTGAAAACTGCTCGGTGTCGGGCAGCGTCAGCGGCACGGTGTATGTCGGCGGTGTGGTGGGTGTTCAAATAGGCGGTTCCATCACCGGATGCAGCTCCTCTGCCACAGTGAATGGAACGGTCGATGTCGGCGGCGTGGCAGGTCAGACGAATTCGAGTGCCACCCTGACCGCTTGCTATGCCACGGGCAACGTGATCATAGAAATAGCCCCCAAAAAGAATATCTCTGGCGGCGGTCTGGTGGGAATGAACGGAGGAAAAGGCGTTCGTGCCTGCTATGCCACGGGCAACGTAACCAGTACAGGTAGTAGCACCGGCAATGTACATATCTTCGGCTTGTTGGGAGATAACTACACCACCGTGACCGCCTGCTACTGGAAGAACAATCAGGAACGAGGCTATAAGACCGCCCCCGAATCTACGAAGGTGGACGGCACTTACGTTACCTGGCAGAATGCCGTTGATGCCATGAACCGCGCCTTGCAGAACGCAGGCTCAAAGTGGCGTTACGAACTTAAAGGAGCATTGCCTACCTTGAGGAAGCAGTAAGCTGTTGCGGGCGGAAAAGTTCCGTCCGCAACGAACATTAAACGACAAGGGTCTATATGCCACGAAGAACAGGTGGCGTATAGACCCTTTTTGCACTATTATACTTCCTTCCAGTCAACCAGTCCCTTTCCCATATCATCCAGTTCTATGGCAAGGGCAATCACCTTGCGCTTATCAGCCTTGAAAGGTTCGGCATACTGCTTGGCTTTCATCTGCTCCGTGGCAGCATCCACACCACCGTTGTTGCTCAGTTTCAACTCCAGCACATAGATGAAGTTAGTGGTTTCTACCACCATGTCAATCCTGCCTGTAGCTATCATCTTTTCTACTTCCACCCGGCAGCCAATGGCATTGAAGATAGTGCTCAGAATCAGTCGGTAGCGCTCCTCCATATCCATGCTGGCAAGCTTCTTGTTGCTATAAGGCACGTCCGCAATGAGTGCCTTCAGGCATTTCATGGCTTCGGGAAGATTGCCAAGCTGAAGTGCAAGAAACAGACCAGACTGGGTAGATTGGATATCACCATTGCTTCGCAGCGTAAGTGCCGGTAACACCGTCTCGTAAAGTGCTTGCCTTACTTCAGAATTAGGAAATCCTAAAATATAAACTCCCATCTGGTAATCCTTAATGGTAAGATAACCAGACTGATAGAGGAACAGTTCTGCTCCTCCACCTGTCACATCCGATGTCTCTATGGTTTGGCGAAGAATGGTGCACGGATCAAAATTACCCAATTTGAGTTCCATATCATCCACAAACTTAGGCAACAGAGAGGTTGCGCCCGATGATGCCCAGTAGTTCTTCAAGTCAGAATCTGCCAAGGCATTGATGAGACTGAACGGATTGAACACATCCACCATATTGCGGCGACTGAAATGATAGCCGTCATAATATGCCGTCAGTTGTGCTACAGCTTCATCGAATGACCAGTCTTCGTATTCTGCCAATTTGTTGATTTCCGGCTTAAAATCGCGTAGCACCTCTTCTTTCGTAATACCACAGATGGCTGCATATTCCGGCTCAAAGCTGATGTTGGTCAGATTGTTGAGTACAGAGAAGAGAGAGATTTGCGTAAACTTGGTGATGCCGGTGATGAAGACAAACTTCTCGTATTTATCATCTGCCTTGAGAATGGCAAAAACCTCTCTATAAATAGAGGTACATGCTTCGTGGTGAGGAGTTTTCCAGGAATGCTGCAATGGAGAATCGTATTCGTCGATGAGAATGGCAACCTGTTGGCCAGTTTGCTCATACGAACCAACGATTATTGCATTGAAGCGGTCGGCAAGCTGGGCTGTAGGTTTAGGTGTAATGCCATATTCCTTCTCTAATCTGTCGAAAGTGATGTCGAGATAAGAGCGCAATGTTTCCGGCTCTGCACCGGCACGACTCATATCGAGTCTGATGACAGGGCGCTTCACCCATTCCGTCTCCAGCTGCATAATCTTCAAGCCCTCGAAGAGTTCCTTCTTACCCATGAAGTAGGCTTCGAGCGTATCGACCAGCACTGATTTACCAAAGCGGCGTGGGCGGCTCAGGTAATTATACGTTTTATTTCTGTTGGCAAGTTGCCAGATAATATCTGTCTTGTCAACATAAAGGTATCCATCCTTTCTGATTTTCTCGAAAGACTGGATGCCTACTGGCAATCTTCTATCGTTTGTCTCTACCATAATTCCTAATCTGTCTTTATAATGACTTTTCCGCAAAGTTACGGTTTTATTTTCATATCAGCAAGAGATTTCGGGAAATATTACTGAAAAAGTTGGGGATTCTCTTGTCGCACTCATCTTTACCGAATCTTCAAGACAAAAGAAGGCTGTTCTCCTACAGAATGGAGAGACTTCCACTCTACAAATGCAGCACAAAATGACTCAAATTGAGCATAACCATCATTTTGTAAAATACCAAAGAAAAAGCAATTTTTTTATCGAAAAACAGCCAAAAAGGTGTCGCATTCCTACGAATGCGACACCTTTTTGATAGGAATGCGACACTTGTACAGTGAAAAACTGCACCTTCTTTCGTGGAAAAACACTATATTTGCAACATGAAAGAAGTAATAGAAACAATGCCAAGGATTGAATTAGCCCTGATCATCATCGGGGTGTTTGTACTCATATCATGTATTATCTTCGGATATGCCATGATACATGAGTACAGAATGTATCTTGAGAATCATTGGAAGGCTCGCTATAGCTTTCGTGACTTCATCAAGAGAGAACGCTTTTATATCTTTTTGCTGTTGGCATCCATATTTATCTTGCTGACAAACCTCTTGTATTTTCTGGAGTGAGTTTCGGCAAGAATGGATGAATTGGCTTTGTGGTGAATACTTGTCCTGTAATTGGAAATAGTTCCTTACTTTTACGATAAAAAATAAATGAATGATATGATAAATTATTTGACAACAAAAAATCGATTACTGGTCGCAGCACTTGCTTTTATTCTTCCTTTTTCTTTTGCGAAAGCGGAAGTAAAAGAAGATGGAAAGACTGTTTCGCATGGCTGGTACGTCGGTATTGAGGGTGGAATGCCTTTCGGTTTTTCTACTTTCTCAAGTTTCGGACACGACAAGACTCACCTCGGTTGGGCTGCTGGCTTATATGGTGGCTATCGTTTCAACTCCATTTTCTCGGCAGAGTTATCTGCCAAGTACGGAGAAATGAACTTGTCTGCACAAGACTGTTGCGTAGAACGTAACTATTGGTTGGGTAGCGACGGCGTGCTTTACAAGGCAGGTGTCTTAGGCATGGACAGTTGGGAATATGCCAATCTAAAAAGCCATGTCAGAATGGGACAATATGGGGCAAGAGTGAACGTTCATCTCCTTGGACTGTTCCATCAAACAGCTAACAGCCGATGGGATTTGGCTGTTTCACCTCATATATATGCAGTAAGTACCAAGGCTGATATCCATACTATAGCCGATGATGCCAAGGTGATGAAAAGTTCTACCAAATGGCATTTGGGTTATGGTGCAGACTTGCAGGTTGGTTATCAACTGACCTCATGCCTGAAATTGGGCATCTATTCCGGTTTGACTCGTCTTACTGGCGAACGTATGGACGGAATGCCAGAACATCTGCATAAGAACAACTTTGTTTGGGAAAGTGGAGTAAGATTGGGGATATACCTCTCTAAAAAGAAGAACAAGATAGCAGAAACTCCATCAGTTCCACAAAAGGAAGTTCTACAACAGGAACCAACTTCTTCGGAGGAGGTCAATCTGAAAGAAACTGTGGATAAGGCAGAAACAAAAGTTGTTGAACAAAACATAAAAGAATCCGCAAAGGTGACATTCCCTGTCGTTTACTTCGCATTCGACAGTATCGGCATCAAGCAGAGCGAACTGTCGAAGCTGAATGGTATCCTACATACATTGAAGGAGAATCCGGAGATGAAGGTGACGGTAACAGGTTGGTGTGACACAAAAGGCAGCGTGGCTGTCAATAAACGTATATCTCGCCAGCGTGCAGAAGCCGTAAAAACTTGGCTTGTGAAGAATGGCATAGAGGCAAGTCGCATTACTGCCATAGGAAATGGTAGCGATGACACCCAAGATGCGGATAAGGCTCGCCGAGTAGAGACTAAAGACAATCATCAGTAACCCATAAAACAAGATAGAAAATGAAAGCAAAAAGAAGATTTAATATTTGGTTATGGGTGCTGTTATGCGTCCCATGCCTGTTGGCAAGTTGCGACCATAATGTTCATGACGGTGAGGATGAGGGTGGTTTGTCAGTATCGCTCACTTGGGCGGATGAAGCCGACCAAGGTACGGAAGTGAAGGACGTGAAACTCTGGATATTCAATGCCGATGACGGTTCATTAGTAGAGGAAAAACATTATGGCAGTGCGCAGGAGGCGGCAAGCCAACGCTTCGCTCTTCCTGAAGGGCATTATCAGATATTGGCTATTACCAATCTCATAGAGCCATTCTTCACCACTGACCAGACCAGGGCTTTGACTAATTGGAACAATATCCAGATAGGCTTGACCAATCCTAATGATGTGAACCATAATGCTTATTTCGGAGTGACCGACGTGAGGATTGACAACAAGGAAGGCAACTATGTGGTACAGAATCCTGTTAAAAGCGTGCTTGCCGAACTGACCATCATCATAGAGAATGTACCTAAAGGTACAGAAATGAGTGGCAAGGCATTAGATGCAGCCTGGTGTCTGTTCCCTACACAGAAGAACAGTGATGGAGAATACGGTTTGCCGAGCATAGAGCCAACGGAAGTGGAACTCCCTACTATCTTGGCTACGGAATCAACCCTGAAATCGGAAGTCATCCGACTGATGCCGACCATACAGGGAAGTTCCGCCTCTCATGTTTATCTCCGCCTCTTGCTTCCTAACGGGACCTTGCAAGAGTATGACATCACCGCCCCTGCGATGAAGGTTGGAGGAAAGTATGAGTTGCGACTCAACTACAACCAAATGCAGCCAAAGATGAATCTGGAAGCTACCATCAACGGTTGGACGAACCTCAACAATGAAGTAGAAATCAAATAATAATAATAACTTTTAAAATATTGATAAGATGAAAAAGATGACGAAGTTTTTTGCCCTTGCACTCTTGGCAGGTGCAATGGTTTCATGCAGTACAGAAGATATCGCACCTTCTACCCAGAACGATAAGGTAGCCGTGCAGTTTACTGGTGGTATCAGCGTAAACACCCGTGCTGCTGGTGTAGCTTGGGCTGATGGTGACAAGATTGGTATCTTCATGACAGAAGCTGGCAAGACACTCTCTGCGGATGTAATCAAAGAGGGTGTTGACAATGTTTGCTATCAGTCAAATGGAAGTATAGCCTTTTCACCTGTTTCTGGTGGTAAGACTGTTTTCTTTCCGATAGATGGAAATGTGGATTTCTATTCTTACTATCCACAGACCACTGTCAATGACTACAAGGTTGCACTTGATGTAACAGACCAAACGAAACAAGAAACTATCGACTTCATGTATGCCAAGACAGAAGGCTGCAACAAAGCTACGCCACAGGTTGACTTGAAGTTCTTCCATAAGTTAAGCAATCTTATTTTGGATGTTCAACCAGGTAACGGTCTCACGCAAGAAGACCTTAAGAAAATGACTGTGACAGTGAAAGGTCAGAATACCAAAGCCACTTTCAATCTTGTGGATGGAACTATCTCTGGTGAAGAAACTCCTGCGGACATCACGATGAAAACTACCGAAGCTGGCAAGCTGTATGAGGCAATCCTGCTCCCTACAGAAGAAGCAAGCCGAGTGATAGAGTTTGACCTCAAGAATGGTTACGACGCTCCTTTTGTATGGACAATGCCTGTAAAACTTGAGGGTGGCAAAAGATACCACTATACAGTAGTAAAATTGAGTCGTTCTGCCGTAGATATTTCTGGAACCATTAAGTCTTGGACAGAGGCAGGAGACAATAATGAACATATAGCACAATAACAACTCTTAAAATATAACGTTTATGAAGAAGTTTAAAATCATATACATCGCTGCCGCAGCATTGCTGTTTGCAGCTTGCGCTAACGAAGAAGACGGTATCGGCAACAATGGTCCTGTTGCTGCTACCGTACAGGCGGATATTTCCAACAATATCAAAACCCGTGGAACTGCAGACAACAACAGTTGGACAGCAGGCGATGCTATTGGCGTAAATGTCACATCAACAGGCAATACAACAGGAGACAACAAAAAGTATGTAACAACAAATGGGGATGGTACTTTTGAAGCTGCTGACAATAACAACATCATCTATTTCAAGGACAACAAAGAGACAACATTTAGTGCATACTATCCTTATAGCGAATCCTTAACTGATGGTAAAATGGATTGGAATATGGCTGAGGTAAAAGCAAACCAACCTTGTATGGCTGATGTACTTTTTGCCTCAGGAGCTACTGCAAGCAAAGCATCTCCAATTGTGAATTTTACAGATATCGAACATCGCTTTAAGCATTGTATGAGTTTGGTTGAATTCAAAATTAAACCAGGGCAGGGTGCCAAATATAACAATTATAAATTCAATCGCTTAGAGTTGAAAGGAATATTTACAAGCGGTAAATTTGACACAAGAACAGGTTTGGTTGAAACTGTTGGTGACAGAAGGTCTATTGAGCGTAATTTTGTTGATGTACCTTTTGAAAGCGAAGAAAGTTTTGCTTATATCATGTTGCCGCAAAACCTTGAAAGCAATAAGATGGATATAGAGATTTACTTGTTGTTGAATGATAGCGAAGTAAAATACACAACCCCTATAACACCATCCACCCATGGACAATTTGAAGGTGGCAAAAAATATACATACAACATAACTGTTAAAAATACGGGGATTACTATAGAAGATGCTAATATATTTCCTTGGGAAAATGGTGATTCAGGTGATTTAGACGCAGATATAGCTTTGTAATGATAAATAAGGTACTGAAAATAGGGAATACAGGGTTAGTGAGCTTGGCCGCTCACTAACTCACTAACAATAAAAAACTGAAGATTATGAAGACGATAAAACAAAGAATTTCCTATGCGGTAATGGGCCTTATCACTATGGGCTTTACAGCATGTACGCAAAATGAAGATATAGCTCCTACGCTGAAAGGGCAGGAAATCAATGCCACTTTCTCTGTTGGAGGTATGCAGACTCGTGTCAATACATTAGGAGATGGTGAAAGTTGGGAGGACAAAGATAAACTGAAAGTAAGTATATTTACGGATTCTGATCCTGGTAGTACGACTGTTCTTTCTTTTAATGGCGAAACCTGGTCCCGCAATGGTAGTTTCCGTTGGTTAAATGGATACGAACAACATACTATTTTGGCTGTATATCCATCTGACACGGATTTTGGGAAAAATAATCTACAGTATGATTTACAAACAGACCAAAGCAGCGAAGGTAATTTGAAAAACGCTGATCTCATAACTGGATATTGGTACGATGCTCCTCGGTTCGATTTAAACATTCCTATGAAGCATCGCATGTCGCTGGTCACGATAGTATATCATGTTGGTACTGCAGATTATCCTAATATGGATATTAGTGAACCACAAGTGTATTCTAAGCACAATAGTGTTGATTTTAACAGAGACGACCGACAAGGGCAATTTGTCATGAGTACACCTACTGCTAATCCTGCTTGGGTAAAAGCCTATAAGCATGACGATGGTATGTTTTCTGCAATCGTTATCCCTGGTTCATACATTAAAGATGAAGTCTTCTTGAGATTCAAGATAGGCGACAATATTTTTAATGCTAAAATGAAGATGCCTACCGACTTTGAAGAGGGTAAACGCTACACCTACAAACTCGATGTCGGAAAAGATATAGTGAAACTGACCAGAATCAGTGTAGATGATTTGAAAGGTTGGACAAATGAAGATGATCTCAAATAATTGGAGGAAAGAATATGAAAAAGATATTTCAATACATCATGCTGGCTGTCGTTACAATAGTAATGGCGTCATGCACAAGTGATATAGAAGAAACAACCGCAACAACAGCCAAAAACAACGTACAGTTGGTTGTTGGTGAATTTCCTGCATTCGGAGATTCACAGACTCGTGCTATAGGTACACCTGATCCTGGCAAGACTTCATGGGCAGAAGGAGATGAGTTGCTTCTGGAGATGACTAGTAAGACTTTAGGGACTCAGTATGCTGCTTTTAAATATAATGGCAGTAGCTGGGTATTGGCAAGTGGCGAGCTGTCTTATAAAGAAGACGAAGCGCCAACCTTTCCTCATGTATATTATGCCCCTAACTACAAATGGGAAGCTGGCGAATTAGTTTTGAAAGAAGGCAAGGTTGCAGGAACGGATGAATATATCGAGGGAAAAGCCAATATCACCCCTAATGGTCAGAGTATAACCGTAAATTTTTCCGGAGCAACACGCAACTATTCACGCTTGCGCATTGCAACTATGCCAAATATGCAAATAACAGTTGACATCAATCAATACACTCCTGCGGGCAGCAGCGATATGAAATGGGATCAAAAATATGCCCTTACATCTGATGAAAAGGGCAATGCCTATTTATATGGTACTTTTGATAGATATGCCGAAGTCACTGTGAAATATAGAGAAGCAACTTTGGCAACTCATACATTCTTGCAAGCAACAGAAAAAGCTAAGAGTTATGCTCTGGATGCTACTGTCATTTCGGCAAATAGTGCAGAAGAAATAAAGTCAGCTATCAAGCAAGAAGTAGCAGACGGCAAGACTGCTATAAGACTTAACCTCGCTTCTGATGCTGGCGATAATGAGTTTAAGGCTATCCGCGAAGCTTTTGAGAATGTGAAATCTGGCACTATAGATCTCACTCTAATAGGATGCAAGGAAATTCCTGCAGATGGTTTGAACAACCAATCAGGAGGACTAGAGGCATTAAAGTCTATTACTTTGCCTGATGTGACAAAAATTGGAATGAATGCCTTACTCTTCTGTGTGGATTTGGAAGAAATTTGTGCTCCGAATGTTTCTGCTATAGATGAAGGTGCATTTGCAGAATGTTACCATTTGAGAAAAGTAACTTTGGGAGAACTCACGAATGTAAAAGGTGACTATGAATACGGGGATGGTATTTTTGGCTTCGATTCTCATTCTATAGAAAATATAGATTTAGAGTTGTCTGAAAAACAGAGAATAATGACCAAGCAACTAATTGATGGTCGTTATTGTTGGACTCCAACTGAAGAACCCTATCAGATGAGTGAAGACCATAAATACAGGCGTTTTCTTGGAATGACATTCAAATCTATAACATGTGGGATGAAGTTTCAGTAAGAGTTCCATATACATTCCTAAGCTGGGCAGGAGTATAAGTTACCCAGCAAACATATATCCCCCCGCACCTCACGGGAAACGACAAGGGTCTATATGCCACGATGAAAAGGTGGCGTATAGACCCTTGATTATATGGTGATATTCGTAATCTACATCTCCGCTTTCAGCAGCTTTATCTCCTCTGCCGAAGGAAAGAACAGAAGCTGAACGCAGGCTAAACCAAGCAGCACGCCCTTTACCAACGGTCACCGGTGTGTAGCGGAATTGAAAATCGCTGACCGAAGGGTAAAGCAAAGATAAAGGACAGAAACTCCTAACCCAGGGCGTAGGGGGAATCATTCTATCGGCCAAATTGTTTTGTACATTGGCCAAACATCCATTTGTGCAACAGGAGTCAATTTTGCAAATTGATTCTTTTCATAGAAACCTACTGCGCTGTAATTAGAGGTATGCCAAGCTCTTACTGTCAAGAAGACGCAACCGGCATATCTTTGTTTTCTAGCCATCGAAGCTATTTCGTCAACTAAGGCTGAACCTATATGTAAGCTTTGAAATTTTTGATCAATAGCTAAGTAGGCAATTTCTAAAGCGGGATAAGTATATTTTTGTTCGAATTGTTCTCGGAATGTTTCTTTTACCGCAGGTAAATCGGTTCCTGCTGCACCTATACGCATATCATCAAAATCATCTGAATCTATGTCAACGGAGTCGAATTCTAAGGCGAAAATAGCAACAATCGTGTTGTTTGCTTTTAAGCGGACACAAAATGTCTTACAATAATGACTCTCTTCACAATCTTGTAAGTGATTATGAAGAAAGTCATCCATTTTGTCTTTTCCTGTATAGAAATTTATCAACTCATCAAAGTCTGATAAAAGTTCTATTTTGTATTCTTCTAAATTCATTCTAAATTCCACTCAAATTTATATGGATAATTTGGTGTCTTTGTGGCATCATCTGTCTTTGCTTTTGCACCGATGGATGCAAGAGCGGCTTTACGAACAGCTTGTGCGTATTTGCCTTTAGCTAAAACTTTTGGTGCATTTATTCCTAACATAATTATATAATTTAAATGTTTGTGATGCAAACGAGCGCAATGAAAACTTGCTTTCAAATTGCCGAGTGCAGCTTTTCTTATGCAAAGAAAATGCAAACGAGCGCAATGAAAACTTGCTTTCAAATTGCCGAGTGCAGCTTTTCTTATGCAAAATTAAGCAATATCTCTGTAACTTCCAAATATTTGAATGAAATTAACATCATTATTGGTCAAATAATACTAAATCCCCCATCCTGCTTTCTCAAGCGGGATGAGGGATTTTTCTTCAGTATACTCACCCGCACCTCACGGGAAACGACAAGGGTCTATATGCCACGATGAAAAGGTGGCGTATAGACCCTTGATTATTTGGTGATAGTCGTAATCTACATCTCCGCTTTCAGCAGCTTTATCTCCTCTGCCGTCAGCCCCGTCATATCCATGACCGATGCATCAGATCTTTTTTCTCCCTGCCCACGCAAGAATTTTTCCGTGGGCAGGGAAAAATAAAAGTGGGTACAGGGATGGATAATTTCAAGAACATAACTTGTCGAAAATCTACACGACTTAACGATGCGCTTTATTGCAACTTAACGATGCGCATCATTAACACCTAACGATGCGCATCATTAGACCTCAATGATGCGCTTTATTAAAGTCTAATAAAGCGCATCGTTATAGTTTGCTACTTTAATGGGGCTATCATGCCCCAAAAAAGTATCAGAATTCAACGGTTCTGCTTCCGTCTTCTTCTGTGTGAATATGTACTCTTGTCACATCTTCTGGTAGAAGGTCTTCTATCAGTTCTGGCCATTCCAGAAAACATAAGTTTCCTCCATAGAAGTAATCCTCATATCCCATATCATAGACCTCGTCTATCTTTTTGATACGATAGAAGTCAAAGTGATAGATTGGGTCGCCATTCCCTGCGGTATATTCGTTGACAATGGCAAATGTAGGAGATGTGATGACATCATCTACTCCCAACTCTTCGCAGATAGCTTTGATAAATGTAGTCTTACCAGTACCCATCTTTCCGTAAAAGGCAAAGACTTTACCATCACCCATGTTGGCCAGAAATTCCTTGGCTGCAGCATGGATGTTTTCTAATGAGTCAATTTTGATTTTCATATTTTGTTTCCTTTTCTTGTTTTCTTTTTCTAACGTCTTCTTGGTGTCAATGTAATGAGTGGTATCAGCATCTCTTCCATAGATATGCCTCCATGCTGGAATGTATCCTTATAGTAGGATACATAGTAGTTGTAATTGTTGGGGTAGGCAAAGAAGGCATCACCATACGCAAATACATAAGTTGTGCTCAGGTTTGGAGCGGGCAATTGTGCTTTATGTGGCTCCTTGATTGTGAACACTTCCTTGGCATTGTAGGCAAGATTCTTGCCTAACTTATAGCGCAGGTTGGTGTTGGTATTACGGTCTCCTATTATCTTGATAGGTTTTGAAGCCCTAATACTTCCATGGTCGGTGGTGATGATGACCTTGAATTCGTCTTGCGATAAACGTTTGAATAGTTCTGCAAGAACTGAATGTCTCAGCCAACTCTGTGTAATACTGCGATAGGCAGATTCGTTGTTTGCCAATTCTCTCACCATCTTAGATTCAGTACGTGCATGTGAAAGCATGTCGATAAAGTTTACGACCAGTACATTGAGGTCGTTATTCTTGCATTCATTGTATTTATCCAGAAATCTGTCGGCTCCTGCAGAATCATTTATCTTGTGATAACTGAATGTGTAGTGCTTTCTGAATCTTTCCAACTGGGTTTGGATGAGAGGTTCTTCGTTGAGGTTTTTGCCTTCCTCCTGATCTTCATCTACCCATAGGTCAGGAAACATTTCTGCTATTTTGTTTGGCATCAGACCGCTGAATATTGCATTGCGTGCATACTGGGTGGCTGTTGGCAAAATACTCATATACATGTCTTCCTCGATATCGAATAGTTCTCCGATATCTTGTCCCAACATTTTCCATTGGTCATATCTGAAGTTGTCGATAACTATGAGGAATATCTTTTCACCCTGATCCAGTTTTGGAAAAATCTTGGTTTTGAAGATGTCTGGACTCATGACGGGCTTACCTTCTATCGTCTTGCCGATATTCTTGGGATTTACCCATTCCAAGTAGTTCTTGGTGATGTATTTGGCAAATCCGTTGTTGGCTTCTTCTTTCTGCATGGTAAGCAGTTCTGTCATCGAACTCTCGGTGTCGCTCAGTTCAAGTTCCCATTTTACCAGTCTCTTATATACTTCTACCCAATCCTGTACTGTCCGGCAATCCATGATTTGCATGGCGATTTGCTGGTAGTCTTGCTGATAACCGCTTTGGGTTACTTCTGTGACTATATCTTTGCGATGTATGTTCTTCTTGAGAGAGAGCAATATCTGGCTGGGGTTGACCGGTTTGATGAGATAGTCTGCGATTTTTGAACCGATAGCCTGGTCCATGATGTTCTCTTCCTCGCTCTTGGTACACATGACTACAGGGGTAGCTGGTTGGATTTCCTTGATTTGCTGAAGAGTTTCCAATCCGCTAAGTCCTGGCATCATTTCATCTAAGAGAATCAGGTCGAAGGTCTGCTGTCTGCACTGGTCGATAGCATCCGGACCATTGCTCACAGTTATAACTTCATATCCCTTTTTCTCCAGAAATATGATATGCGCCTTGAGAAGTTCTATCTCGTCATCTACCCAAAGTAATAAACCGTTACTCATGTTTTTATTTTTTAGGCGCTAAAGTACAAAGAATAATTGAATACTGGCAGAAGAATGCTATTAAAGTATGTTAATGTTAAGGAAAGTTTTTATTCGTATGATTCTTTTGGATATTCGTATGTTTCCTCTACTTTTATATAATAATTAGGTGAAGATTCCGTTCTTTATCCAAGAATCAGTTTATTAATCCAATTATTCATTAAATAAAAAAATAAGAAGAAATCAAGAAACAATGCTCAAAATTGTATTGATAATGCTTTGCGGAATAGGTACAGGTTATCTGCTCCGTAATAAGAAAATGAGTTTTTTAGGTCGCATCATCACGGCGTTGATATGGATACTCCTGTTCCTGCTTGGTATTGAAGTTGGCTCCAATCCTCGTATCATAGGAGGTATTCAGACCTTAGGTCTCGAAGCCGTTGTTCTTACTTTTGGTGGTAGTGCGGGCAGTGTGCTTTTTGCATGGGCATTGTGGAAGTATGTTACTGCTAAACAGATGAAGTCTTCTGGTTCCGCTGATACGGAGAAGGGAGGTAAGGCATGAAGGGTAGCTTGATTATAGTTGGTTTCTTTGTCTTAGGTATCATCGCTGGATTGTGTGATGTAGTTCCTGCCAGTTTTTTAGATAGTGATGTGAGTTATATTGCGCTCTGTTGCCTGATGTTCTGTGTGGGTGTCAGCATCGGTTGTGATACTTCTATTTTGAAGAGTTTCAAGAAGGTAAATCCTCGTTTGATGATGCTTCCGGTGATGACTATTTTGGGTACTTTTGCTGGGTGTGCAGCCGTATCTCTGGTATTAGGTCACCGTCAGCTTACTGACTGTTTGGCTATCGGTTCAGGATTCGGTTATTATTCCCTTTCAAGTATTTTTATTACTGAATATCGTGGTGCCGAACTTGGAACCATCGCTCTTCTTGCTAATATTAGCCGTGAAATTCTGACACTCTTAGCCGCTCCGTTGCTGGCGAGATATTTCGGAAAGTTGGCACCTATCAGCGTAGGTGGAGCCACCACAATGGATACTACGTTGCCTATTATTACCCGAGTGTCGGGAGAGAACTTCATCATCGTTTCCATCTTTCATGGTTTCTGTGTTGATTTCTCAGTACCTTTCCTGGTTACCTTTTTCTGCTCTCTATAATTAATTCAGTAATTTATCAGGAAATAATCTAAAAATACAAATGGCAGACTTCTCCAGCTATTTATTCTGGGAAAGTCTGCCATATTGTTTCTTTAAAAACCATCGAAATCAAAATATTCGTCTTCTAAGTCAAATTTGTCATCTTTGTCTTTCTTCTCCTCTTTGGATTTCTGGTTCTTATTTTCTTGCTTCTGAGTGTTTTCTGTGTCATCATCGAAATAGAAGACATCTTCATTCTCCTCAAGAGGTTCTTTCTTTTGGATTTCCTGCTTTGGAGTTTCCTTCTTTGGAGTCTCCAGTTTTGGCTCTTCTACTTTAGGATCAACTACGATCATTTCATCCTCATTTCTTTCAACTTCAGTTCCTTTTTCAGAATTATTTTCCTTTGAAGTCTCTGTGTTGATGTCCTCTTTGATTTCAATGCCGTTATTATTTCCGGTTTGAGTATTCTCCTCTTTGATTTCTATAGACTCATTGCTGATGCTTGGTGCAACATCTTCCTTGATTTCTAATGAGTTGTCTATATCATTCTTGTCGTCAAGTATCTCTTCATCACCAGCTTCTGTCTGTTCTACTTTCTTTTTCTCTGTCACGATTTCTGTAGGCTCCGTTAAGAGATGTGCGGCATTCTGTTTCAACTTGAGTGAAGCGAAGTGTTTCTGATAGAACTTCTCGTATTCATTATATGTGAACTGTGTGCCTAAGAGTTCGAGATTTTGTTCGCTGATGAGGATAGCTCGAGCCTTGTTGAGATGGCGGATGATAGCAGTCTGCTCCGACAACGCATGTGCATATTGCCATGCTTCATCGTAACTTCTGAATCCTGACATAATCATTCTGTGCAGCCCATCTTGCTCCTCGATATTCATGTCGAAATTGCGCACAAGGTAATGGGTAAAGTTGTATTTAGCCATTTCAAAGAGCAATTGGTTCTCATTCACAGAGTCTGGCTGGTAAACAAGCATGAATACAAAGTTGGCATTGCGTTCATTCGTGAATACTTTCTGTTGGGTGGAATCCTGGTTATTGAGTACAACACTTCTTCTGTCCCATACATCTTCCAAGTCAAACTTTCCACCATGCAGTCGTTTTCCCGCATTGACTCCATTGACTATCATACCCGCTATTTCGCTGATACGGCTATTCGGATATTTCTCTACCACTTCCTGCATATCCTTGATGCAGGCATTGGCGTCACCATCGTTGAGCTTGCTTAATCCACCGATAAACAAGAATTTATCCCTGTTTTCTCCCAGTGGGAAACGCTCGGCAGATATGCGTGCATTGGCCTTAGCCTCTTGGTATCTGTTTGCCTTGAATGCCTCGTAGGTTGCCGCATAAAGAGAGTCTTCTATATGAACACCAAACTGGGCATTTTCTTTGTAGTATGGATCTGTAAGCAATGTTGTCCATTGGCTTTCAGGATATTTCTTCTTCAGTTTCTGTACATAACGTTCTGCCTCTACCGGCTTTTCCTTTCGGGAATATAACAGATAGAGGTGGTAATATACATCGTCCATGTGCTCAAAGTCATCAGCATAGTTGTCTTCCAATCTTCTGAGTGCTTTTTCGCTCAGGGAAAGATTGTCCAACTTATCCTTGAAGATAACGCCGGAATTCAACAGACCATCTTCCAACAGCTTGTTGCTGGCTTCTATTTGTTCTTCTGTAAAAGGAATCTGAGCCAGATAATATTCTCGCTTATGTGGATCGTTTTGTGCACTGTCTGTAATCTGTTTCAGAGAATCTTCCTTGATGGCTACATTGGCAAGAGAATCTCTTACTTCGTCTGTCATCTCTTCAGCACCTTGTGGCGCACTGACCACCGTCTTGTTGATGCGTTGCCAGTTATCTACATTTTCTCGTTTTCCCCATAGTCGTTGGAATTGGGTCTTACCCTGACTTACGGCTATAGGGTTGTAGAAATACCAGAGTCCTTTCTGTCCGATATTTCCTGTTGATGTATTGTTGTTCTTATTCGAATTGTGGTTTCTGTAGGCATTTCCACCGTTTTTTGCTTGTTGACGGTTGCTTTCTTCTTCTGCCAGTTTATTCTTTTCTTCTTTTTCTTTCTTCTTGAGGGCATCTATTACGCGGTCGATGGCTGCATTTCTTTCTTTTTCGCTCATCTTGGCAAGAGCCTGGAGAGAGTCCTGCAGGTGGACAGCTTCTGTATGAGGAACTAATTCATCAAGTATTTTAGAACGTTCTGCAAGAATCTTATAGTCTTTACGGTCTTTGTCAAGCAAGCCGATGGCTTCTCCGTAACAGCGTTGGGCATCACTGTATTTTTCCATACCCCAGTACAAGTCGCCTAAATGAAGCAAGAGCACACCTTTCTCAATACCACTGCGTGTCGCCTTGGCATTTCCCTTTTCGTATGCAGAGATGGCTTGGACGGTATCTTTCTCGTTGAGATAGATGTTACCTATTGCGTAGTATATCTGGTCCAGGTATTCCTTGTTGTTGTCTGATGCAGCCATACGTTTCAGACGGCTGATCATCTGTTTGGCATTTCCTCTGGCCATCACCTCTGTCATGGAGATTCGGGCGTTGAATTCCAGTTCGTATGGAGGATTGAGACGTGTGACATGCTTGAAGGCTTTGTAGGCCTCCTGTTTTTTGCCAGTGGCAGCAAGCAACTGTCCTAAGAGAAACCATTCGCGCGCCTTTTGCTTCCGTCGCATCTCATGCTTGATTACTTTGCGGAGATAGGGGATAGCCTGTTCGAAGTCTCCTGTATGGATATAGTAATCAGCGTATGTATAGTCCCATTCTTTCTGGGCACGCCAGTGGATGCTGTCTCTTTGCATTTTACGGATTACGTCCTCTGCATCATATTGCCATCCTTGTTCGATATAACATTTAGCCAGCCAGGCCCTTGCTCTGCCGTAGATGGCTGGTTGGGTGGAGTAGAGGCGGCTCATATAGGAGAAAGTGGTTGCAGCACTTTCGAAATCGCCTTTGAAAAATTGGGAACGTCCCATCAGCAACCATGCTTTCCATAAGAACGGATTGTATTCCTTACGGCTCAACCATTCAATATCTTTTTCTGTTTTGCGACGGTTTTTGTTCCATTCCGGACGTTTCTTGATACTGTGTTGATGAATCGCTTTCTCACACTTGGTGATGGCTTTCTCATAATTGCCTTTTCCCAGTTCGCGGCTGTTTTTATTGCTTACGGTATAGAGAGGAATCATCTCCGTGAAGTTGTCCTTATTGCCGTTCTCTTTTTCCAATGAACCGTCAATATAGGCTAACGTACCATTATAATAGGTGTTATAACGGGCGTTGAAGGAATGCCACCAGCGGCTCTTCGCTGTATTCTTCTGCGTAGAGCAACTGCCAATACCAATTAGGAGTATAATTGATAATAGGGGAATGATATGTCGGAGATAATTTTGTTTCACTCTTGTATGATTTTAGAATGTTGTCTGCTGATCATCACTTTTTCTCAAGTGACAGCTTGTCTTTATTATACAACTTGTTTTGTAGGGCTTTTATTGTCTTACTGAGCATAAAAACCATGATACTGACAAAAATAATCGTGGCTCCTGATGGAACATTCAGCACATAACTGGCATAGAGTCCGATGACACAGTCTATCCATCCCAGGATGATGCTGGCAAAAATCATCTGCTTATAATTATAGGTGAACAGGTTGGCTGTCATCTGCGGAATTGTCAGCAAACTGATAGCCAGTACGATGCCCACCATTTTCAATGAAGCAACAATCGTCATGGCAATGAGTGTCATCATTAGATATTCTATCGCTGCTACCGGCAAGTGCTGCGAACGTGCAAAGGTGCTGTCGAAAGCTACACTCTGAATCGGACGGAGGAAACAGGTGAATACGGCGATGGTGATACATGTCAGGATACCCAATAGCCATAAGTCAGAACCTTCTATCGTCAGGATGCTGCCAAAGAGAAACGAAGGTAGGTCTGGCATGAAGCCGGGCGTGAGAAAGCAGCAGATAATTCCTACGCTCATTCCCAAGGTCCAGAACATGGCGATGGCAGAATCTTTCCTGACATCTTTTCTGGATGACATCCATTGAACGCCAAATCCGCTCAGTATGGCAAAGATCATGGCTGCCAGAATCGGATTGGTACCAGTGAATACGCCAATTCCTATTCCGCCAAATGATGCGTGGGTAATACCCCCGCTGATAAATACCAATCGGCGGGTTACGATATAAGTGCCTATGATTCCACACAGGATGCTTGTAAGGAAGGCGCCCAAGAGGGCATTCTGAAAAAATGTATATTGTAGAATGTTCATTTCCTATAAAATATTCTTTTTCAATCCTCGCTTAAAAAACTGATGACTTCATCTTTCAACTGGTCTGGCAAGTTGATGCCTCTGAGGATGAGGCTTCTGTTCCAGCCTGCCACTTCCTCCGGCTTCATTGTATATAAGACTTCTGCGAATTGTTCAACTTCTTCTTCGGAATAATCATCTGCCGCACGTCCTTTATACGTGTCTAATTCTTCGTCATCATAATATTCTATCTCTTTGGTTGCAGCTTCCATCATGCACTCCTGCTCGCATTTCGTGTTTTCTCCATTACAGGTGTTACACGAAACGCCTTCTTTTAGGGGCTCTTCTTCTCCTTTCCGTTGGGTGAAAAGTCCTATTAGTGCGCTTGCCAGTCCTAAGACAACCAATGCAATAATCAGGTAAATCATTCGATATCTTTATTGTGATTATTATTCCTCGCTGATCTCAAATCCTACTTTTTTCAGGTCTTCCCAGAAATGTGGATAGGATTTGCTTACCACTTCTGGATTGTTGATTTCCAGATAAGGTAACTTGAAGGCAACTGGTGCGAAGGACATGGCCATGCGATGATCCTCATAGGTATCTATGGCTTCGTAGGTCGGTTCGCAGGTTTCGCCATCCCAGATGAGTGTATTGTTGTTCTCGTCTTGAATCACATAACCAACTTTTCGCAACTCTTTCTTGAGTGCTTCGATGCGGTCGGTTTCCTTGATTTTCAAGCTGGCAAGACCGGTAAACTTGAATTTGATTCCCATCAGACAGCAGCATACTACAAATGTCTGGGCAAGGTCTGGTGAACCGGTAAAGTCGTAATCCAATCGAGGAAGCAGACATCTGTGAGCTTTCAACGTAACGGTTGTCGGTGCGCTGGTATGTATGTTTGCCTTGTCATCTCTATCCTCTGGATTTTGATTGTTCTCAAACTCGGTCTTGACACCCAGAAGGCTGAAGATGTATTTGACGACAGAGTCACCTTGCTTGGAACCATCCATCAGTCCCTCTAATCTGATTTCAGAATCGATATTCCCGTTCAAAGCCATCATTTCATACCAATAGGAAGATGCGCTCCAGTCGTTTTCTATCAGATACTTTCTTTCTTGGTATGGCTGAGGCTTTACGACAATCGTGTCCACATCTGTCCATTCTGCTGAGGCTCCAAATTCGCGCATGGTCCACAGGGTGAGGTCGATATAGGGTCTTGATGCGATTTCTCCTGTAAGTTTGAGTTTCAATCCGTTTTTGAGAATCGGACCGATGAGCAGAAGGGCTGAGATGTATTGTGAACTGATGCTTCCTACAACCTCCAGCTGACCTCCTTCGAGTGCATGACCTTTGATGCGGAGTGGAGGATAGCCTTCTTTTTCCACATATTCGATGTCGGCGCCTAAATAGCGGAGTGCATCCACCAGGACACCGATAGGGCGATTCTTCATCCTTTCTGTTCCTGTAATCGTATGTTCTCCTTCAGTAGCACTGAGGTAAGCTGTCATAAATCTCATGGCAGTACCGGCAGCCTTGATGTCTATCACCTCGGGCATGTTTCTCAAGGCATTGATGATGACTTCTGTATCATCACAATCGCTGAGATTGCATGGCTGAATCTTACCGCCCGTCATGGCATGGATGATGAGGGCTCGATTGCTGATGCTTTTACTGGAGGGCAAGTTGATGGTGGCGTTGAGTGCCTTAGGTGCTTTTATCTTGTATTTCATCTTATTTTTTATTATTTCTGAAATGATGGTGAATCCCATCCTTTATTTTTTGTTAGTACTATGTATTTCTTTTCAGAAAGAAGCTCTTTCCACAGGAATAGCCTTTTCTATAGCCAGACAGATTGGCAAGTCTATATCTTCGTCATTGTCTTGACTTCTTGTACCGTAATTGTCGTTTTTGATCTTTTTCGGACCAGGAATCAGCGGACTGTAATAAAGAACCTGTCTCATACGGTATTTCTGCTCAGGTGTGAATCTGAAACTCAAACTTACGGCATAGTCCATGAAATTGTCAGAATCCCATTCCTCTCCCGAATCATTGGAGCGTTTGATGAGTTCTTTCATCACAAGGTCATTACCCGCCTGTTTATGCTGTTCTATATATGAAATCAGCCATCTGTCGTAGGCTGGTTTGTTATAGCTCTTGGTGTCTGTGCAGTAGTCTGTGTCTGTGCAACTTTCAGTTGGTTCGCTTCCTGTGTCTGTATCTTTCTCTGCAAACACATGCTTGAGTCCTAAATAATGCCCCAGTTCATGAGCCAGTGTGACATTGATGTCTCCAGAATCATAGGTGTATTCTTTGTATCCGTGATCAGCGGCTGTATATCTGGATGACTCTTGGTTGATATAGGAACTGTTGATGGATACACAGTATTCAAAAGACAAACTGTTCTTATTGATGGCACCTTTCGCATCCTTCAAACCATCTATTGCGGGATAGCCGTTTTGTTTATAAGGTAGGTTGCTGATGCCAAGCGTTATGCTGTTGTCTTTTGTCTTCTTGAAGTTATACACCATGACGTTGATGTATTCATTCGGGTTCCATATAATCTTATTTTTCTTTTTGGTTTGATTCATGAAACTGTTGCAATCAATAGGATATTCCCCCGAATATTTGATATATTCCACTCCTGGGGTCTTCAGCTTTTTGCCAGATTCATCGTAGAGGGCAAGTTCAAACTGCACATGTATGTTCTCACTTGGCACATCTGCCCCCTCACCAAAGTTATATAATTTCCCTGCATAGAGGTCATTGACATTTTGCAGTATTGTTTTCAGACGGTCGTAAGATACATATTGATTCCTTTTATTGTTTTCATCTACGGCATTTTCATCCTGATACAGGACATGAAAAATCACTGGGAGATGATAGATGTAATCGTCTCCTATAATTTCATCACTGTCATGGTCTTGTTCATTGTCTGAATAGAATGAGTCTGGTTCTGACTCTTTACAAGATGAGAAAGTCAGAGCTACCAGAGCAAAGATGATAGATATGTAATACTTCATGCGCATACCTTATTAATATAATAAACCAACTGCAAAAGTACAAAAAATAATCTTTATTCAGTTATAAAATCATTAAAAAGTCCATCTTTTTATTGATAATATGGAAAATAGCCTTCTTATTTTGTGTTTTTCCTGATGAACAAACGTATCAAAATCATAGAAAGTTCTACTTTTTGCCTGTTTTTGGTGATAAAATATTCCAAAATGTTTGTTATTTCGGTGGTTACCTTTCAAAAATGTATCTTTGATGATATATATTTACAAAATTATACTAACATCAGTAAGTCTGCATTTTTTAATAGATTATAAATGTTATTGGGTCTTAACAATATGTTAGTGAATCGCTGAAGAATTACCATTTTGTAGATTTTAGACTTTACAAAATGTTAGAAAATAATGTTGTAAGTTACAGTTTGGTTGTTTTGTTGCCAAAATTGATTTAAATCAAAAGTAGGTGAAAAAATATAATAAAATAGCGTTAATAAAATATACAACTTATCGTTTTTTTGCCTATCTTTGCATCAGAAAAAGAAAGTAAAACCTAAAAACGTAAAGATATGAAACGAATAATATTACTCTCTATGATGGTGATGCTGACCATTGCAAGCTTTGGTCGCAAGCACATCGAAAAAGCTACTGTTGTTGCAGATACCATTTTCTATGCAGAAAATATGAGCAACGTGGCAAATGCTAATCAGGCTAGTTACTACAGACTCCTTATGACCACCGGTTCTGGCATCAATAAGAAGGATGTTTTCAAGGATTACTATATGAATGGTAATTTGAGAGCTGAAGGTGGATATAGCTTCATCGATTTAGGAAATGATAGAAATACTGTCTTCAATGGTGATGTGACCACTTACTATAAGAATGGTAAGGAAAAATGGCACGGCAAGTATGTAAATGGCAAGCGTGAAGGTTACTTTACACTGCAGCTTCGCGAAGGTGGTGTGGCAGTTGTACAGTTCAAGAACGGTAAATCTGTTAATAATTACTTCACTGTAACTCAAAAGGATGGCACAATTGAGAAGAAACCTCTCTCTGAGATTCGTGCTTTCATGTAATATTCGATAAAATCTCTCTTATATAAATTAAAATTTTATGTTGATATGACCAAAAAGGGTTATCGTCCGTGAGGATGGTAACCCTTTATATTTTTGGTATAATCTTGTATGATATGATTCTTGTATTAAATGTCCAGATCAAGTTCTACCGGACAATGATCACTTCCCATGATGGCTGTGTGTATCTTGGCGTCAGCGATGTTTGCCTGAAGCCTGTCTGATACGAGGAAATAATCAATACGCCAACCGGCGTTTTTTTCTCTTGCCTTAAATCTGTATGACCACCAGGAGTAGGTAACCTGCTCAGGATATTTGTATCGGAATGTGTCTGTGAAACCGTCATTCAGCAATTCGGTCATCTTTTCTCTTTCCTCATCCGTAAAGCCTGCGTTTTTGCGGTTGCCTTTCGGATTCTTAATATCTATTTCTTCGTGTGCCACGTTCATGTCACCACACACGATAACTGGTTTCTTGGCGTCTAAATTCTTGAGAAATTTACGGAAGTCTGCTTCCCATGTCATACGATAGTCCAGGCGGCGCAGTTCCGTTTGTGAGTTAGGAGTATAAACTGTGATGAGGTAGAATTTCTCATATTCCAGTGTGATAACTCTTCCTTCATGGTCGTGCTCTTCCACTCCCATACCATAGCTTACGCTTAATGGGTGATGTTTGGTATAGATAGCTGTTCCAGAATAGCCTTTTTTCTCAGCATAGTTCCAGTAACTGTTGTAGCCTTCAAACGTTAGGTCGAGCTGACCTTCTTGCATCTTGGTTTCCTGCAGGCAGAAAAAATCTGCATCCAATTCTTTGAACTGGTTTTCAAAGTCTTTACCTACGCATGCTCGCAAGCCATTGACATTCCATGATATAAACTTTAACATATTACTTAGTGTTTAGTGTTTTGTGCTTAATGTTTGGTTTTCATAAGTAAACACTAAACATTAAGCACTATATATTAGATTCTTTTGCTTTCTCCACGGAGCAGGTTCATGAACTCCTGTCGTGTATTGAGAGAATTGAATACACCGCTATAATCACTTGTAGTAGTGATGGAGTTCTGTTTTTCCACACCTCTCATCTGCATACACATGTGTTTGGCTTCAATGACCACCATGACACCTTGTGGATTGAGTGTTTCCTGGATGCAGTCCTTGATTTGCTGGGTAAGTCTCTCTTGTACCTGAAGTCGGTGGCTATAGATATCCACTACACGTGCAATCTTGCTCAATCCGGTAATTTTGCCATTTGGAATATAAGCTACATGTACTTTTCCATAGAATGGAAGAATATGATGTTCGCACATAGAGAAGAAATCAATGTCCTTAACGATCACCATCTGGTTGTATGTTTCCTCAAAGAGTGCATCAGTCAATACTTTACGGGGATCCTGACTGTATCCGCGGGTCAATATCTGCATAGCCTTAGCTACGCGCATAGGAGTTTTCAATAGACCTTCTCTTTCAGGATCTTCACCAAGCAGGTTGAGGATTTCTTTGTAATGTGCTGCGAGTTCATCCAAGCCCTCGCGAAATTCTGTTTCTGGATTCATTTTCTAATATTGAACGGTTATTTTTCCCTTCACAAGACAAGCTTGTCGGTAGCCCATAGCTCGGATTTTAGCTAACATCTTCTTAGCTTCTACTAAAGAGCGGAAGTTACCGATTCTGCAAATCCAGCGAGGTGAATAAAAGTGTACATATACAGGCTGGTCTGGAAATTTCATCTTGATGGCATTTCCTGTCTGTTCTGCCTTGAGACGGTCGTTGCGTGAGTTGCCGCCAGCAAAAGCCTGTACTCTATATCCTGTAACCTTGTAGCTGCCACGCATCACTTTCTTGCGCATGTCCACTATAGGTGTCTCATTTTCTTCTTTTTCTGTGTTTGTCTTTCTGTTCGGACTTTCGTGTGAAACTGTCTTTTCATTGCCAGCTTCGTGGTGCTCTGCCTTTTTTACAGAGTCTGGGAGTGTTTTCTTCTGATTCTCAGAAGTTTTCTTCTGGTTGTCAGGAGTATTGTGTTTTGTTGGGGTTGTTGTTGGGATAGTTTTGTCGTCTTGTGGTATCTTTTTCCCATTGATTAATTCGTCTATAGCCTTGCTTTGGGTCACAGTGACAGTACCTAATCCTGGTGTCTTCTTTTGCAAGTGCTCCAGATAGGTCTGACCATTACTCGAAACAGTGATTCCGAGCATGATAGTAAAAAGTAGGACGAATTGTTTCATAACATTCTTTTATCGTTTTGTTTATATGTCTAAAATGAAGGAACCATGCCTGTCCCTTTTTGGGGAGGTACAGGCATGGTTATGTGAAAGCAATTACTTCTTCCAAGCGTCGATGATACCCTTGAAATCAGCAGCCTTCAAAGAAGCACCACCAATCAAGCCACCGTCGATGTTTGGCTTAGCGAAAAGCTCAGGAGCATTGCTTGCCTTGCAGCTACCACCATAGAGGATAGATGTCTCCTCAGCAGCCTCATTGCCATACTTCTCAGCTACGATAGAGCGGATGTATGCCAACATTTCCTCAGCCTGGTCTGAAGTAGCAGTCTTACCTGTACCGATAGCCCAGATTGGCTCGTAAGCAAGGATGATATTCTTCCAAGCGTCAGCGCTCAAGTGGAATACAGAACCTTCCAACTCTGCCTTAACAACCTCGTTCTGCTTCTCTGCCTCACGCTCCTCGAGAGTCTCACCGCAGCAGAAGATAACCTTCAAACCGTTAGCCAAAGCCAACTCTACCTTCTCCTTCAGGATCTCTGCTGTCTCGCCATAGTACTGACGACGCTCTGAGTGACCGAGGATAACATACTGAGCACCTGTGCTCTTTACCATCTCAGCTGAAACCTCACCAGTGAAAGCACCCTTAGCCTTGTCAGCGCAGTTCTCAGCACCGAGACCTACTACCTCAGAATTCAATACCTGAGCTACAGAAGCCAAGTGGATGAATGGAGTGCAGATTACAACATCACAGTTTGGTTTGTCTGCTACCAATGCCTCGTTGATTTCCTTTGCGAGAGCAACACCGTCTTGCAGGTTCATGTTCATTTTCCAGTTACCTGCTACAATTTTCTTTCTCATTTTCTTTTTCTTTTTAAAAGTTGATAATATTTTATTTGTATCTTCTTTTTCTCTTAACCAGGTTGACCATGCCCATAGGCGGTCTGCAATGGTGAGCAATACCAGTGGCAGTAGGAACCAGAGTACGGTTTGCAGAATTTTCCTTGCCATTCCTTCTGCTGGTAATTTTCCATATTCGCTTTTCTCTAAAGGTTTGGTGAGCAAATCTTCTGCTGGTAATTCATTATGGCTCCATTTCTGGATGATGGTACCGTTGTGTAGCAGCATCAGTCCCGGATTACTCCTGATCATTGTCTTGAGCGTAGTGGCATCAGTGGTGTAGAATGGGTATTCTGCTCCCGTGATGTTTTGCCACTTGGCGATTTCCTTTTCTGTACTTGCTGTCAGACAGATGAATCGGTAGCCGTGGTCTTCTGCATATTCGTAGATCTGGTCTATCGTACCAAAGTTCGAATCGTCTGCCATAGCCAGGTTGGGCGAGATGAGCAGGAAAGAGTATCCCTTGTCATGGAGAACTTCCTGTGTGATGTCTTCCCCGTTTTTAGTATCTTCTATGCTGAAATCATGGATAGGAGGTACGTAACCTTCTTCGGTTTGTATGGTCTTGGAATCGATAAACTTCCATGTGGAGTCCGGATAGTTATCAATGGTAAATTCTTTCTGTTCGCCATTCTTCTCCAAGATAAAGGTTGTTTCAAACTGTGGCTGCTTGGCACCTTCTGGTATTTCCATGCCTTTCTCGATGTTTGCACCGATGTGGTATGGGCGGAAATCAAAGAGCGGCAAACTCCAGAGACTCCAGGTACTTAGGGCCACAGAAAAGAGTATGGTATAATTGATGACTATCCACTGTGTCGGCTTGGAGATAAACCTGACCATCTGCAGTGGGAATCTCCAGAGTAAGATGGAGATTGCCAAGAGTATGATGTTCTTACCTAAGGTCTCAAAATTGGTCAATTTAATAGCGTCGCCGAAACAACCGCAGTCCTTGACAGGATTTGCGATGGCTATCCACGTAGTGATGAGTGTCATCACCACCATGAATAAAAGTGAAATTTTGGTAGTGAGACGCCTGCGTATGGCAAATAATAAGAAAATGCCAATAGAAAACTCCAATGTGGAAAGAGCAACAGAAGCGGTCAGCGTCATCCAGTCTGGTACGATACCAGATAAACCAAGCGGTTGGAGATAGTCCGTAATCTTATATTGAGTGCCCAATGGGTCTATGGCCTTCACATATCCTGAGAAAATGAAGGTCACTGCTACAATCAATCTTCCTAAGTTGACTGTCAACTTCTTGATAAGATTACTGATACTCACTCTTTATACCTATTTTATATTGATGATTTATTCTTTTTCCTGCTCTTTCAGTTTGATAGCACCGAAAACGGAATAGTTGATGATGTCCATATAATTGGCATCGATACCTTCTGAAACTAAAGTTGCACCATGAATATCTTCGATTTCTTTCACGCGTTGTATCTTGGTGAGAATAAAATCAGTATAGCTGCTTACTCTCATAGATCGCCACGCTTCATCATAGTCGTGATTCTTCTTCAGCATCAATTCCAAAGCTTCCTTGGCATGCTGGTCATAGAGCTCCATTGCTTCATCGGCAGTCATATCCACCTCATCTACAAACCCTTTTTCCAATTGTATGATTCCTACGATACCATAATTGATAAGGGCGATGAACTCCGGGCGAATACCTTCGCCTACCAAGGATTCTTTCTTGATTTCAAGCGAGCGGATGCGTTTAGCCTTGATGTATAGTTGGTCGGTAAGGGAAGATGGGCGCAAGATTCTCCAAGAAGCTCCATAATCATGCAACTTCTTTTGGAAAAGGGTGCGACACTCTACCATTACGTCCTTAAACTGCTGTTCTGTTTTTGATAAATCTGCCATATTATTTTCGAAAATCGCTGCAAATTTACGCATTTATTATGAAATAGCCAAATAATTATTTTGTATTTTACATAATTTGCAGTAACTTTGGATAAGTTACGCTGCATCTCAACAATAAAAACAAAAAAAATCTTTTTTTATTTTGTATTGTCTTCAATTTGCAGTAACTTTGCACCCCGAAAAGAAAAAATAATGAGAAATTTATCCAATGCCGAACTGGCGCAAATATTAGACAAAGATATATTCCATAAGATTTCTGATGCAGCAGATTCGTTGCATCTGGAGTGTTATGTGGTAGGCGGTTATGTACGTGATCTCTTTCTGGAGCGTCCTTCCAACGATATTGATGTCGTAGTGGTGGGAAGTGGTATCCAGGTTGCTTCTGAATTGAAAAAGATGCTTGGCAAAAAGGCGCATCTTTCTGTGTTCCGTAATTTTGGTACTGCACAGGTGAAGTATAAAGATACAGAGGTGGAGTTCGTGGGAGCCCGTAAGGAAAGCTATCAGCGTGATTCTCGTAAACCGATTGTGGAGGACGGAACATTAGAGGATGATCAGAATAGGCGTGATTTTACCATCAATGCCATGGCTGTTTGTCTGAATAAAGAAAGATTTGGCGAATTGGTAGATCCTTTTGATGGTGTATATGATATGGAAGATGGCATCATTGCTACACCACTGGATCCAGATATTACTTTTTCCGACGATCCGCTTCGTATGATGCGTTGTGTCCGTTTTGCTACCCAGCTTAATTTTCAGATAGAGCCGGAAACTTATGAGGCTTTGAAGCGAAATGCCGACCGTCTGAAGATTATCAGCGGCGAACGCATTGCTGATGAATTGAATAAGATTATGCTCGCTAAGCATCCAAGTTCCGGTTTCTATTATTTGAAGGATACGGGGTTGCTCGAATTGATTATTCCTGAACTGTGTGCACTTGATAAGGTGGAAACCCGCAACGGGCGTGCTCATAAAAACAACTATGAGCATACAATGGAGGTTCTGGAGAATGTATGCAAACATTCTGATAATCTCTGGCTTCGCTGGGCTGCTCTGCTGCATGATATAGGAAAACCTAAGAGTAAGCGTTGGGACAACAGTATTGGTTGGACTTTCCATAACCATAATAATATAGGAGCTAAGATGATTCCTTCTATGTTCCGCAGGATGAAGTTGCCTATGGATGCCAAGATGAAATACGTGCAGAAACTCGTAGAACTCCACATGCGTCCTATCGTGATAGCTGATGAGGAGGTGACAGACAGTGCTGTACGTCGCCTGATGAATGATGCTGGAGATGATATCGATGATCTGATGACGCTCTGTGAAGCTGATATTACCAGCAAGAACCATGTACGTAAGCAGAGATTCCTCGATAATTTCAAAATGGTGCGTGAGAAACTTGTTGATCTGAAGGAAAGAGACTACAAACGTTTGCTCCAGCCATGTATCGATGGTAACGAAATCATGGAGATTTTCCATCTGAATCCTTGCCGTGAGGTAGGACTTCTCAAACAGGCTTTGAAAGATGCGGTACTTGATAATAAGGTGCAGAACGAGCGGGAACCTTTGATGGAATTGCTCATGAAAAAGGCTGCAGATATGGGGTTGAATGTATAAAAGATATGGGTTTATATATAAAAATAATAGGCTTGTACAGATAAAAAGCAAAATAGTCCTTACGAATAATCGGTGGGGACTTTTTTGTTTAATTTATAAGAAAACTATAAATACTGAATAATTTTTGTTAAAAAGATAGGTCGTAAGCGACAAGTTTGCCATATTATTAGTAATTTTGCATGGTCAAAACTTAAAGGAATTTTAAAGTTTCCAAAAAGACTACGTCATTCAGGATGTTTTGGCGGAGGTAGTGAGGCATGTGAGCCTTGTTTTTTATATTTAAAGGTAATAATCATTATAATAATAAAATAGGTATGAAAATTAAAAACGTTTTGTTTGTTGCAGCAGTTTGTGTGCTGGCAACTTTGACATCATGTGGTGGAAGTAAGAAGGGCGGTCTGCCAGACTTCGGCGACGACGAGTTTGCCGTGGCTACTATCGGTACTTCCAGTGCAGCATTGCAGACTACCTATCCTGCTACCATCAAGGGTATTCAGGATGTAGAGGTGCGTCCAAAGGTTTCTGGCTTCATTACAAAGGTTTTTGTACATGAGGGTCAGACTGTATCTGCAGGTCAGGCTTTGTTCTCTATTGATAGCGAGACTTATCAGGCTGCTGTCCGTTCTGCTGCTGCTGCAGTAAACACTGCTAAGGCACAGGCAAATACAGCTAAGTTGACTTACCAGAATAACAAGAAGTTGTATGATAGCAAGATCATCGGTGAATATGAACTTTCTACAGCAGCTAACAGCTATGCAACCGCTAAGGCTCAGGTAGCTCAGGCAGAGGCTGCTCTGGCTTCAGCCCGCGAGCAGTTGACTTGGTGTACTGTTACCAGCCCTTCTGCAGGTGTTGTAGGTAGCCTTCCTTTCAAGGTAGGTGCTTTGGTTAGCGCTTCTGGCCAGGCTTTGACTACCGTTTCCAACATCAGCACCATGGAGGTATTCTTCTCACTCTCTGAGTCTCAGATCTTGAGCATGTCTAAGACCAATGGTAGTGTTCAGGCAGCCATCGCAGCGTTCCCTGCTGTTAAGTTGCAGTTGGCAGACGGTTCTATCTATAATCACCCAGGTAAGGTAGTCAAGATGAGTGGTGTCATCGATGCTACTTCCGGTTCTATCTCTCTCATCGCTCACTTCGCTAACCCGGAGAAGTTGCTGAAGAGTGGTGGTGCAGGTTCTATCGTGGTTCCTAACGATCATAACAGCGCTATCGTCATCCCTCAGGAGGCTTGCTCTCAGGTTCAGGATAAGATCTTCGTTTACATTGTAACCAAGGATAACAAGGTGAAGTATTCTGAGATCAAGGTAAATCCACAGGATGACGGCAAGAACTATATCGTAACTTCTGGTCTCCATGTAGGCGACCGCATCGTCTTGAAGGGTATCACCAAGTTGACCGATGGTCAGCAGATTAAGCCTATCACTTTGGAGCGCTACAATCAGAAGATTGCTGAGGCTACCAAGTTGAGTGAGTCTCAGGACAATGCTCATGCATTCGCTACAGCTATGGGCGGCAAGAAGTAATATATAATTTAAGGTATAAAGAAAATAAGTAAATTATGTCATTTACAAACTTTATAAAGCGCCCAGTACTTTCGACGGTGGTTTCCATCTTCTTCGTCTTGCTGGGTATCATCGGCTTGGTATCGCTGCCTATCGAGCAGTATCCGAATATCGCGCCGCCTACCATCTCGGTATCTACTACCTATCAGGGTGCTGATGCCCAGACGGTGTTGAACTCTGTCATCGCTCCTCTGGAGGAGAGTATCAACGGTGTGGAGAACATGACCTACATGACCTCTTCTGCGTCTAACTCTGGTTATGCCAGCATCACCGTTTACTTCAAGCAGGGTTCTGACCCAGATATGGCTGCGGTCAATGTACAGAACCGTGTATCTCAGGCGCAGTCTCTGTTGCCAGCCGAGGTTACCAGGGTGGGTGTCACCGTAACCAAGCGTCAGAGTTCTAACGTCATGATGTTCGCTCTGACCACAGACGATGGCCGTTACGACGACCAGTTTGTTACCAACTACGCCCTGATCAACGTCATTCCTCAGTTGAAGCGTATCAATGGTGTGGGTGATGTACAGAGCCCTTCTACCCGTAACTACTCTATGCGTATCTGGTTGAAGCCAGAGAAGATGAAGGAGTTCGGACTGGTTCCTTCTGATATTTCTCAGGCTCTGGCAGAGCAGAATATCGAGGCTGCCCCTGGTAGCTTTGGTGAGAGCTCTGATATGCAGTATGAATATACCTTGCGTTACAAGGGTCGTTTGAAGACTCCTATTGAGTATGAGAATATCCTCATCAAGAGCAACACTTCCGGTCAGACTCTCCGTCTGGGCGAAGTTGCCAAGATTGAGTTGGGTGGTTTGCAGTATAACGTTAACCTGCTCAACGATGGTCAGCCTGCCGTGATGGGTATGGTCCAGCAGATTGCCGGTTCCAACGCTACCCAGATTGCCAGCGACGTAAAGAAGACGTTGGATGAACTGGAGAAGAGTTATCCTCCAGGGTTGAAGAATGTCATCCTGATGGATGTTACCGAGTTCTTGTTCGCATCTATCGAGGAGGTTATCTTCACCTTGATCATCACCCTGGTACTGGTGTTCATCGTAGTGTATATCTTCTTGCAGGACTTCCGTTCTACGCTGATTCCTATGATTGCCGTACCTGTGGCTTTGATTGGTACGTTCCTCTTCCTCTGGATCTTCGGATTCTCCATCAACCTGCTTACGCTGTCAGCCCTGCTGCTGGCTATTGCGATTGTGGTCGATGATGCCATTGTGGTGGTCGAGGCGGTTCACGCCAAGCTCGACCAGGGCTACAAGAGTGCCCTTACTGCATCTATCGATGCGATGAACGAAATTTCCAGCGCCATCATCTCTATTACATTGGTGATGTCTGCCGTGTTCGTTCCTGTATCATTCATCGGTGGTACTTCCGGTTACTTCTACCGTGAGTTCGGTGTAACCATGGCTGTATCTATCGTTATTTCGGCTATCAATGCGTTGACTCTGTCTCCTGCACTTTGTGCCGTGCTGCTGAAGCCACACGAGGAGGGTCACGAGAAGAAGATGTCTTTCGTGGACCGTTTCCACGCAGGATTCAACTATCAGTTTGAGAAGATTACCAATAAGTATAAGGGTGGTGTCAAGTGGGTTATCAACCACGGCATTATCGCTGGTAGCCTCGTGGCTGTCAGCATCGTAGGTCTGGTTGCCCTGATGGGTACTACCAAGACGGGGCTGGTGCCAGATGAGGATACCGGTACTATCTTCGCTTGTATCTCTACAGCTCCTGGTACCTCTCAGGAACGTACTGCAGAGGTGGTAAAGCAGGTAGATAAGATGCTGGCCAACAACCCAGCCATCGCAACCCGTAACGCCATTATGGGTTATAGCTTTATCGGTGGTGCCGGTTCTAACCAGGGTACCATCATCGTGAAGCTGAAGCCATTCGAGGAGCGTCCGGGTGGATTCTTCCACCGTATCAAGGAGGCTTGTACCGGTGGCGGTATTGAGGCATTGTTTGTCAACCCAATGGAATACACTTCTGTGTTGGGTATGATCTACAAGCAGACTGCTGCCATCAAGGATGCACAGGTTCTTGCCTTCGCTCCACCTATGATTTCCGGTTTCTCTGTACAGAATGGTATCACCATGACCATGCAGGATAAGACTGGTGGTGACTTGAACAAGTTCTATGATAATGTGAAGAAGTTCCTGGCTGAGTTGAACAAGCGCCCTGAGATTCAGACCGCCCAGACTCAGTATAACCCTAATTATCCACAATATATGGTAGATGTAGATGTTGCCAAGACCAAGCAGGCTGGCATCTCTCCATCTTCAGTATTGTCTGTAATGCAGGGTTACCTCGGTGGTCTCTACGCATCTAACTTCAATGCCTACGGTAAGCTCTACCGTGTCATGATTCAGGCTGGTCCTGAAAATCGTATGAAACCAGACGATTTGAATAAGATTTACGTTCGTTGTGCTGATGGTACCATGTCTCCAGTAAGCGAGTTCGTAAACCTGAAGAAGATTTATGGTCCATCTAACATCACACGATTCAACCTGTTTACCTCTATGGATGTATCTGTAACTCCTAACAGCGGTTACTCTACTGGTGACGGTATGAAGGCGATTGCTGAGGTTGCCAAGCAGACATTGCCAGAAGGCTATGGTTATGAGTACTCTGGTTTGACCCGTTCTGAGGCTGAATCCAGCAACTCTACAGGTTTGATCTTCGCACTCTGTATCGTATTCGTTTACCTGATCTTGAGTGCCCAGTACGAGAGTTACATCTTGCCATTGTCTGTAGTATTGTCTATCCCATTCGGTTTGGCAGGTTCGTTCATCTTCACCAACCTCTTCGGTCACTCTAACGATATCTACATGCAGATTTCGTTGATTATGTTGATCGGTCTGTTGGCAAAGAACGCCATCCTGATTGTACAGTTCGCCCTCGAGCGTCGTCGTACGGGTATGGCTATCAAGTACTCAGCTATCTTAGGTGCCGGTGCCCGTCTCCGTCCTATCCTGATGACCTCTCTGGCGATGGTTATCGGTCTGTTGCCTCTGATGTTCGCATCAGGTGTAGGTAAGAATGGTAACCAGACTCTGGGTGCTGCCGCAGTAGGTGGTATGTTAATCGGTACTATCTGTCAGATCTTCGTGGTTCCTGCTCTCTTCGCAGTCTTCCAGTGGTTGCAGGAGAAGTTGACCCCAATGAAGTTCGAGGATGAGTTGAACGAGGAGGTAGCTGCCGAGTTGGAGCAGTATGCCAACGCAGCTCATCAGAAGAAGGGTGTCGAGAAGAAGTAATAACGTAATGTAACTTCAAAGGAAATAATGAAAAAGAATTTAAATATCATCATATTGGGTCTCGCAGCGCTCTCCCTGAGCAGCTGCAAGACTCTCTACGGAAAGTATGAGCGTCCCGATGTGAAGACCAGCGGTATCGTTCGCGATGTAGCTTCTGCTACAGATACATTGGCTGTAAAGGATACTACTACCTTCGCCAATATCCCTTGGCGCAGTGTCTTTACCGATCCTCAGCTCCAGTCAATCATTGAGAAGGGATTGAACAACAATGTCAACCTCCTCAATGCGGCTTTGAACGTGAAGATGGCAGAAGAGCAGCTGAAGTGTGCTAAGTTGGCATTCGTGCCTGCCTTGTCTTTCTCTCCTCAGGGAACCATCGCTTCTTGGGATGGCAACGCTGCTACCAAGACTTACAGCTTGCCTGTAACTGCCAGTTGGATGGTTGACCTCTTCGGCAACCTGCTCTCTCAGAAGCGCAGTGCTCAGATGGCTCTTCTTCAGTTGAAGGATTATCAGGTATCTGTAAAGACCAACCTCATCGCCAACATCGCCAATATGTATTATACTTTGTTGATGCTCGACAAGCAGGTGGAACTGGTTAACAATATGGAAGGTTTGACCAAGGATACTTGGGAGACGATGAAGGTATTGAAGGATACCAAGATTGGTTATCGTGGTACTTCTGTTCAGGCTGCCGAGAGTAATTACTATGCTGTGTTGACTCAGAAGACCGACCTGATGCGTCAGATTCGTGAGACAGAGAACTCCCTGAGTCTTCTCATCGGCGACCAGGCTCATGCTATCGCCCGTGGCAAGCTGGAGAATCAGAATCTTCCTGCAACATTCTCTACAGGTGTAGGCATCCAGTTGCTCAACAACCGTGCCGATGTTCACGCAGCCGAGATGAACTTAGCTCAATGTTTCTATGGCGTAGAGACAGCCCGCAGCAAGTTCTATCCATCTATCACCATTTCTGGTACAGGTGCATTCACCAACTCCGCTGGCGCAGGCATCGTGAACCCTGGTAAGTGGTTGCTTTCTGCAGTTGGCTCATTGGTTCAGCCTATCTTCCAGAATGGTAGAATCATCGCAGGATTGAAAGTGGCTAAGATGCAGTATGAACAGGCTTACAATACTTGGCAGGATGCCGTACTGAAGGCTGGTAGCGAAGTAAGTAATGCCCTCGTGCTCTACAACTATTCTGATGAGAAGAGTAAGGTGGAGGCTAAGCGCATCACCGTACTCGAGCAGAATGTAGAGGACACACGTAAGTTGATGTCAGAGGCTGGTGGTTCTTACCTTGAGGTAATCCAGGCACAGTCTTCGCTGCTCAACGTACAACTTTCTAAGGTAGCTGATGACTTCTACAAGATGCAGGCAGTAGTAAATCTCTACTATGCATTGGGTGGAGGTGCTAAGTAATGTTAAATGTTAAATGTTAGATTATTATGGCTAGTATAATAAGTCCAAAGGCAGAGGTTTCTCCAAAAGCTAAGATTGGAGACAACTGCAAGATCTATCCATTCGCCTATATTGAGGACGATGTGGTCATCGGCGACAACTGTACCATCTATCCATTTGTGAGTATCATGAACGGTACTCGCATGGGTAATAATAATAAGGTATTCCAGGCAGCCGTTATCGCTGCCCTCCCACAGGATTTCAACTTTACCGGTGAGGAGAGTGAGGTAGTGATTGGCGACAACAATACCATCCGTGAGAATGTGGTTATTAACCGTGGTACTCACAAGGGTGGCAAGACCGTTCTGGGCAACAACAACTTCCTGATGGAAGGTGCCCATATCTCTCACGATACCGTAATCGGCAACGGTTGCGTATTTGGTTATGGTACCAAGATTGCAGGCGACTGCGCGATTGGTAACGGTGTGATCTACTCAACATCTGTAGTAGAGAATGCCAAGACCCGAGTAGGCGATTTGGCAATGATTCAGGCAGGAACTACCTTCTCTAAGGATATTCCTCCTTATATCATTGCTGGTGGTAAACCTGTGAAATATGCAGGCCCTAACACCATCATCATGGAGGCTGCTGAAGTTACCGAGAAGGTTCGCAAGCATATTGCGAATGCCTACCGATTGGTATTCCATGGTCAGACATCCCTCTTTGATGCCATCAACCAGATCAAGGATCAGGTGCCAGATGGTCCGGAGATTCAGAATATTATCCAGTTCCTGGAGAGTTCTGAGAAGGGTGTTATCACCAAGATGTAAGTTTATTCTCTCTTAAATGTAATAGATGGGCTTTGTTTTCATGACGAAGCTCTACTTAAAGTCGGTAAAATTTAAAGTCATACCTATTTGAATTTTACTCCGTATGTAGAAAGGACTGGCCGTGAGGTCGGTCCTTTTCCCTGTTTGGTATGTTTCTTCATCCTCCGGACTGAAACACTGTGAATTTACGTGAAATTCATTGATGTTTCCCAAAAATACTTATTAATAACTGTTAAAGGTTCGTTTATGTCCTTATTTTTTTGTTACTTTGCACAAAATTTGGTGTATTATACCCTTTTGTGAAATGAGAAAGAAACAATATAAGCCAAGCAATCATCGTGGATTGCAGATGGTCACTTTATGTATAAGTACCTCTATGGTACTCGTTTTGTTGGGTTTTGTCATCTTTTCGGTCCTCATGGGTCGAAACTTGTCTTCGTATGTCAAGCAGAACCTTGTAGTAACAGTGATGTTTGAACAGGATATGACTAATTCGGAAGCTGTTCAGATGTGCAAAACCTTAAAGGCTCGTCCTTTTGTGAACAACTTGAATTATATCTCCAAGGAACGTGCTCTGAAGGAGGCTACCCGCGATTTGGGTGCAAATCCAAGCGAGTTTGCAGGTGTAAACCCATTTCAGCCTTCTATAGAAATCACAACCAAGGCCGATTATGCAAATAATGATTCTCTGAAATGGATTTCCAAGGAATTGAAGGCGTATCCGAGAGTTACCGAGGTTTCTTATCAGCATGATTTGATAGAAAAAGTAAATGAATCTTTGGCAAAGATAAGTTTAGGTTTGCTGATTGTTGCTGTGTTGTTGACATTCATCTCTTTCTCGTTGATCAACAATACGGTAAGATTAGGTATCTATGCACGTCGCTTCTCGATACATACGATGAAGTTAGTAGGTGCTTCATGGAATTTTATTCGTGCTCCTTTTATTCGCAGAGCGATTTTGATAGGTCTGTTATCTGCATTCTTAGCAGATGCATTCTTAGGAGGATGTATCTATGCTTGGTATCTGAACGAACCTGAATTGCTGACCGTTCTCGGTTGGGAAGAACTTGCCATCACAGGTGGAGCGGTATTCCTCTTCGGAATCATTATCACTTCATTGTGTGCAAGCATCTCTGTCAACAAGTTCCTGAAAATGAAGGCAGGCGATCTTTATAAGATTTAAATTCAATATTAAACTATTATATATTCATGGATAGAAGAAATTTGGCATTTGATAAGGTCAACTTTATCTTGTTGGCCATCGGTATGGCTATTGTCATCTTAGGTTTTCTCCTGATGAGCGGTACAGGCTCTAATGAGAATACTTTCGATATGGACATCTTTAGTACTCGTCGTATAGTGGTAGCTCCTACAGTTACACTGATAGGTTTTCTGTCAATCATCTATGCAGTAATACGTAAGCCGAAAGACAATTAATAATTTATAATTAATATACATATTATTATTAGATGGATTTTATTCAGACAATCATTATTGCTATTGTAGAGGGATTGACCGAGTTCTTGCCTGTGTCAAGTACAGGTCACATGATTATCACCGAAAACTTATTGGGCGTAGATATTCAGAATCAGTTCGTTAACGCTTTTACTGTCATCATCCAGTTTGGTGCTATACTCTCCGTTATCTGTTTGTACTGGAAGAGATTTTTCTATCCGGATTCAGTGAAAACAGGAGAGAAAACCTATTGGAAGGCCATGTTCGACTTCTATGCACGATTGGTAGTGGGTACTGTGCCTGCGGTGGTGCTGGGTCTCGCTTTCAATGATTTTATTGAGTCTAACCTTGGCAATGTACAGTTGGTAGGTTGGATGCTCGTTGTGGGTGGTATTTTTATGCTCTTCTGCGATAAGATATTCAATAAAGGTAGCGAGCAGACTAAGTTTACTTACAAGCGTGCCTTGACCATCGGTTTTATCCAGTGTATTGCGATGATTCCTGGTGTGTCTCGTTCTATGTCAACCATCGTGGGTGGTATGTCTCAGCGTCTTACTCGTAAGGCTGCTGCAGAGTTTTCATTCTTCTTGGCGGTTCCCACTATGTTTGGTGCCACTTGTCTGGAGGTTTATAAGCTCATCAGCCATGGTGGCGGTTCGTTGCTCACCCAGGGTAATAACCTGGTAACATTGATTTTGGGCTCAGTGGTAGCATTCGTCGTTGCCATCCTCGCCATTAAGTTTTTCATCAATTATGTCACCAAGTACGGTTTCGCAGCTTTCGGCTGGTATCGTATCGTTGTAGGACTCATCATCATCATCTGCGGTCTTTGTGGTGTAAACATGCAGATGGTGGATTAAATATTTTATAATGGATTTCAGAAAAGGAGAAATTATAGCTATCGACAAGCCTTATCGGATGTCGAGCTTCGGAGCATTGGCGCATGTACGCTATCTGCTCAGCAAGAAACTTGGCTTCAAGGTAAAGATAGGACATGCTGGTACGCTTGACCCCCTTGCTACTGGTGTCCTGGTGCTTTGTACAGGTAAATGTACCAAGCAGATAGAGCAGTTGCAGACTCATACCAAGGAATATACGGCTACGCTCCAACTTGGTGCCACTACGGCAAGTTATGACATGGAGCATTCTGTAAATCATACTTATCCTACTAAGCATATCACACGAGAACTGGTAGAGGAAGTCTTGAAGCAGTTTGTCGGAGAAATACAGCAGGTTCCACCTACCTATAGTGCGGTAAAGGTGAATGGCGATCGCTCTTATGCCTTGCGACGTGCAGGTGAGGAGGTTCAGTTGAAGCCAAAGACTGTTAGGGTGGATGAGATAGAGTTGACCGACTATGATGATGAGCAGAAAACTGCAAGCATCCGTGTTGTCTGCGGCAAGGGTACTTATATCCGTTCGCTGGCCCGTGATATCGGTAGAGCCCTCGATAGCGGTGCTTTCCTGACTGCTCTCCGTCGTACCAAGGCAGGAAGTTTCTCGGTAGAGAACTGTATCGACTTCGACCGTTTCCAGGAATGGCTTGATGCACAGGAGTTGGAGGATAGTATCCTTGACAACAATCAACCGGCTTCTCATAAAAAGAATCATAAGTAATAATCAGAAAGGAGAAAAATATATAACATGAAACTATCACAATTCAATTTTAAATTGCCAGAGGCACAGGTTGCTCTCTATCCACATAAGGCAAAGCGTGTCGTAAAAACTGCTAACGGTGAGCGTACTTTCGAAGTGACTCGTCGTGATGAATCTCGTCTGATGGTTCTTCACAAGAAGTCTGAGAAGATCGAAATGTACAAGAAGGATGCCGAAGGCAATGACATGGTCGATGCTGAGGGCAATCCAGTATTCTTGCAGTTTAAGGACATCGTCAACTATTTCGATGAGGGTGATACCTTTATCTTCAATGATACGAAAGTTTTCCCTGCTCGTCTCTATGGTACCAAGGAGAAGACTGATGCCAAGATAGAGGTGTTCCTGCTTCGCGAGTTGAACCAGGAAATGCGTCTCTGGGATGTATTGGTAGAACCAGCCCGCAAGATTCGTATCGGCAACAAGTTGTTCTTTGATGATGTGAACGAGATGGTAGCCGAGGTAATCGACAATACTACCAGCCGTGGCCGTACCCTTCGTTTCCTTTATGACGAGGATGGTCAGCACGATGTCTTCAAGCGTTCTTTGTTTGCTCTGGGTGAGGCTCCATTGCCACGCTATATTATTGACAAACGCGAGAACCACCATGCTACCGAGGAAGATATGGATGACTTCCAGTGTGTATTTGCCGAGAAGGAAGGTGCTGTTACTGCACCTGCTACTGGTCTTCACTTCTCACGTGAGTTGATGAAGAAACTGGAGATTTGTGGCATTCAGCCAGCTTTCATTACCTTGCATTGTGGTTTGGGTAACTTCCATGAGATTGAGGTGGAGGACCTCACCAAGCACAAGATGGATTCTGAGCAGATGATTATCGGCAAGGAGTGCTGTGATCTTGTCAATCAGACCAAGTTGGCTGGTCACCATGTATGTGCTATCGGTACCAGTGTGGTCAAGGCTACTGAGTCTGCTGTCGGTACTGACGGTATGTTGAAGGAGTTCGATGGCTGGACCAATAAGTTCATCTTCCCTCCTTACGATTTCGGTCTCGCAGACTGTATGGTTGCCAATTTCTATCATCCAGAGTCACCGCTCATGATGAGCACGGCTGCTTTTGGTGGTTATGACCTCGTCTATAGTTGCTACAAGAAGGCAGTAAAGAACGGATATATGTTCGGCTGCTTCGGCGACTCCCTTTTGATTTTGAACGATTAAGCCTATATCATGCACAAAGTATATTTGAGCTTAGGTACGAATTTGGGCAACAGAAAGCGCAATATTCGTGAGGCTATTGAAAAAATAGAAGAGCTGGTTGGCGTGGTAGAGCGCCAGTCAGCTCTTTATGAAACCAAGCCTTGGGGTTTTTCCTCTCCCAATGATTTTATCAATGCTTGTGTACTGGTGGATACCATATTGGCTCCTCGCCAACTTCTTGAGGCTACGCAGAAGATAGAGTGCGAGATGGGCAGGGTAGGTAAGTCTGTGGATGGTGAATACCATGATCGTATTATTGATATTGACATTTTGATATATGATGATTTAAAAGTGAATGAACCAGATCTCGTTATTCCCCATCCTTTGATGGAGGAGCGAGAGTTTGTCATGGTTCCTTTGAAGGAAATTCTATAGTTACCTTAAATGTTACATTAAAAAACTTATCATCTCTTTATTTTTTTTAGAAAAAATTTGGAGGTCTCGTTTTTTTATTATACATTTGCAGATGTATTCTATGTTGATAATGTTAAGATGAAACTTAAACATGTGCATTCTGCATGGATACACCACTTTTTGAATAAAAGTAAATGGTCACTTTGATTAAAGGACAAAACGTAGGAGAAAAATCTCCTCTATGTGGCATACCTTCTGTTGCTACGTCTCCCTGTTGGCTACAAAATGGGGTGACCCCCAACTATGTTGTAAAGCAAAGTGCTAATCTCTCTACACTTCAGTGTGTAATTTCTATATGGACCGCCTTTTCTGCATATTGTGCAGAAAAGGCGGTTTGTTTTTTTGTGTAAGTAATAAAAGATAATAACTGTGAGTATTGATTGTGAAGCGATGGTTTGGTTTTTGATGAGAGCTGCTTATGGACAAGAACAAAAGGCGCAAGAGTTTTTAGAAGCTAAAGGAATAGAGACTTTCTTACCTTTGCAGGAACATTGCTTTGTGCGAGACGGAAAGAGAGTGAAGAAAATGCAATCCTTAATACCCAACTTCTTGTTTGTAAAAAGTACTGAAAATGAGATGAAAAAATATATAGGAAAGCATCCTGTAGATTTTCTGCATCATTATTATGTGCCTCATAAGGATAATTCAGGGAATGCCATTGGGACAAAAGGCATCAAGCCATTAGTAATCCCCGATGAGCAGATGGCTGCTTTCCAGCAATGGTATGCTATCCGTGATGATAATAAGCTCTTTATAGCCGATGATAAGATGCATTTCACTAAGGATCAGCAAGTGAAAGTGATTGGTGGAAAGTTCGCGGGTATGTGTGGTCGGGTGTGTCATATTAAGGGGCAATCGCGAGTCGGCATAGTCATCAGCGGTGTCGGCATCATCTTCACTGCTTATATTCCTAAAGGTATGTTGGAGGTGCTCTAAATAAAGCAGGTATGTGTTTTAAATTTAAAATGATAGGATTATGAATAAAGTCATTCAAAATTTTGGAGTGATATTCTCCTTGCTGTTGCTTACTTGTGTGAGCATGATAGATAGGATATCGTGATGATGGTGGTCTTAATATTTGGAACAACATGACTCAGTTTTTAACGATAAACTTTATCTTAAAATGATTAAAGATAGTCTGTTTTGAAACAAAATTATAGTTTAGTAATTTATTATATTTTTGCAAATGTATCCCATGTTTAAGAAAAACAAATCTGTCTCTTTGAGTAAAGGACAAAGTTCAGGAGAATCTTCTCCGTATAGTAATATTCCTAAGGGATGTTGAAAAAGTATAAACGACAGTTCCATACTATGTTTTGGGAGTATGGAAGGCTCTCTTGTTGTTTAAATAGAGATTATTTATAAGTTCTTCGCTGTAGAGCCAAGTGAGGAAAATAATGAAAATTGTTTTTATGAAACGTATTGTTTATGTAATGTTGGCATTGGTTTTTATGTTGATGCCAAGTTTGGTGAAGGCGCAAGGAGATTTGGCTGCCTTTGATTTGAAAGGAAAAGTAAAGCAGTGTACTTGGGTGAACCACAAGGCTGGTTGTATTTATCAAGGCTTTTCGAAAGATGCCAATAAAGAAGTGCTTTTTTTTGCTCAGAACGGTCGTTGTTTGAAGTGGAATGGAGGAACCTTTGTTAAAATGGGTGGTGATGCTCTTTATTCTGAATGCTCAAGGGATGCTAAGGGACGTATTACAAGTGGCGAACTTTACACGGCTTATTATAATCCTGGTAGTGGTGAAGATACATTTACTTACAACGCTAATGGTAAGTTGGCAAAACATACTTATGAGGATGCAGGAATGTCGATTGTGACTACGTTTGCTTATGGGACTGATGGTAATGTAAGTTCGACAATCTCTAAGATAGAGGACTATAATACGGAGAAGACTTCTACGGTAAAGGTTTCTTATACTATTCAAGCTAAGGATGCTAAAGGTAATTGGACAAAAAGACTTGCCAGAAGAACTAATGGCTCTTCTTGGGTAGAGACAAGAACCATTACTTATTATCCTGCAAAATAATAATTAAGGGCAATAGATTTACATCTTTCAGAAGCTATTTGCCCTTTAAAAGTTATTGCGCTATAAACAATCATTAAACTTAATTCTATATGATTAAAAACTATTTTTTTGTGATATTTGCAGCAGTGACAATTTTGTTGGTATCTTGCGGCAATTCCCAAACTACTCCACAAGAAATAGATGGAGTAGAGTTTACTGGTAATGGTCTTTTGGGCAATTTTCCTTATATGATGGCTCGCTATGATTCGGAGCGAGCTAATTTAGAACGAAATCTGAATGGTGCGGGGGTGTTAGAAAAGAGGAACTTTGCGAAAGAAAATGAATTTGATATTGAAAAAATCGCAGAAGAACTTGATGGTAAGGAAGTGCCTTTTGAGATTAGTACAGGTGGTAAGACAGAAGAAATTAAAGGATTTAAATTCAAGGTTGTTAAATCTGTGGGAGGTTATCTGCCTTGTATGAAAATACGTATTGAAGGACCAGCTGGATATGATGCAGGATGGAGTGAAAAAGGTATAGAAGCTTGTGTGCCTGTAGATAAGGATGGTAATATTCTTAATTTCCATGAGTCGCTTGGTCGTTTTTGGTTGCATCTTGGGAGTATTGTTGGTGCTTATTCTTATCCTTTAAAATATGATAAGAATTACAAAGAAATGCTCCAAAGAAATCATATTTTAGACCGTTTTGTTAAGATTGTAGCAATGGATGAAGAGACTTTTGAAAAAACACAAGCGAAAATGCGAGAGGCTGAAGAAAAGGCTTTAAACGAGGAGGCGAAAGACAATGATTTGTCAAAAGTAGAATTCTCTGAAAAAGGTTGCGAACCTATTGTATTAGGGAAAAAGGTAAATCAATTTCCTTCGAAATGTAAGGGGTTCTATACTCATTATAGATGGAATATAGATAAACTCTCTCATACGAAGAATTTTACATTCTTTAATGGAACCGATACTGTTGTGCATGTTGAGTCAGATTTAAGTTCTGCGGAAATTTATAAAATATTTGTTTGCTCTCCAAAGATAAATGTGAAATTTGATAATGGTAAGACATTGAGGGCTGGTATGAAGTTAGTCGAAGTTGCTCAGACATTTGGCGATGATTTTAAGGCTTCGTGGACTCCAGAAGAAATAGGTCCATTTATTCATTTTGGTCTATATGGTGGATATCCTGCAGATGAAGAAACCTTGAAACGAGAAGCTTTAGAGCGTATAGAAGAACTTTATGGTTGTTTTGAATATCTTGATTTGAGTCCTAAAGATGTGCTACCAAATGCTGTGCTGGAGAGTGTTATCCTTTGCTTGCATGAGTAACTTTCAAATGTTGTTGTATAATAAAATTTTGATTCATGAGAAAGTATATATTTTTGTTGGTGATGTTTGTGTTGACATTCTGTTCATGTGGAGAGAAGGGTACAACTTATTCTGAGACAGATTTTAATGGAGAAGGAGTGTTTGGTGCTTTGCCACAAATGTCCGCGCGAATGTCCAGTATTGTAAAACCTGCAATGGATAAAATGAATGAGAAATATCCAAAGTTAGCTTCTGATGATCCGAAAGATAAGGAAGAGGTGGTGAAAGGACAAGAGTTTAATGATTATCTTAACTCTATTTCAGAGGAAATTGTTGAAACTTATGGTAAGGATAATCTTGAAAGTTGGGTAAAGGAAATCCAGAAAATGTCAGATATTAAGAGATTTCATATTATTAATGACTTGGGACTTCCTATAGAAAACCAGCGTGTGTCAATAATAGGTGCTGATGTTTTCTTTAATATAACTTTTAAATTTACTATTCATCTTGGGCGAGCAAATGAGAAAGAATTTATGCCTTGGATTTTGTTTTTTGATGCAAATGGTAAATGTCTGTATGGTAAAGAATGTGTTTTGTTGCCTAATTTTGGATTTCAGTCTTGTTATGTGGAAATAGCTGTCCCTTATAAAACCCAAATAAGTGTACTAAAAGACCCAGATGGTGCTACTCAAAAGAATATAGAGTTTTGTAAAAGATGGATAAGGTTACAAGAATTAAAATCGTAAAGGCATTAGATGCGCCAAAATTCCTGGAAACTGAAAGGTAATTGGTAATGTTGGTTTAATAAATGTTTTAAATAGGATAATTTCTTATTATTAAAAATGTAATTATGAAGAATTATACTCGAATTAACAAAAGTATGTTGCTTATATTGCTTTCCTCTTTTGTGTGTATAAGTTCCTTGGCAGGGCCAAGAAGTTATGCTCAAGCAAAGGCTATTGCGGAAAAGCAAGCGGCTAAGTTGGGAATACAAATTGATGAAAATAGTTCTCCAGCCTGCAAGGCTAAGAGTTTAGGTGGCGGTACAAGTTCACAGGCGGCTAGTTATTATGTTTTTACCAATGGTGAAGATAAAGGTTTTGTTATCGTTTCAGGGGATGATCGCTTGCCTGAAATTGTGGGCTATTCTGATAAGGGAACTTACAAGGAACAAGAGGACTTGCCTTCAGCTTATCTTTTCTATTTAGAAGAATACAAGAAAATGACTGATAGGTTGTTGGCTGGCGAAGAGGCGACTATTTCTTACCTAGAGGAACTTGATGCGGTGAAAAATGCAAAAGCCGGTAACCGACAAGTTGTGAAACCATTGCTGGGCTCTATCGTTTATAATCAAAATGCACCTTTTAATCAAATGTGTCCTTTTTATGCGACAGACAAACGCTCTGCTACGGGTTGTGTAGCTACTGCTATGGCACAAATTATGTCTTACTATAAATATCCATCTTCTTTGCAAGCTGATATAGAAGGTTATACGAACAACAAGACTGGGATAACAGTAGAAGGCACTCAAAAAGGAGAAAAATATGATTGGGATAATATGTTGTCAAACTACAACAACTCCTATACAGAAGTGGAAGCTAATGCGGTGGCAAAGCTTATGTATCACTGCGGGACTGCTATTAAAACAGAATATGGTTCTTCTTCTGCAGCAGATGTAACACCACAAGATTGGGCTAAGTATTTTGGGTATGATAAAGACCTTTTAGCAAAAGTTTACCGATCGCATGTTACTCTAGATAAATGGGAAAGCTTGATAGAAAATGAATTGCTTGCAAGGCGACCTGTTCTTTGTTCGGGACATGGACACGAGTTTATTTGTGATGGAGTTGATGCCAATGGACTTTATCATGTTAATTGGGGATGGGGTGGACGCTACAATGGTTATTTTGACATTTCAGCACTCAATCCTCAGTACGAAGGAAGCAATTCTGCAGATGAGGCAACTAGTTATTATTCAGCTTTAGATATATTAATAGGCATTGCACCAGACAATGGTAAGGAGGATGCTCCACTATATACAAGAAGTTATTCTCATGCCTCTGTCAATAAGTATGAAGATATTACGTGGGACACACAAACTCGTAAAAATTGCCATGAAGTTTTTTCAGGGAGTAGAAAAATATGGTTCATAAATTATTCTTATGAATATTTCAAGGGATATGTTGCTTTGGGTGTAGAAAATGAAAAAGGAGAGCTTGTACTCATATCTAAGCCTCAAGAATTAAGCATACGAGAAAGATATGACAAAGGGGAGTATCTGGCAGTAAGAACTTTTTCCTTCGATTATGCTTTTCCTGTTGGCATAACTAAAGTGATGCCTGTGTTTAGTTATGATTGTGAATCCTGGAAGAAATGTGATTCTTCTTTTCTTCTTACTGCAACCGACACGAATATTGCAACCACAGAAATTTCAGACTATATTACGGCGACTGTGACTGTTGAAGATCGGGCTGTACGTAACTTGCCCACTCAATTTAATGTGACAATACGTAATGATATGCCTGATGAAGTCTTCGATATATTTAGTTTGTATATTAGTGATACTAGAACCAAACCTAACAAAAGAAGTTCTTTTTATGCTTTCACCATTCCTGCCCATGGTGAAATTACAAAGTCTTTTTTTGCAACTCCAACTTCTGAAAAGATTTATTTTTGGCTCAATAAATTAAATTATGAGGTAATTAGTGGTGAATTTATAACTACGGTCGAAGGGGAAACTCCAGTTTTAACCCTTACGGAAGCTTCTTCAAATGCTACGCCAAATCTGTACGAAACCCAAAACTCATATTATTATGGTAATCTTGTAAAATTGCCTAGTACGACAGAAGATAAAGCGAGATTCACTTATGCCATACAAAATACTGGGGGTAAAACTTGTAAAACATGTATTGTCAATATTTCGGGAATCTCTAGTGGCTTGTCAAAAATCATAACTCGTACCTTAACTATAGACAAAGGTCAGACTGTAAAATTATTAATCGAAGTTTCTCCTGAAGAATTGGAAAGCCGCTTCATAGATTGTAGGCTAAAGTTTGCAAATGATGGAGTTGATGTTTCTTCGAATCTCGAAGGACAGAAAATCAACTTTGTAAATGACAATAGGTATTATCCTCTATCTGTAGGAACATTATGGCTTTATATTAATGACCCAAACGCAACGCAAATTTCTCTTCCAAGCCAAAATCTTGCCTTTGTAAAAGGAGGTAAAGGAGAAATTTGTATTAGCTATGCTAAAGCTGGGCGCATAATGATTTATAATTTAGCTGCTCAACTCGTGAAGGCCATGGACGTTGTTCCTGATATAGTATATAGTATTCCTTTGCCAAGTGGTATCTATCTTATTGATGGAAAAAAGGTAATGGTAAAATAAATGTTGGAAAAATAATCAGAAATCCCATCATTCCCAATAAGAGAATGATGGGATTTTTCTTGCGATTTGTGTAAGCGGCTCCGCGTTTATACCTTGCATAATTGAAAAAAGCAGTAATAGCTGATTGAATAATGCTGTTACTGCTTTTTCCATCTGTCAGGAAGCAAGTCTCTGTATTTTTCCAATGGAGTATTTGGTTGCCATTCTACGGTCTTTTCTATGACGTCGCTAATGTATTCGAACAGATTAATGCCATTCATTTTGCATGAGATGGCGATAGAATATAGGATAGCTCCTCGTCTTGCCCCTTCGTGCGAACCAAAGAATAATGAGTTTCTTCTCGACAGCGATATGTACCTCTGGATTCTCTCAATATAATTGTTGTCGAGAGCAGTATCACCTCTTTTAAAAATGTCACAAATGGCATTATACTCGTTAAGGGCATAGCCGACGGCTTGCGCCAAGGGCGATTTGGGCAGCAAATCCTTCCTGGAAGATAATTCCTCCAGTTTCTCTAATAAATCCTGCAAAATGTCCGGTGCGTATGATTGCCGATAAGCCAGATGTTTCTCTATTGTCCATCCATTTACGCCAACCTTATGCTTTTTGTCTTCTTGATAAAATCTGTTGATGATGCCTGCTACTTCCTGTGCATCCTTGTCGTTCTTGCCACAGTCGATGAAGTTTCTCTTGACATGCTGCAGACAGGCAATTCTCATAATGTCCGGATAAGCATCCGACTCCAGCTTCCGGTAAGGAGCATATGCATCACTCTGTACTGTACCTTTATAATCCGAGAACACATCAAGTATGATCTGCTCAGAACGTGATCCAGCCTCATATACGAAGAACACAAGTCCCAGTTTAGGTGCGCTTACCGCCCACAGGTAACCTTTCTTCGAGCCATTGTCTGTAGGCTTTACCCTCGTCAGCAGTACTTTATGATAAGTTTCATCTGCCGTAACATAATCCTGCTGTAACACCTTTTGGCAGATGGCTCTATAGATATTTTCCAGTACGTCTGCGCTTCTGGCAATCAGCTTGTTTGCCGTGGCTTTCCTTAGTGTGAACCCACTGTCGGCAAAGTATTTGACGATTCGCTCCACCGGCATGGAATAGATATACCGCAACTGCAGTAGACCTGCTGCAAAAGAAGATGTATAGGATGAGTTTAGCAGCAATGCTGGTGGGGTCTTTCCTGGATACAGGACATTTCCATCCGTATAAGTGTTGATGTGATATACGGTCTTGATGAACTTGATGGGCTCCATGCTGTAACGCACACAGGTGCGGGTGCCATAGATGCGCAGCGTCTTCAAAAGTTCCGCATCCATGTCTGGATTAACCGTAACATGTTTCTCCTCCATCTCATAATGCATGTCACGCTTGGCCCCATTGTTTTTGCGCTCCTTTCTCTTTTCCGCCTGCTCTTTTTTCTTCCTGTCAAATTCTTCCTGAGTCATTGAGTCTTGCAGACACTTCTCCTGACGTTCGGACTTTTTGCCGGAAACGAGCTTGCCGAGCGCCCTGTTCTGACGATTCGCTTTGTCTATGGCGATTCCTTTCTGGACGAGTTGCTCTTCTAATGACTTTATACGTTCAATGAGTTCACCGACCTGTATGGTCAGCGAACTCACAGTATCGTTAGCAAGCTGAAGTTGCTCCTTCAAAAGTACTATGATTTCGTCCTTTGTCATAGTGCAAAGGTACGAAAAAATATTGAGACATGCAAGTATTATTGGATATTAATTTTATCTATTTTATTGATATACAGCACGTTATTGGCATTATAATACAGCTATAAGTTAAGCCTCTTTCTAAATCTCATACTTTTAAGGCAAATTCCGCTCATGATGGCAGACAGAGTCTTGTGCGGCATTTTGCATTGCTTGTTCTTAGGGTCAAAGAATGGCAATTCAAAGGTTCCTCGTTCCAGTCGCTTGTGATATAGCAAGAAACCATCGCCGTCCCATTTTAGCAGTTTAACCTGCTGGCGATTCTTGGAGAAGAAGATGAAGACAGCACCGCCAAGTGGTGGCAGCTCCATCTCCGTCCTTACTATCTGATACAAGCCATTAATACCCGTGTTCATTCGAACGTATCGCTGGCAGACATAGTATTGGGTGTTCTCATTTAATCCAAACATACCGCATCCTCCTTCTCATAAAGTTTCATTAACGCCATAACAGACTTGGCGCATCCTTTTTTGATCGACACAACGGTTCCATTGGGAAAGGTTATGTTTATGCCTTGAAGAAGATCCTCCATAGGAAGATCTATAGTTGGAGACTCCATAGGCACGAACATCACGCCGGTATTTGCAGTAGAGGCTTCTGCTCTTTCCTTACGGGCTGCCTCCTGAACTTCGCGGATTTCATGCTTGGCACGCAGGACAGAATATCCCTTCTCGGACATCCAATTTTGCATGGTACGGTGATTTACATGCCTTTCCTTCAAGAAAGGAGTCAGGTGAGCCTTTGGATTTCGATTCAAATAGATTAAGAAGGAATTCCAAGCCTTCTCAAAACGTTCGTTTGTTGTCATAATTCATGCAATTAAAAAATTATGGTGCAAAGGTACGAACAAACGAGAAAGCTACAATGGTATAAACGCGGAGCCGCTTACCGATTTGTTAATTCTGTAGGTGAAGGGTGGTGAAGGGTGTTTTGTAACTCTTCACCTCTTGAAAGCATGATAAATACAGGTGTTCTAAGTGATTTGGTGAAGAGTGAAGGGTAAAATGAGGGTATGGCATTTTTTTGCGGAAAAATCATATCCCTTTCAATAGCATTTTCCAAAGTGGTATAATTTGGATGATATTGCCGTCGAGGTTAATCTCTTTTTCTTCATCCGTCGTGATGATGAATAACTCCTTGCAATCGAAGCGTTTGGCGTAAGCCAGGAGGGCTTTTGTTTCTCGCTCATAAGTCTTATCATCCTGTATGCTATAGGATACTTGGATGGCTTTACCATGCTCAAATAGGCAAAAGTCAACTTCTATATTGTCATTGTAATAATATAGGTCCTCACCATACGTCTCATAGAGATAAATGGCAACCATATTTTCCAATAGGGATGTTTCTGGATCAAGCAGGAAGAGATTTAGAATTCCATTATCGATGAAATAGTATTTCTTGTTAGAAATCTTGTCTTGCAATTTTGCCTCAATGTTTTCTATAGAAAAAATCATGCAAGTTTCCTTGATGTATTCAAGGTAATCTACGATAGTTTCTTGCTTGACCTTTCCTGCTACTGTAGATACGATATTTGCAAGACGATTGTAGCTTTGTGGCTGTTTGATGCTCTCAGCTAATTTCCTGACTAATACTTTTAATCCTGTAGTGTTACGTATATTGTATCTACTGATTAAGTCGCCAAAATATATCTTGTTGTATAGATTGCCTAACCATTGACGCTTGAATGATTTTTCTCGGATGACTAACTCTGGTAATCCTCCAAAGTGGAAATATTCATTGAAAGTTCGTTTGATAGGAGCGTTGTCAAGGTATTCCCACTGCTTTTCTAATTGGATGTTCTTGGATTGGAGGAATTCCATGAAGGAAAATGGAAATACATTTTGAACTATATAACGTCCGCCAAGAGTTGTGGAAATTTCTTTGCTCAACATCTTTGCATTGCTTCCAGTAATATAAACAAGGTATTTATGGTCTGCAAGTCGGCGTGCAAACTTTTCCCAACCATCCACTAATTGAATCTCGTCAAGCATGAAGATTGGCTTATGGGCAAATAATTCTTCGTATGCTTGTTTGATGAGGTCGAGGTCGCTGAGTTGGATGTCTGCTAAACGGTCATCTTCAAAGTTGAAGTAGAGAATTTCTTCAATGGAATGGCCTTGCTGTAATAGGTCATGTATGCGTTGGTATAGCATATATGACTTACCAGCCCGGCGAAGACCTACCAATACGTAGCATGAATGAGGTTCAAATTCGACATTGCGTCTAATGAAACTCAATTCTTTTACCATTTGTTGGTTCTCTAATATCAATTTCTTAGCTATATTTTTATCCATATTATAGTTTTTTACTGAAATATGGGTGCAAATATACAAAATTTCCTTTATAAGGGGAAGGAAAATACCAAAAAGTTTCCTCTATAAAGGAAACTTTTATATAAAATCTTTCCTTTATAAGGGAAATGTTATATTTATTCTACTTCGCTCCAATCAATAGTCAGGAAAAGTCAGAGTAGGAAACTACAATACCAGCCATGCTCTTCAAGCGATCCCTCGGGGACCACGTGATGGGGAACTGGTGAACAAGAGACGGGCAACGATTGCCCATGAGGCGGGCAACGAGTGCCCAAACAGATAGCTACAATTTGGGCAACATGTTGTGACTTTTCCTCCTTATTATATTGTAGTTTCCTATATTTAGTTGACTACATAGTTCCTTATTCCTATTGTAAGTTGACAATTATTTTCTCTATTCCTAATTCTACTTGTCAATCTTCTATCTTATTCCTAGTTAGTATTTACATACTTCATTCTAGTTCCTAATAGAAGTAGACAAAGGACCCACCCCTAGGGGTGGATCGCGGTTTTTACAATTTTGCTGCAAAATTAATCATTTTTCCTGAACTGACAAGGATTTTATGTACTTTTCCCTATAACTTGTCCAATTTTTCTTTAAACTTCCCTTTTGTTTCGCAGCTTCCTTTGGTGTTAGCATCCCGATACTTCCATGAGGGCGTAACTCATTGTAAAAGTGTACTGCCCTTTCTAAAGCCTCTTCTACTTCCTGTAAAGAAGTAAAAGAAAGCCCCATGAATAACTCGTTCTTCAACGTGTTATTGACACGCTCTGCTACAGCATTATCCTTCGGATTGCCACATTCTGTCATGCTAGGTATGATACCGTATTCCCTTAGTAATTTGATGTATTCGTTACTAGCATATTGTACACCTCTATCGGAATGATGGATTGGTGTAATAATATCCTTATAACTTTCCATGCGCATTAAGGCCATGTTTAGGGCTTTCAAAGGGAACCTGGTGGAGAGTGACTCACCGACAGAATAGCCAATGATTTCTTTTGTGTAATAATCCGTAATCAAAGAAATGTAGCAGAAATGATAAGTGCCTTGTTCGGCATCATCCCAAATCTTCTGATATGTAATGTCGCTCACCCAAACTTCATTGGGTGATGATGGTATCAGTTCTTTTATCTTGTTGGGGTATGTGGGTAACCCATGACGAGAGTCCGTTGTACGAGGTTTTCGGTTGGAAGAACGCACTCCCAACTTGTACCTTGATATTATATCCTCGAAACGGCAATGTCCCATGGCGTTCTCTTCTCCAAACTCCTTGCAATACATCAGCCAGAGTTTACGACCGCCGATACCTGGATCTTGCTTTCTAATAGACTTAACATACTCTATTACAAACGATTCCTCTGCCAAGGCTGCAAGCATATTGTCTTCGTGCTGATAATACGCTTGACGAGTAAACCCAAACAGTTTACAGAGGCCAGAAACACTATAGTTTTTGTCCTCTGCACGAAGTTCCTTTACTGTTTGGGTCCAGATTTTTTTCGCACAGGAATCTTATAAAGACGCTCTGCAATATCAATCATCTTGTTATAGGCGGCAGCTGCCATCTTTGCCTCATGGAGTTCTTGCTCCATAGCTGCCAAGCGTTTCTTCAATTCAATGTTCTCCTGCGAGAGATTTTCTGGTGTTGCATTTTGCTTCATTTCTTCTACGATTTGTGGATTATTGGTTGCAAAGTTACCAAGAATTCTGTAAACTGAAGTACTGCTAATTGACATTTTTGCCATAATTTCTCTAACTGGTACATGATACTGATAATAACTGCGAGCTATGCTCAACGCTAAATCCATTTTGTCTTTGTCCATATTTGTTATTTTTAAGTTGATTTATACTGTGTCAACTTTTTCTAGGACAAGACATATATAGCCGTTTGCATCGTTTGCACTTTTCTAAAATAAAAAAATCCCATCATTCTCATTGAGAGTGATGGGATTCAATGTCTTAAAGCAAATTGCTTTCAGATTACTTACGAAGACCGAGGGCCTTGATGATGGCACGGTAGCGATTGATATCGCGGTCGTACAAGTAATCGAGCAATGCGCGACGCTTTCCTACAAGCTGTGTCAGAGAACGTGTTGTAGTATAATCTTTACGGTTCTTCTTTACATGTTCCGTCAAATGAGCAATACGGTATGAGAACAATGCTATCTGGCTCTCAGCTGAACCAGTATCAGAGTTAGACTTTCCGTACTTGCTAAAGATCTCTTCTTTTTTTGCTTTGTCTAAATACATAGCTGTGTTACTTAATAATAAATGTTACTTTAATTGTTTCTAATGCATTCAGGACCCTTCCTCGCGGCGGTTTCTCTAAAAATGCGCTGCAAAGTTACAACTTTTCTGTGAAACTTGCAAATTTTTCCGATATTTTTTGTAATTTTGCACCCAAATTCATTAAGTATTTAAGGTAAAGGAAATGCAAGACATTAGAAACATTGCAGTTATTGCACACGTTGACCATGGTAAGACTACCTTGGTGGACAAGATGATGCTCGCCGGAAAGCTGTTCCGTGACGGCCAGGATAATAGCGGCGAAGTGCTCGATTCCAATGATTTGGAGCGTGAGCGTGGTATAACCATTCTTTCAAAGAATGTATCTATCAATTGGAAAGGTGTTAAAATTAATATCCTCGATACTCCTGGACACTCCGACTTCGGTGGTGAGGTGGAGCGCGTACTCAATATGGCAGACGGTTGTCTCTTGCTTGTTGACGCTTTCGAGGGCCCTATGCCTCAGACCCGTTTCGTGTTGCAGAAAGCTTTGCAGCTCGGTCTGAAGCCTATCGTTGTTGTTAATAAGGTGGATAAGCCTAACTGCCGTCCTGAGGAAGTTTATGAGATGGTATTCGATCTCATGTGCGACCTTGATGCTACTGAGGATCAGCTTGATTTCCCTGTAGTATATGGTTCTGCCAAGAATGGTTGGATGGGAGAGGATTACAACAATCCTACAGACAACATCGACTATTTGCTCGACAAGATTGTAGAGGTTATCCCTGCTCCTAAGCAGTTGGAGGGTACTCCTCAGCTCCTTATTACTTCTCTCGACTACAGTTCTTATACAGGCCGTATCGCTGTAGGTCGTGTTCATCGTGGTACTCTGAAGGATGCCATGAATGTGACAATCTGCCATCGTGATGGTACACAGGAGAAGACCAAGATCAAGGAACTTCATACATTCGAGGGTATGGGTCACAAGAAGACTGATCATGTAGATTCTGGTGATATCTGTGCAGTTATCGGTTTGGAGAAGTTTGAGATTGGTGATACCATCTGTGATTATGAGAATCCAGAGCCACTTCCTCCAATCGCTGTTGATGAGCCAACCATGAGTATGCTCTTCACCATCAACGATTCTCCATTCTTCGGTAAGGAGGGTAAGTACTGTACTTCCCGCCATATCCAGGAGCGCTTGAATAAGGAGTTGGAGAAGAACCTGGCTCTTCGTGTTCAGCCATTCGAGGATTCTACTGATAAGTGGATTGTCAGCGGTCGTGGTGTGCTTCATCTCTCTGTACTCGTGGAAACCATGCGTCGTGAGGGTTATGAACTTCAGGTAGGTCAGCCTCAGGTTATCTACAAGGAGATTGACGGCGTGAAGTGCGAGCCTGTAGAGGAATTGACTATCAATGTACCAGAGGAGTTCGCTTCTAAGATGATTGATATGGTAACCCGTCGTAAGGGTGATATGACTTCTATGTTGAACATGGGTGAGCGTGTGGATATCGAGTTTGATATTCCTTCTCGCGGTATCATCGGCCTTCGTACCAATGTGCTGACTGCTTCTCAGGGTGAGGCCATCATGGCTCACCGTTTCAAAGAGTATCAGCCATTCAAGGGTGAAATCAACCGCCGTTCTAATGGTAGTATGATTGCACTTGAAACTGGTACTGCTTATGCTTATGCTATTGATAAGCTTCAGGATCGTGGTAAGTTCTTCATCGACCCAGGTGAGGAGGTTTATGCCGGTGAGGTAGTTGGTGAGCATGTTCACGAAAACGACCTTGTCGTCAATGTGACTAAGGCAAAGCAGTTGACCAACGTCCGTGCTTCTGGTTCAGACGATAAGGCTCGTGTGATTCCAAAGACCGTAATGAGTCTTGAGGAGTGCTTGGAGTATATCCGTGAGGACGAGTACGTAGAGGTAACTCCTAAGAGCATGCGTATGCGCAAGGTAATCCTTGATCACTTGGAGCGTAAGCGTAGCAATAAAGACTAATTAAGTATAGCTTTAAGGATATAAATGAAAAGAGAAATCCTCTCCTATCGGATGTTTCCGATATGGAGAGGATTTGAGTTATTGTACTTTTGCACTTGAATTTCTACTCTGTTTGGACTTGCAGTCAAATGGTTTATTCAATAGGACTCAAAATCACGTAATTATGAAGTTGTGGAATTTTTTCAGGAAGTTTTCCTTGCCCTGTTCGCTGGTCATAGGAGCAGTGGGTTATTTGATTTTTGCATACGTTCCTTTCTTGGAACCATTGGGTGATGCGGTCGGACCTCATTTGGTCAGTCTGATGCCGATTGTATTGTTTGCTTTGCTTTATGTTACGTTTTGTAAGATAGAAATAAAGGAAATGAAGCCTAAAGCCTGGCATTTTATATTGCAACTGATTAGAACTTCTTTGGCTTTGATGATGGTGGTACTTATCTTTGAGTTTGGTAACGACTATAATACGAAACTGATACTGGAGGGTGCTTTCATCTGTTTTATTTGTCCTACTGCAGCAGCTGTGGCTGTGGTAACAGAAAAATTGGGTGGGTCTATCGGTTCGCTTACTACCTATACGGTAATAGCCAATATTTTCACGATGGTTATCATCCCTTCTCTTTTCCCGATGGTAGAAAAAGGTGCTGATGTATCCTTTCTTTATATGAGTTTGATGGTGTTTAGGAATGTGACTACGGTTTTGGTGGTGCCATTACTTTTAGCCCTATTGAGCCGCAGGTTCTTGCCGAAGTTTGTGGATAAAGTAAAGAGCGTAAAAGATTTGGGATTTTATATGTGGTGCTTCAATCTGACGATTCTGATGGGCGAGACGGTGCGTAATATCCTTCATGCTACGGTATCCGGTTGGATTCTTGTTCTGCTTCTGATCGTTCCGCTTTTCGTCTGTCTTATCCAGTTTGCCATCGGTAAGGCGGTGGGACGCCATTTTGATGCGAGCATTAGTGCAGGACAGGCTTTAGGTCAGAAGAATACGATAGTGGGTATCTGGCTCACCCTTACTTTCCTGAATCCGTTGGCTGCCGTAGCTCCAGGTGCCTATGTGGTTTGGCAGAATTTAGTGAATGGTTGGCAGTTGTGGTATAAGGAGAAGTATGGTAAACTCAAGTGGTAAAAAAAGCATCTTAAGATACTCGCAAATGTATCTTAAGATGCTTTTTCTATATTTCAGTCTTTGACTTTTCCTGATTTCAGTCAGGCCTTTCCTAATCTTATTCTTGTGTAGGATAAATCAAGTTTTCTTCCTTGATAACGTTCAAGACCTCTTCGAGATATTTCTTGGACTCGTATTTTGCCATAGGCAGGTCGTGGAGCAGATAGTTGCCACAGTCCTTGGCTGCCTGTCCAGGAATCTCGCCTTCGAAGTCTGCGATAAACTTGAAGGTGCGCTTCATCAACTCAACGATATCCTTGCTTTCCAGGTCTCCTTTGATGATGAGGTAATTACCTGTGAGGCAACCCATCGGACCCCAATATACGATGCGGTCTTTCCACTCTTCGTCATTGCGGAGATAGGTGGCAGCGAGGTGCTCAATCGTGTGGATGGCACCGTTGTGGAGACAAGGCTCCTGATTAGGTACTTTCATGCGGATATCGAAAGTAGTGACAACTTCGTTTCCAATTTCGTCCTTACGGCTAACGTATATACCGCGGAGCAACTTGTTATGATTGATAGTAAAACTTGGTATCTTGTTCATAATTTCTAATTTGTCATTTCTCATTTATAATTTCTCCAAGAATGCTTTGGTTACATTGAAAGAACCTTCTGCCATCTTAGCCCAAAAGTCGAAATACTGCTGCGCCTTGGTGTCTTTGAGTGGTACATCACTGATAATACGGAAGGAGATGAAAGGAGTCTTGTATATATGGCAGGTCTGTGCAATAGAACAGCTCTCCATATCGACAGCCATTGCATGAGGAAAGTGCTCCAGGATAGAGCGCATCTTCTCCTTGCTATCTACAAACCACTCTCCACTGACAATCTGTCCTGCATGTATCTTAGGATGGATGTTGTCTGGAAGATGATTGATGGCAAGTGCCTTCTCTACATACTCCTTTGGAGTCTTGAAGGTGGCTGGCATACCCAAAATCTGTCCAAATTCACATTCATCGCCGCAATAAGCGTCATGATATACACACTCTGTTGCCACTACAACCTCAGTAACGTTGAGGTTGATATCTGCTCCACCCGCAACACCGGATGAGATCACCAGGTCTGGATGGTAATTGTCTATCATTTCTACGGCACCGATGGTACTGTTTACCTTGCCGATGCCGCACTGTTGCATGACTACTTCATTGTTGCCAATTTTTCCAATCACGAAATCCTTGTGGTTCTTCTGCTCTGTCTGTGATTCTGTCAATAATGTCTTGAGTTGCGTGAACTCCTTGTCCATCGCAACGATAATTCCTATTTTCATATATTTATTGTAACTTTTTCGATTGAGAATTTGCCGATATTAAAATCGGCTGCAAAGTTACGAAAAATATCTGATAAAACCTTAGAAGTTAACACCAAAGTTGAGTTGCAGTCCTCCATTATGGGATGTGTCGAAGGTATCATGACAGATGTTTGCCAGACCGATATCGTAGGTAAGGTCGGCATAGAACATATCGTATTGCACGCCACAACCCAGACGGAGTCCTCCATCTACCCGGCGGAAGTTATCGTCATTAAATGAGTTTTGAGCTTCTCTCTGTTCGAAGTTTTTAATCTTTCCACCAACTCCTAAAGCGAAATATCCTCCAAAAAATGGTTGGAGCGAGAAGTGTGGATCGATATTGTACTTATATTTCAGTACAAGTGGAATTTCGATGTAGTTGAGGTCGTAGGTCATCTTCTTGTCATTAGCCAAATCTTTCTTGCCGCCTTTCTCTGTATAGAACAAGCCTCCTTCCAAATAAAGAGGCTGGGCATTTGAAAGTGCGACACCTGCCACAACTCCCACGTTGAGACCAGTTTGCCAATTACCACCATCCAGTCTGCTATCATCCGAATTGACGTAAGAGAAAGAAGGACCAATCCTGAATCCGAAGTAGGAGTCAGGGTAATCATTGTAGTGACGGCCGTAGTCGAGATGACCAGTCTGCTTGTTGTAATATCTGCTCTGAGTGTAGTGTTGAGCTGAGGATGGCATTGCGATGAGCAAGAGAGCCATCAGGAGAAATGTAATCTTTTTCATATTTTTCATCAATTTATTAGTTATACCTTATTATATATAAAGAGCTTTTTGTATGATATGAAACTCTTTTTCTGATGCTGCAAAAATACGTATCTTTTCTCATATTGCAATTAGAGAATCCCTAAAAGAAAAGGGAAATTCCCTATTATAATGGGTAATACCATCTTCTACAGATCCATTTCAGGCAAGTCTGAATGCTTCTTAAGTTATTTCTTTAACACTAAAAATAGCAAAAACTACCTTTTTTATTTTGTATTGTCTTCATTTTGCACTATCTTTGCAGTCAAAATATAAACGTTTATAGAAATAATGAAATTTTTGAAGAAGTATCTACTGGATATTCTGGTAGTAATCGTATTTGCAGTTGTCTCCTTTGTTTATTTCATGCCAGCCGACATGGACGGGCGCATCCTGTTCCGTCATGATGCTGCAGCAGGCAAGGGACTGGGACATGAAAAGGAACTTTTCCAGCAACAGACTGGCGAGGTGACCCGTTGGACAAACTCTGTTTTTGGTGGAATGCCAACTTATCAGATGTCACCATCTTATGAGAGTGGCACTGTTTTGCAGCAGGCTGTCAATGCCTATCATCTCTGGTTGCCTGACTATGTGTGGTATGTATTTGCATACCTCTTAGGATTCTATATTCTGTTGAGAGCCTTTAACTTCCGACAGTCATTAGCAGCATTGGGATCTATCATCTGGGCTTTTTCGTCCTATTTCTTCATCATCATTGCTGCCGGACACATCTGGAAAGTGATGGCTTTGGCTTATTTGCCTCCTATGATTGCAGGTGTCGTATTGGCTTATCGTGGTAAATATTTGTGGGGATTGCTCGTTACTGCTATCTTTGCAGCCTTTGAAGTCAATGCCAACCACGTGCAGATGACTTATTATTACCTCTTTATCATCTTCTTTATGCTTCTCGCATTCTTGTGGGATGCCTATAAGAAGAAGGAAATGGCTCGCTTCGGTAAGGCTACTGCGGCTTGTATCGTGGGTGCCGCCATCGGTATATCGCTCAATCTTTCCAACCTGTATCATACTTGGCAGTACGGTCAGGAGTCTATGCGTGGAAAGAGTGAACTGGTGAAGAAAAACGCTGCTAACCAGACCAATAGCGGTTTGGATAGAGACTATATTACCCAGTGGAGTTATGGTATTGACGAGACTTGGACGCTCATGATTCCGGATGCAAAGGGTGGTGCTTCTGTTCCTTTGGCACAGAACACAAAGGCAATGGAAAAAGCGGATCCTAACTTTGTACAGATTTATCAGCAACTCGGACAGTATTGGGGCAACCAGCCTGGAACAAGCGGTCCTGTATATGTAGGCGCTTTCGTCTGTATGCTCTTCATCTTGGGCTTATTCATTGTGAAGGGGCCGATGAAGTGGGCTTTGTTGGCGGCGACCATCCTCAGCGTACTTCTCTCATGGGGTAGAAACTTCATGCCGTTTACGGATTTCTTCTTGGATTACGTTCCGATGTATGCCAAATTCAGGACGGTGGCTTCCATCCTTGTGATTGCTGAGTTTACCATTCCTCTGTTGGCGATGATGGCACTCAAGAAGATCGTGGATGAACCGGAAATATTGACTACCAAGGCCAAACTCGTTTATGCAAGCTTCGGACTGACAGCAGGTTTCTGTCTCCTCTTTGCCTTGGCACCAGGCCTGTTCTTCTCAGATTTCGTGTCTGCACAGGAACTTCAGGCTTTGCAGCAGCTTCCTGCAGAATATCAGGGACCTATCATCAGCAATCTGACTGAAATCAGAAAGGGTATCTTTACTTCCGATTGTTGGCGTTCTTTCTGGGTTATCGTCATTGGCTCAGCCTTCCTCTTCCTTTATAAGATGAAGAAGTTGGGCAAGGAGTTTATGATTGCTGGTATTGCTGTACTCTGTTTGGTAGATATGTGGATGGTCAACAAGCGTTATCTCTATGATGATATGTTCGTGGAGAAGAGCGTGCGTGATACTCCACAGCAAATGACTGAGACCGATAAGATGATCTGCAGAGACAAATCGCTTGATTATCGTGTACTCAATATGGCATCCAATACCTTCAATGAGAACGAAACTTCATATTATCATAAGAGCGTTGGTGGTTATCATCCAGCCAAACTCCGTCGTTATGCGGAGATGATAGAAGCTTATATCTCTCCAGAGATGCAGAAGGCGATGAAGGCTGTAGCTGAGGCTGGTGGTGACATGACGAAGGTGAATGGCGACAGCATATTCCCTGTGCTCAATATGCTCAACACGAAGTACTTCATCATGCCTTTGCAGGGTGGACAGACTGTGCCTGTGCAGAATCTTTATGCCTATGGCAATGCTTGGTTTGTTGATAAGGTAAGCTATGCAGAAAATGCCAATGAGGAGATTGATAAGGTAGGAAAGATCAATTTGCGACATGAAGCTGTAGCTGATGCGAAGTTCAAGCAGCAGCTCGGTGAAAGTGTGCCTCAGGATGATACTTCTATTGTTAAGTTGACTCAATATAAGCCAAATAATCTGACTTATGAGGTTACTTCCAACAAGGGTGGTGTCATCGTGTTCTCTGAAATATATTATCCTGGTTGGACGGCTACGATAGACGGACAGCCTGCAGAATTGGGCAGAGTGAATTATATCTTGCGTGCCCTGAATGTAAAACCGGGAACTCACAAGGTGGTACTTGATTTCCACCCTACATCCCTGAAGACAACAGAGACCATTGCTTATGTAGGCTACGGTGTACTGTTGATTCTCTTGCTCGCAGGTTTATTCTTTGAATGGAAGAAAAATAAAGTAACAGAAAAATAAGCAATATGGACTTTAGAACGGAAGTGAACATAGAAAAGGCTGACTTTGAGATACAGCCTTCTGACAGACTGCTTTTCGTGGGCAGTTGTTTTGCGGATCATCTCGGCAATCGTTTTGTCGAGAATCGCTTCCGTGCCATGGTCAATCCATACGGAGTCATGTACAATCCTACGAGCGTATATCACTCTGTGGACCGGTATCTCAAGGGGGAACCTTGTACCGCAGGTTTGAAGGCTGGTACTGAATATCAGAACCAAGACCGAAAAGTGGATGTGGCTGTCTTTACGCTCGGAACCAATCATGTATATATCCTGAAGGAAACGGGTGAAGTGGTGGATAACTGTCAGAAGCGTCCGCAACGCCTGTTTGAAGAAAAGGAATTGAGTGTGGGTGAATGCGTGGTAGAACTTTTCAAGGCGGTTTTGGCATTGCTCGGTCAAGGAGTCAGGCACATTATCGTGACGGTGAGTCCTATCCGTTACCAGAAATATGGATTCCATGGCAGTCAACTATCCAAGGCCACGCTTCTTTTAGCGGCAGATATACTTTGCCAGCGCTTTCCAGAAGTGGTGCACTATTTCCCTGCCTATGAAATTCTCTGTGACGAACTGAGAGATTATCGCTTTTACAAGGAAGATATGCTTCATCCGAGCGAACTGGCCGTGGAATATATCTGGCAGAAGTTCCAAATGGCTTACTTTGGCAAGACTGCCGAGGACTTTTTAGAGGAATGGAAACCTATCCGTGAAGCCCTTGGACACCGACCTTTCAATCCAGAGAGTGAGGAATACAAGAAGTTTCTTGCCAATGCACAGGAAAAAGAACGGAAATTCATGGAAAAGTACCAGTTGGGGAAATGACATGATTATCACATATAGAATATTTTAAAAAGTAAGATAATGACTTATACTATCGAAAAGGTAACCACACTGATAGGTGCGCGTCGCTATGGAGACAAGGATACGAATATCGGTTTCATATTGACCGATAGCCGTTCACTCTGTTTCCCAGAGGAAACTCTGTTCTTCGCCTTGAAGTCAGAGCGTAATGATGGTCACAACTACATTCCTGAGTTGTATCGTCGTGGTGTTAGAAATTTCGTAGTTACTAATGTTCCTAAAGGATATGCTTCTGACTATCCGGAAGCTAATTTCCTGAAGGTGGTTAATACGCTGGAAGCTCTCCAGCGTCTGGCAGAGCGCCATCGTGATGAATTTAATATTCCTATCGTGGGCATTACTGGTTCCAATGGTAAGACTATGGTCAAGGAATGGCTTCATCAGTTGCTTTCTCCAAATATGTTTGTCACCCGCAGTCCGCGCAGCTACAATTCTCAGATAGGTGTGCCTTTGTCTGTCTGGTTGATGAACGAGCAGACTGAGGTTGGTGTCTTTGAAGCTGGTATCAGTCAGCCTGGCGAGATGCTTGCTCTTCGTGACATCATTCAGCCAACGATAGCCGTGCTTACTTATTTGGGTTCTGCGCATCAGGAGAATTTCGAGTCTTTGGAGGCTAAGTGTCGTGAGAAGATCATTCTTTTCCATGATGCAGAAACGATCGTCTATAATGGTGATGATGAAATTGTTGCCAGGGTGGTAGGCGAATATCATGATTACAAGGGTGAAAAACTGTATTGGTCCTTGAAGGATTCTGCTGCTCCTTTCTATGTGAAAAATATAGAGAAAAAGGGTAATCTGTCTATTATTACCTATATATATAAAGGTGAAGAGGATAGCTATTCTCTACCTTTTATTGATGAGGCTTCTGTCACCAATTCTATTATAGCGGCAGTTGTTTCCCGTAAGTTGGGGTTGACTGCAGAGGAAGTGGATAAGCGTATGTCACTTCTTGAACCGGTAGCTATGCGATTGGAAGTCAAGGAAGGACAGCATGGTTGCACTTTGATCAATGACAGTTACAACTCAGACATCAATTCACTCGATATAGCTCTCGACTTTATGAGTCGCCGCCCAGATCATAAGGGTCGCCGTCATACGTTGATACTCAGTGATATCTTCCAGAGCGGTGAAAATCCTAAGGACTTGTACAAAGAGGTCTCTGACTTATGCCGTAAGCGTGGTGTGGTCAAATTCATCGGTGTCGGTCCGCAGTTGTATGAACAGAGTGATGAGATTCAGATTTCAGAGAAATTCTTCTTCCGTAATATTGAGGACTTTATCAAGAGTGAGGTGTTCGCTTCCTTGCGCGATGAGGTCATCCTGCTGAAGGGTGCCCGTCAGTTTGGCTTTGACCAGTTGACTGAATTACTCGTGAAAAAGGTGCATGAAACCACATTGGAGGTAAATCTGAATGCAGTAGTGGCCAATCTGAACTATTACCGTTCGTTCATGAAACCAGAGACCAAGTTGGTATGCATGATCAAGGCGGATGGTTATGGAGCCGGAGCGGTAGAAATCGCCAAGACATTGCAGGATCATCGTGTGGATTATCTTGCCGTAGCAGTAGCCGATGAAGGTGTTACGCTTCGCAAGAATGGTATTACGAGCAATATCATGATTATGAATCCGGAGATGACAGCCTTCAAGACCATGTTCGACTATGATTTGGAACCAGAGGTTTATTCTTTCCGTATTCTGGACGCACTGATCAAGGCTGCAGAGAAAGAAGGTGTTACTGGTTTCCCTGTACATATCAAGTTGGATACAGGTATGCATCGTCTGGGCTTTGATCCGGAAAATGATATGGAAGAATTGATAGCACGACTGAAACATCAGAATGCCATCATACCACGAAGTGTGTTCTCGCATTTTGTAGGTAGTGATGATGATTCCTTCGATGCGTTCTCTGCCCAGCAGTTCGCATTGTTTGATAAGGGTAGCAAGCAGTTGCAGGCTGCCTTCGATCATAAGATATTGCGCCATATCTGCAATTCTGCAGGTATAGAGCATTTCCCTGACAGACAGTTGGATATGTGTCGCTTGGGATTAGGACTTTATGGTATCAATTCCCGCAACAACAAGACCATCAACTGTGTAAGTACCCTGAAGACGACTATCCTGCAGATGCATCACATCAAGGCAGGGGAGAGTATCGGCTACAGTCGCAGGACCATTCTGGATAAGGACAGCGTGATAGCAGCCATTCCAATCGGTTATGCTGATGGTTTGAACCGTCATCTCGGCAACCGTCATGCTTATTGTCTGGTGAATGGTCAGAAAGCAGAGTATGTAGGTAACATCTGTATGGACGTAGCCATGATCGATGTGACAGGCATAGATTGCAAGGAAGGTGACAGTGTGGAAATCTTTGGAGAGCAATTGCCAGTGCAAACGCTCAGTGATATTCTCGACACGATACCTTATGAGGTGCTGACTACGATCAGTAATCGTGTGAAGAGAGTGTATTATCAGGATTAAACAGAGGCGAAAATCTGTTGAAAATGTACAAAATCATATCAATCCCATCCGAAAATATCGGGTGGGATTCTTTTTTAAGTAATATTTTTAATGAAAACGTATTGAATTTAAAGAAAAAAGCGTATCTTTGTGCCCATAAAACTTGAAACAAATCAATGTTGCACCTTTATATGGGTGCCCCAAATTATTAACTAACATTCATTAAAAATTAAAATGGAAAAGGTATTTAGCTATATCATTAGCTTAGGTGCGAGTGTGATGATGCCAATCATCTTTACCGTCATCGGCTTGTGTATTGGCATGAAATTCGGTAAGGCACTGAAGTCGGGACTCTTCGTAGGCGTGGGTTTCGTAGGCTTGGGTGTTGTTACTGCTTTGTTGACAACTAACTTCAATGACCCATTGAAAGCAATCTCCGACCTTTATCATCTGCAGTTAAATGTATTCGATATGGGTTGGCCTGCTGCAGCAGCAGTTGCCTATAATACTGCGGTGGGTGCATTGATTATCCCTATCTGCCTGGGTGTCAATTTTCTGATGTTGATTACCAAGACAACCCGTACGGTCAATATTGACCTCTGGAACTACTGGCACTTTGCTTTTATCGGTGCGGTAGCTTACTTCGTGATGGGTCAAAGTTTGTTGTGGGGTTATTTCGCAGCAATCGTTTGCTACATCATTACTCTGATCTGTGCAGACTTGACAGCAGAGAAATTCCAGAAATATTATGATTTGGATGGTATCTCTATTCCTCAGCCTTTCTGCCAGAGTTTTATGCCTTTGGCTATCGGTTTCAACAAACTTCTGGATATGATTCCAGGATTCTCTAAGTTGGATATTGATGCAGAGGGTTTGAAGAAGAAGTTTGGTGTATTAGGTGAACCGTTGGTTCTCGGTGTCATCGTTGGTGCCCTGATCGGTTGGGCTGCACAGCTTGATATTAAGAAGGTATTGTTCTTAGGTGTTACCATGGGAGCGGTGATGGAACTGATTCCACGTATCACCTCTTTGTTTATTGAAGGTTTGAAGCCTATCTCAGAAAAGACTCAGGAATTGGTGAAGTCTAAGTTCAATGGTAAGAAGGTACATATCGGTATGAGTCCTGCTCTTGTTATCGGTCATCCTACAACATTGGTCGTATCTGTCATCTTGATTCCTGCTATCTTGGCTATCGCAGTATTCTTGCCTGGCAACCAGTTCTTGCCATTGGCATCTTTGGCAGGTATGTTCTACCTCTTCCCAATGATATTGCCTTTTACCAAAGGTAATGTAGTAAAGACCCTTATTATCGGTCTCTTTGCTCTGGTAATCGGTCTTTATTTTGTAACCGATATGGCTCCAGACTTTACTTTGGCTGCCAATCAGGTATATGCAGCTACAGGTGATAATGCTGCTCACATTCCTGCTGGTTTCTCTGGTGGTGCTCTCGACTTTGCCTCATCTCTCTTCGGATGGATTATCTATAGAGGTGTGAAACTTTCATACATCGGTATGGGTGTACTCACAGTCATCACTGTAGCTTTGATGATTATCAACCGTCAGCGCATCGTGAAAGAAGAGAAGAAGGCTGCTGAGGATTTGCAGAAATAAACAGAAAGATAGAAATAATTCTGAAAAATAAAAAATAATATAAAGATTTTAGTAATGAAGAAGGTATTATTATCATTTGCAATGTTGCTCGTTGCTGGTGCTGGTTTTGCACAGTGCTGCAAGAGTGCTTATGAAGTGAAGGCAGAAAATGCTTACACTAATTACAATGTTCGTTATGCAAGCAACCCAATGGATGCAAAGCATTACACAACAGACCGTCTTCGTGGTGAATATGCCATTGAGAAGGTTTTTGCTCCAGGTGAGGTAAACTGGACTTACACAATGTTTGACCGTTTCCTGATTGGTGGCGCACAGCCAACAACAGCTCCTTTGAAGTTGACTTCTATCGCTCCTCTTTATACAGACAAGCCAAACGATCAGAAGAACCTGCTCGATAACCGTGAGTTGGGTATCATCAATATCGGTGGTGAGGGTACTGTTACTGTAGATGGCAAGAAATATACGCTCGGTTTCCAGGAGGCTCTCTATGTAGGTCGTGGCGCCAAGAATATTGAAGTAGCCAGCAAGGATGCCAATAAGCCAGCTAAGTTCTATATGAACAGTGCTTGCGCACATCAGACCTTCCCTACTAAGAAGGTAACATTGAAGGATGCTAACAACATCAAGGCAGGTAGCTTGAAGGAAAGCAATGACCGCGTTATCCATCAGTTGATTATCGATGGTGTTGCTGGTGTACGTACATGCCAGTTGCAGATGGGTGTAACTGAGTTGAAAGAGGGTTCTGTATGGAACACCATGCCAGCTCATACTCACCTCCGTCGTATGGAGACATATCTCTATTACAATGTGCCAGAGGGTCAGAAGATTCTCCATGTAATGGGTGAACCACAGGAGACTCGTCCTATCTGGTTGAACAACGAGCAGGCTGTGATTGCTCCAGAGTGGTCTATCCACTGCGCTGCTGGTACAAGCAACTATACCTTTATCTGGGGTATGGCTGGTGAAAACCTGATCTATAATGATATGCAGGTAGTTAAAATTCCAGAGATGAAATAATATGAAAATCATCCTCTTGTGGGCATCATTTGTCCACAAGAGATTTTTCGTTCTCATTTAAACGCTAATTTTAAACAGACTCTATAGATAGTAAGTATGAACGCTATTAAAACAAGTAAGATGTCCAACTTCCGTTGGGTCATCTGTGCGTTGCTCTTCTTGGCAACCACTGTGAATTACATGGACCGTCAGGTTCTGTCATTAACATGGAAAGATTTTATCGCTCCAGAGTTCCACTGGACTGATGATGACTACGGTACGATTACCGGTCTCTTCTCCATTTTCTATGCCATTGCAAACCTCTTTGCAGGTAAGTTCGTGGATTGGATGGGTACAAAGAAAGGTTACCTCATTGCCATCTTCGTATGGTCAACTGGTGCTGTGATGCATGCAGGTTGCGGTTGGGTAGCTATGCAGGTAGAAGGCTATGATTCTATTGAAGCTTTGCGCCTGGTTCAGGCAGGTAGTGATGCAGCAGTTGCTATTGCCACTATCAGTGTATGGCTTTTCCTTTCCTGCCGTTTGATTCTTGCCGTTGGTGAGGCTGGTAACTTCCCTGCAGCTATCAAGGTAACAGCAGAGTATTTCCCAAAGAAGGACCGTGCTTTCTCTACAGCCATTTTCAATAGTGGTGCTTCTGTAGGTGCATTGGCAGCTCCAGCTACTATTCCTCTCTTGGCTCGCGCCATGGGTTGGGAGTGGGCTTTCATCATTATCGGTGTGCTCGGTTATGTCTGGATGGGTCTTTGGGTATGGCTTTATGACAAACCTGCCAAGAGCAAGTATGTCAATAACTCTGAGCTTACTTATATCAATCAGGATGAGGAAGCTGAGCAGGTTGAGGCAGAAAAGGCTGCAGGTGATGAGGAAGAAGAGAAGACTATCGGTTTCTTGAAGTGCTTTACCTTCCGTCAGACTTGGTCTTTCATCACAGGTAAGTTCTTGACTGATGGTGTATGGTGGTTCTTCCTTTTCTGGGCTCCAGCTTATTTCTCAGATCAGTATGGTTATTCTTCTGACTCAAGCATGGGTATTGCTTTGATTTTCACCCTTTATGCGATTGTTACCATCTTGAGTATCGGTGGTGGTTATCTGCCAACTTACTTTGTTGATAAGAAGGGTATGAATCCTTATATCGGCCGTATGCGTGCGATGTTGATCTTTGCATGTTTCCCATTGTTGGGTCTGATAGCACAGCCTATGGGTGAGTATAGTGCATGGTGGCCTGCTATCATTATCGGTCTTTTAGGTGCTGGTCATCAGGCATGGTCTGCCAACCTTTATTCAACCATTGGTGATATGTTCCCAAAATCTACCGTTGCAACTATCACTGGTATTGGTGCTATGGCAGGTGGTGTAGGTTCTTTCCTCATCAATAAGGGTTCTGGTATGCTCTTTACCTATGCAGAAGGTCAGGGTGCTGCCTTTACTTTCATGGGCTTTGATGGCAAGCCAGCTGGTTATATGATTATCTTCTGCATCTGTGCAGTGGCTTATCTCGTTGGTTGGTGTATCATGAAGGCATTGGTACCAAAGTACAAGCCAATCGTCGTTGACTAATTAGAGAAAGATATCAAGTAAAAATAATAATCCCTGTTAAGGAAATGATTTTTCCTTAACAGGGATTCCCACTTTCTTTTTTTCACATGAAGTCTGGCAATATCTTGCGAATTGTGAGCCGCGTGTGGCTTTTATTTTACAAAACCTTGCTGCTTGAGCGCATCCATAAAACCAATGCTCATGGCCTCACAATCTTTTTTCGTATAACGGATGTCTGTGAAAACCTGGGCGAGGGTTTCTACGTTGTTGATTCTTACAAATTCCTTGTTTTCTTCCAAGGATTCCTTTTCTGCATAGAAATCATCTATCTTCTCTGGGGTATAATCGCTGTATGATTCCTGATGAATGATACTACGCAATGGGAGTCTATCGCTCTTGGCTGGATGCTCGTCAGGCCATCCCAAGGTAATGGTGGCTACTGGCATTACGAGCTTTGGTAATTTCAAGGTGTCGATAATCATCTTAGGCATATAGATAGTTGTGCCCAAAAAACAGGTGCCTAATCCTTCTTCTTCGGCTAAGTTACAGAATGTTTGTGTGAAAAGCAAAGCATCTGTAGCCGCATTCATGAATGATAGGATATTATCATAACCAGGGGTGCCCTTGCGGTTCTCTGCCCAGATGGTTGTACGTCGGTAATCAGCGCAGATGGTAAGTACAACAGATGCATCTGTCACCATAGGTTGGTTGAAATGTGCTGGAGCAAGTGCTTTTTTACCTTCTTCACTTCTCGTAACGACGACACTATAGAGCTGAAGATTTCCCATCGTAGGGGTACGCTCTGCTTCTTCTATCAGCCGATTCAGTAATTCATCGCTTACTTCACGGTTGGAATATTTGCGAATGGTTGTTCTGTTTTTAATTGATTCCATATTCTTTATTTTTGATGTTTCTTGATATCGTTTTCCTCCTTATTCTATTGCAAAGGTAAATAAAGTTTTCTAAAAAGTGGCATATACTGCTATCTTTTTAAGAAATATCTCCAAAAACCTTTCATCATTTAGAATAAAAAGTTTAATTTTGCACCAAATTATTAAACGTTTAATATGATTGATACAGAAAATATGACTTTTGAAGAGGCTCGTCTTGCACTCGTGGATGATTTGAAGAGTAGTTTGGAGAACCTGCGTAACCGTTTTGCAGACCAGCAAGTTGATTGGGGTAAGCTGCAAGACAGTTTGCATAAGGTAGTCGGAGATTCTGTCAATATTCGGAAGATGCAACCGGATGTGGTTGAGGTGCGACCAAGAGAATTGGAATGTGATGTTGTCCGTTTCCAGAATAATAAGGAGAAATGGGTGGCATTGGTGGGTTTGCTCAATGGTCATCCTTACGAGATATTCACAGGTTTGCAAGATGATGAGGAAGGCATCATGTTGCCAAAATCAGTCACCAAAGGTAAAATCGTGAAGACAGTTCTCAGTGAGGGAGCCAAGAGATATGATTTTCAGTTTGTCAACAAGCGTGGTTATAAGATAACCGTGGAGGGATTGAGCGAAAAGTTTAATCCGGAGTATTGGAATTATGCCAAGTTGATTTCCGGTGTGTTGCGCTATCGTATGCCTATCAAGCATGTTATTAAACTGGTTAGCCAGTTGCAGCTCACTTCTGAGAGTATCAATACCTGGAAGGTGGGTGTAGAACGTGCCTTGAAAAATTACTTGAAGGATGATGAACTGCCAGTTTCTTGTAGTGATGAACAGCATGATGGAGGAGAACAATGATGAATTTACGTCAGAGCTATATCCTTTTGCAAGACTTGAAGTTTCATGCCTTTCATGGTGTTTTGCCACAGGAAAGGAAAACGGGTAATGATTATCTTGTAAGTTTACGTATCAAATATGATGTTACGAATGCATTGACGAGTGATGATGTCAATGATACCTTGAACTATGCAGAGGTTTATCAGTTGGTTTCCCAGGAGATGTCTGTTCCTTCTCAATTGATAGAAAGAGTAGGAGGCAGAATTGGTGATCGTCTTTTTCGCCGTTTTCCAACTATAGAAGAAATTCATCTGAAAATCATCAAGCAGAATCCACCTATGGGAGCCGATTGTGAAGGAGCTGGTGTGGAATTTCTGTTTGAGCGTTCACTTAATAAATAATAAAACTTTGTTGCATATTTTGGTTTTCTGCCATTAAATGCTTAATTTTGCACAATCATAATAAATAGTATGTTGAAGAAGATTGTTCTTTTGCTGGTTGCATTCTTTATGTTGGTGGCATATTCTTTTGCTGCCAATGATAGATTTACGCTTGTTATTGACCCTGGTCATGGTGGTCATGATGCAGGTGCCATGGGTGCCAGATCCAAAGAAAAAGATATAAACCTGCGGGTGGCATTGGCTTTTGGTAAGTATGTAGAACGTAATATGCCAGATGTGCGTGTCATTTATACCCGAAAGACTGATGTGTTCATTCCGTTGATGGAAAGAGCAAATATTGCCAATAAGGCTGGTGCGGACCTGTTTATTTCAGTTCATACCAATGCCTTGCCTGGTGGTAAGATAGCCAGAGGTTTTGAAACCTATTCCTTGGGTATGCACCGTGCCAAGGATAATCTGGATGTGGCTATGCGAGAGAACTCTGTCATCTCTATGGAGAAGGGATATCAGCAGACTTATCAGGGATTTGACCCGAAGTCTTCTGAAAGCTATATTATCTTTGAATTCATTCAAGGTAAGAATATGGAGCGCAGTGTTGAGATTGCCCGCTCTATTCAAAAGAGTGTTTGCCGTGAGGCTAACCGACCGGATAAAGGCGTTCACCAAGCAGGATTCTTGGTTCTTCGCGAGACCTCTATGCCAAGTTGTTTGATAGAGTTAGGCTTTATCACCACCCCTGATGAGGAGGAACTGCTCAACAATGAATCGCGCGTGGATGATGTGGCTAAGGCTATCTTCCACGGTTTCGAACAATATAAGAACAAGTATGATAGAAGAGTTTCTGTGCCTTATCGTGCGGCATCATCTGCAGACGACAGTGAAATGCCAAAGATTGTGCCAGATACCTATCAGCGCGGGGAAACCAAGCGACAATCGCAGGCAAGCGATACTTCCAGAACGACTTTGGTTAAGCGGCTTTCCACGAATAAGTCTTCTGGCAATGTCAATAAAACGATCGTTAATCCTATCGAAAGAAGAACTGCAAAGACTGTGGAAAAGGGAGCAACTAAGAATACGGTTGTCAAAGCAATCGCAAAAGTTGGAGAGAAAGACGCTCATGCCCCAATCTTCAAAGTGCAGATTTTTGTGAGCAACCGTGTGCTTCGAGCAGGTGATGCGCATTTCAAAGGAGAAACAGGTTATGCAAGTTATCAGGAGGGTGGTATGGTGAAATACACGATAGGTTCTTCTGCTAATTATAATGAGATCTTCCGACTTCGTAAATCCTTGTTGGATAAGTTTCCTGAGGCATTTATCATCGCCTTTAAGGATGGACAGAAGTACGACGTGAATCAGGCAATTCGAGAATTTAAACAGAATAAAAAATAAAGGAGAATGAAAATTACCAAGGAAATAAAAATAGCTCTTGTGGCTATTGTAGGTATTTTGATTATGTACTTCGGAATTAATTTTCTGAAGGGAATCAATCTGTTTTCTTCCAATAACTATTATTATATGACGTTTTCCGACATCCAGGGACTGGGTGCTTCAACGCCAATTTATGCTGATGGTTATAAGGTAGGAACTGTTGATGCTGTGGATTTTGACTATACTCAGTCTGGTCCTATCAAGGTGAAGGCTGATATTGATAAAAATCTGCGCATACCAAAGGGAAGTAAGGCTGAAATTGTGAAAGACCTGATGGGTAATTTGCAAGTGAATATCTTGTTGGCTAATAATCCTCGTGAACGTATTGAGGCTGGTGGCATTATACCTGGAGCTGTCAATGAGGGCGCTTTGGGCAAGGTTTCGGCTATGGTTCCTACTATCGAGAAGATGCTTCCTAAACTGGATTCTATCTTGGGTAGCTTGAATGCGCTCTTGGCAGATCCTGCATTGGCTGCTTCTTTGCATAATGTGCAAACCATTACGGGCAATCTTACGGTTTCTACCCGTGAGTTGAATACGTTGATGGCAGGTCTCAACAAGCAGGTTCCTGGTATGATCAATCGTGCCAATGGCGTTTTGGATAATACGAATAAGCTGACTTCCAATCTGGCATCTTTGGATGTACAGGGTACGCTGGATCGTGTCAACAAGACATTGGAGAATACACAGGCATTTACTGAAAAGTTGAACAGCAACAAGGGTACTCTTGGCTTGCTGATGAATGATACCCAGCTTTATGATAATATGAATTCGACCATGCGCCATGCTGATTCTTTAGTTATCGATTTGAAACAGCATCCTAAGCGCTATGTTCACTTCTCTGTTTTTGGTAAAAAAGACAAGTAATAGAGGCGAATGTCTTTAAAAAGCCGCCTGTGCTTAAATAAAAATAGTCTAAATAAGCAGATATGATGTTTCACGCCCTCGAAATAACTTTCGAACTGATTGTTTGTGAGTTATTTCGAGGGTGTTACGATTTTGTTCCACTCTTTTCCTATTCTTTTCTTTGAAAAGCTTCTAAGTTGTTCTACATCAGATAGTTAACCATAAAAATAGGTCAAAGAACTGAAAATTGTGGATAACTTAATTAAGTGTCTGATAATTAAGATGTTATAAGACTATATTAAAATAAATTAAATCATCAGATTTGGTGGTCTGCGTTTTATTTTATAATTTTGCAGTGAATTTGGCGTTTTGGGGATGCCTTTCACTAATTTGAGCAATAATTTAAAGCAATTATCGATATA